>NZ_JBIRTN010000018.1:0-194864 GCF_044334705.1 Streptomyces sp. NPDC020731
TTGGGCGACCAGCTCGTCATCCACACCCGCCGCCGGCTCCTCTGCCCGACCCTCGGTCTCGGTGACACTCACGTCGGTCATCAACTTCCGCTTCCCGCTCGGGAGTTACACCGATCACCGTACAGACCCCCACCGGTCGCTCCAGCACAGAACTCCAGGTCAGGCGGTTGCGCGAGTCTTCACCTGTTGCAGACGCCGAAACAGGTGAAAACCCCCTGCGCACCGACGAAACCGCAGGTCAGCGACCCTTCCCCGCAGGCTCAAGGATCGCCACGCACTCCACGTACGACGTCATCGAAAAGACGTCAGCCGGCACCGTAGCAAGCAAAATGCCTGGTCAGAGGCGCGTTTCAGCTCTTCGCGTCGGCCATCCGGGAGCCGGAGCGTCAAACGAGCGTCATCGAACCAACTACCCGACAGCCGTCGAGTGCAGTTAACCCGGACGCACCGACCTGCGGGAACTGTTCATCACCGGCTCGGCCCATCCGACCGAGACCCACGCATCCGGTCACGCTGCCGCAATGACGGATGCGATGCTGCGGTGCCGGGCGACGCCGTGGGCGAAATCGGGTACGCGAGACGTGCCCTCCCGCAGGTCCTCCAGGAACTGCCGGTAGGCGTGGGCAACTGCGTAAGCGGGCGCGTCGGTTCGGGGTTCCAGTCGCGGGACGCGGACATACGATTCCGGCACCGTCATGGGAGCGAGTGCGGTGGACGTTCCGCGGCCGCCCTCCAGGGTGAGCGGGCTGAGCTGGGGGTGGCCGATCGGGGCGGTGAGGACGAGGTCGCCCTCGGTGCCGTTGATCTCCCAGCGGGAGTTGGTTCCTCGGGACATGCCTCCGCGGTAGTGGAAGGTGGCCACCGCTCCGCCCGGCAGCCGTCCCGAGGCCACCACCTGGTCCGCGGCGGTCATCGGCACGGGCTGTCCGCTCTCGGCGTCCACGGCCGACGTACGCCTCGACACCAGTTGGATCCGCAGTTCCTCGGGCTCTCCCAGGACCGACGCGAGTCCGTCGAGAGCGTGGCCGAAGGGAATCGTCAGCAGTGTCGCGCCGTTCGCGGCGTCGAGCACATAGTGATCGCCGGGACCGACGGTGGCGCCCCAAGCGCCGCCGGAGCCGACCACCGTCGTGGACAGCACCTCCCCCACGTAGCCGTCGGCCACGAGATGCCGTGCGTAGGCGAGCGCCGGGTGCGACCGCGCCTGGAGTCCGACGACGGTCGGCACGGCGCGACCGCGCGCCAACCGCGCCATGTCCTCGGCCTCCGCGAGCCCGTTGCCCAGCGGCCACTCGCACAGCACGCTCTTGCCGGCGCCCAGCGCCGTCCGCACCAGTTCCCGGTGGTGCGGCACCTTCACCGCCACGACCACCAGGTCCACCTCGTCGCAGGCCACCAGTTCGGCAGCCGTCCCGAAGGTTCTGGACACACCGTGCTTCTGTCCGGAGCGCTCCGCCGATTGTTTCGAACTCGCGCTCAGGGCCCTCAGCTCATAACCCGGGACGGCGCGCAGGGCGGGCAGGTGAGAGCGCTCGGCCCAGCCACCGTGCGCCCCGAGCCCTATGATCCCTACTCCGATCGGCTTCCCGGCTTGGGCCAGCTCGGCAAGCAGTGACTCGGATGTGTTCATGATTCGTCACCTGTTCTTCGTGTGAATGGCACGGACGTCACTCGCAGTGGCCATGGAGCGGATACGGAAGCGACCCTTCACGTGCCCGGTTCATGAGAGGTGGGGTCGCGTGTCGAGCAGGCGCCGGTGTGGGAGATTCACGCCCGGTGGGTGCGGGGGTCAGCGGGTGATGCCGTGGACGGACGTGCAGGACACGGTGCTGTGGTGGGTGCCGCGGAACTTCCGGTCCGGCTCACCGAACACGCTGACGGAGACCGTGTCGCCGGAAGGCCCGATGCCTGAAGCCGGCCTGGCCGTCGGCGGTCAATTCCCCGTGCGTGCAGATGGCTTCGGACCGCGCTCGCTGTCCAGCAAAGCCATGAGGGGTGCGGCGTAACGGGTTCCGGCCACCGCGCCGGCCGGGACGGCCTCGTCCATCCTGCCGAGGTCGGCCTCGGTCAGGGTGACGTCGGCCGCCGCCAGAGCCTCCTCGATGCGGTGCGGTCGGCGGGCGCCCAGGACGGCCACGATGGTGCCGCGCTCGCGGCCCCGGGCGATGACCCAGGCGGTGGCGAGCTGCGCGACGCTGATGCCGCGTGCGTCGGCGAGCGGTCGCAGCCGGTCGACCAGGGTGAGGTTCGTGGCGAGGTTGTCGGGGTGGAAGCGGGGCAACCAGTGGGTGCGTGGGTCACCTCCGGCGGGTTGTCGGTAGGTGCCGGTGAGCAGACCGTGCGCGAGGACCCCGTAAGCGGTGACGCCGATACCCAGCTCGCGGCAGGTGTCCAGAATGCCGTTGGTCTCGGGGTCGCGGCTGAACAGGGAGTATTCGATCTGTACGTCGCAGATCGGGTGCACGGCGTGGGCACGGCGGATGGTCTCCGGCCCTACCTCGGAGAGTCCGATGTGGCGTACGTGTCCGGCCTGGACCAGTTCGGAGATCGCGCCGATCGTGTCCTCGATCGGGGTGTCGGGGGCGAGCCGGGAGGGGCGGTAGATGTCGATGTGGTCGGTGTCGAGGCGGCGCAGCGAGTAGGCGAGTGCGTTCTTCACGTGGGCGGGACGGCCCTCGATGCCGACGAAGTTCCCGTCGGGGTCGCGCAGGCCGCCGAACTTGACGCTCAGGAGCGCCTTTTCGCGATCGCTGTCGCGGAGTGCGCGGCGGATGAGGTCCTCGTTGTGACCCATGCCGTAGAAGTCGGCGGTGTCGAGGAGGGTGACGCCGGCCGCGAGGGCCGCGTGGATCGTGGCGATGGCATCGGCCTCGTCGGCGGGCGCGGTGCGGTCGGACATACCGGCGCAGCCCAACGCGAGAGGGGCGACGTGTAAGCCGCCGGTTCCAAGGGTTCGGGTTCGCATGAATCCTTCTGCGGGGTGGAGTGATGAGCGCGGCCGTCAGGGGCCGACGAAGCGGCAGGCGCCTGCTAGCGTTGACATCTCAACACTAGAAAGGATGCGTTGACATGTCAACACCGGACGCCGGGGCTCCCGAGCCGGACGAGGCACCGACCGAGGCCGCACTGGATCCCGTCGCCCTCTGGTCCGCCTTCAAGCGCGCCCACGAGATCGTCCGAACCCGTGTGATCGCGGACGCCGCCGAGGCGGCGGGCCTCTCCGAGCCGGACCTGACGATCCTCGCCGCCCTGAACAAGGGCGGGGGGTCCCTGCGCCAGAGCGAGCTCGCCGCGTCGCTCGGCTGGGACCGTACCCGCGTCTCCCACCAGCTCACCCGTATGAGCAAGCGTCAGCTCGTCACCCGCGAACGCGCCGACGGTGTCATCGTCACCCTCACCGACGCCGGACGCCAGGCCGTCACCGCCGTGCACCCCGGCCTGGACGCCGCGGTGCGCCGCCACTTCACCGACAAGCTCTCCGCGCAGGAGATCGAAACACTGAACTCCGTTCTCCGCCGGCTGTAGCCGCCGGACCACGAAGCCGACAAACCGCACGGGCACGATCACCGGCCCCGGCCAGATGGTCCTGCCTCCTCTGCTCGACCTGGTACACGTCCTGCGCGTACGCGCAGGACGTGGCCCGCTGCTTCCATGAGCCCAGCGCCCTTGAACCACTTGGGGTCCGGGTCGCCGCCGGCCACGTGACCGATCTCCACTGCCGCGCCGGCCGGGCCGCCACGGACACGACCGCCCGGGCCGACCGCGCGGCTACGACAGCACCAAGTTCCGTGTATGGGCAGCCCGGCTGGGGTTCACGGCCGAGATCGCCCGCAAGGGCGTGCCGGCCCCGATCCAGGCCGGCAAGCGCTGGGTGATAGAGCGCACCCACTCGTGGATGAACGACCACCGCAAGCTCCGGCGCCGCACCGGGAAGAGCGGCGAGGCCGTGGACTTCCACCTCCGCCTCGCCGCCGCTCTCGTCACGCTCCGCATGCTCATCCGCCGATCGACGAGCCGCTCTACCGCTCGGATGGTCGGCCCCTCACCCGACGCCTCAAGTGACCCATTTGCCGGTCGGTCCAAGACGTGCGGCCGGGAGAGCGGGTTGCCCTGTCTGCACGAGCACGCCTGCGCCCAGGCGTCAGGTGAACGTCAACGCCCGATGTGCAGTGCTTCGTCGCCTTTACCACATGCGACAAACGGAAGTCATCTCTCCGTTTCTCCGGCGTGGCTGGTTATGATCGGTACATCACGTCGCGTCAAAGCCGAACCGGACTTCCCCCGGTCCTGAACCCAGGACCGCGTCCGGTCTCGGCGGTCGGGCCGTCCCCCCTGTTTCCCCGCTCTCCGAGGATTGATGTCTCCCATAGAACCCGAAGGCACACAAGGGCAGCCGGCGACTCGTCGGCGGCGTACTCTGCGCCTGCGTACGCTGCTCATTTGGCTGGCGATCGTCCCCATTCTGGCGATGAGTGCCCAAGTGGCCATGACCGCACAGCCGCTGATACACCAGTCAAAGCAACTACGCGCTGATGTGGCAGTCGGTGAACGGACCGATGTGCCCCTGACCAGGCTGATGGTCGAACTGCAGGCTGAGCGGACGATGACCGCCACACGGTGGGCGAGCGGTTCCGTGTCCGAGAAAGAGCTGCGCGAGCAGCGCGCGGCCACGGACCGGGCCGCGGACGAGTTCCGCCGGGCGGCGGACGGAGCTCTGGCGGCGACCGGGCGCGAGGACGATCATTACGTCGCGGAGTTGAAGCGCAGCCTCGCGGATCTGGCCGCGTTCCGCGAGCGCGCGGACGCCCGCAGCGGGGACGCGGATCGGACGATCGGCTACTACTCCGACCTCGTCGACCGCATCATCCGGGTGTACCAGAACGAGTTCAGCCATGCGGAAGACGCCGAGCTCATCCAGGAGAGCGGCCTGGTCGTCACGGTGTTCACGGTGTCCGAGATGGTGGCACGCGAGACCACCATCCTCGCCATGGCCGGGCCGTCCAGGCGTCTGAGCCCTTCCGGGTTCGCCGAATTCGTCAACTCCGTCGGATCCCAGCGGTACCAGTACGACGAGTGGGTCGCGCCGTATCTGACGGCCGAGGACAAAGCGGCCTACGACCAGGTCTTCGCCTCGGACGGCTGGAAGACGAAGGTCCGTATCGAGGACGTGGTCATCTCCGACCACCGGAACACCGCGTCCGGCATCGAGCTGCCCAAGGAAGCTGACGCCTGGCAGGCCGCGTACGACGAGTTCGGGTCGCGCCTTGCCGCGCTCAACGCGAAACAGGGGCGAGCACTGCTCGTGCACGCCGACGCCAAGGCCACGCAGTTGGAGAACGAGGTCATCTGGCTGATCGCCGGAAACGGCGCAGCCGTCTTTGCCGTCGCGGCCGTCATCGTGCTCACCACGCGCTCCGTGCTCCGCCGCCTGCGCGGTCTGCACGAACGTACGGTGGCCATTGCCGAGGACACGCTGCCAGATGTCGTTGCCCGGCTCCAGCGCGGGCAGCCCGTCGACGACGATGCGCTGCCCTCGGTGAGCGGAGACCGGGACGAGGTCGGACGTATCAGCGACGCGTTCGCCCGGGTCGTCTCCGTATCCGTCGACGGGCATGCGCGGCTCGCGGCCGAGCGTCAGGGTTTCGGTATGTTCGCCGCGGGCATCGCCTCGCGCACCGGAAACCTGGTCAGCCGCCAGTTGGCCCTCACCGACGAACTGCAGGACGCCTTCGGGCACGACGAGGAGCTTCTCGCCCGGTTGATGCGATCCGACCAGTTGACGGTGGGTATGCGGCGGCAGATCGAGAACCTGCTCATCCTGGCAGGTGGGGAGATCCCCGATCCGCACACCGAGCCCATGCGCGTCGCCGACCTGCTGCGCGAAGCCGCCGCGGAAGTCGAGGACTTCCGGCGGATCGAGCGCCAGGCCCTGGACGAGATCAGCGTGGCACCGCGGGTGATCAGCGAGATCAGCCACCTCCTGGCAGAACTCCTGGACAACGCCACCCGGTTCTCCCCGCCGCAGTCGAAGGTGGTCATCCGTGCCGAACTGGTGACGGACGGGCTGTTGGTCGACATCGAGGACCGCGGGCCTCGGGTGACCGCCGCAACCTACGAGGAGATGAACGGGCGTCTGCACTCGGCCCCGCCGTATTCCGTCCTGGCGGAGAACGCGCACCGGCTCGGACTCTTCGTGGTCGGCCACATCGCCGAACAGCTCGGGGCCACAGTGACGCTGCGCCGCTCGGTATACGGGGGGACGTCGGCCGTGGTGATCCTCCCCAAGGAACTCCTTGTGCCGACCGAACCGGTCCGGGCGGGAAAGGAAGCGCCGCGCGCGGCGGCGATGCCCGCCCCGGCACCGGGCCCGTTCGACGCACGCAAGCCCGAGCTGGTCCTGCACGCGAAGACCGGGTCGGCCGGCCGTAGGACGCCGGAGCGCTTGCCCGAGCGGCCGGTGGAGAGCAAGCCGTCGGTTCCTTCCCCGACACGGAACGGTGACGCGAAGCCGGCCCTCCCCGAGCGGATCCCACAGGCCCATATCGCCGAGCAGCTCCGCGCGCCGCACGCACCGGAGACCGGCGTCCATCAGGATGCGGCGACACCCGAAGAAGTGGCCGACGCCTGGGCGGACTACGAACACGGGACTCAGACAGTGGAAGAAGAACTCCGACAGGATCAGCCATGACGACAACGAACGACATGATCTACAGCGTCCTGGACAACAACCTGAGCAGGATCGCCGGCATCCAGGGAGCCGTGCTCCTGTCCAACGACGGGATCAAGCTCAGCTCGTACGAGCTGGAACGGGACCAGGCGGAGCGCATAGCCGCCGCGTCCTCCGGCATCGCTTCCACGATGAAGGCGATATCCAGGGAGGTCGACGGCGGCCGGGTGATCCGCCAGCTGGTCGAGATGGACGACTGCTATCTCTGCATCGTCGGGTGCGGGGAGGGCAGCACGCTCATCGTGGTGACCTCCCGCAAGGCGCGGCTGGGGGAGCTGGGCGGTGAAGCCGTGCGCACCGCCCAGGCGCTCGGTGAGTGGCTGAGCACGCCTGATCGCGGCCAGGCGCAGCCGTCGTAATGGCGGACGAGCCCAGGCCGGGAGAGGGAGGCCACCGCCGGACGCGGCTGTACGCGCTGACCGATGGACGTACGGCGGCTGCGCACACCGCGCTCACCATGGACACCACGATCACGGCGGTGGCCGTCGCGGACGGCCACGGCGGCCTGCCCAGCGAGTGGCAGGCCATCCTCGCGATGTGCTCGCCTCCGGGCGGCCTGGCGGTCGCCGAGATCGCGGCGCGCATGCACATCCGCCTCACTCCCATGACGCTTCTTCTCGGCGAACTCGCGGATCGGGGGCTGATCGAGCACCGGCCACCCCTGGAAGGGGCCGAGACCACCAATGTCCACCTGCTCATGAGAATCAGGGACAACCTTGCCTGGATATGACACCCCTGCACAGGAAGCGGACCCCGTCAAAATCCTCATCGCTGGGGGATTCGGCGTCGGCAAGACGACCCTGATCGAGACGGTCTCCGAGATCGAGCCGTTGCGCACCGAGGAGCGGCTGACGAGCGCGGGCGTCGGCGTCGATGACCTCGACGGCATCGAGTCCAAGGCGGTTACCACCGTCGCGATGGACTTCGGCCGCATCACCCTCACCGACGCACAGGTCGTGCTCTACCTGTTCGGCACACCTGGCCAGGAGCGCTTCTGGTTCATGTGGGACGACCTGCTGAACGGAGCGCTCGGGGCGATTGTCCTTGTCGACACACGACGCCTCGACCGCAGTTTCCCGGCCGTCGACTTCTTCGAGAACCGAGGGCTTCCGTTCGTGGTCGCCGCGAACTGTTTCCACGGCGAACAGCCCTACACCGCCGAGGAGATCAGGGCGGCGCTGCATCTGCGTGACCCGAACACACCCATCCACTTGCTCGATGCCCGCTCCCGTGACGACGCGCGCGGTGCGCTGCTCTCGCTTCTGGACATGCTCATCGCCAAAGCCGGGGTCGCGGCGACCGGCTGACTTCGGCCTGCCACGTGGTGGCGTGGAGGTTCACGACCGCGACCGTGGACCCGGTCCAGGCCGCCGCCGCGTCGGCCGTCGAGGAATGCCGGCCGGTATCAGCCATCGTCCTCGTACTCGAACCAGCCGTCGTCGAGGAACGCCTCTCGCGGCACGGCCCGGACTGAGCTGAGCCGGTTTTCGTAGCGGCCCTGAAGCCGGGCATGATTGATCCGGCAGATGGGAAGCACAGCTCTGAGGACCCCTGCCAGTACAGCCGGCCGCTTGGCCTCCACGGCCCAGTGGCCGGGTCGCCCGATGAGCGAAGTGGTCAGTTGTCGGGTTTCTCCTTCGAGCGCCGAGGGGCGGCGGCCTGGGTGGGGCGAGCGCCGGCCTCGGTCTGCTGGGCGTACATGGCGTTCGTCACGAGCTCGCGCGCGTATGCGGCGTCCAGTCGGCCAGGGCGGAAGAGGATGCGGTACATGATCGGCGCCACAACACGGTCGATCAGCAGTTCCGTCTCGGGCACCGGCTCCCCCCGCTGCACCGCACGGGCCAGCATGACGTCGATCTGCTCCGCGGCATACGCCGAACACTGACCGGCATGGGTTCCGTCGGGGTCGCCGAGCAGGGCGTCCCGGATGTAGGCGCGCCCGGGCGGCGAGGCCATCTCGTCGAGGAACTGTTCCGCCCACGCGTCGAGATCGGCCCGCAGGCTTCCGAGATCGGCCGGATCCGTTTCCGGGCGCAGTCGTTCGACGGCCACGTCGGACAGGAGTTCCTGCAGGTCGCCCCAACGACGGTAGATCGTGGAGGGGGTCACGCCCGCCCGAGCGGCCACCATCGGGACCGTGAGCGCGTCGCGGCCCACCTCCCCTACGAGTTCCCGTACCGCCGCATGAACGGACTCCTGTACGCGTGCGCTGCGCCCGCCGGGGCGAACCATGGGCCTGGGACTCATGCGATCCACCTTAATGCGATTTTGTTGCTTCTAGGCGGTGGCCGGCATCGGTGACCCGCGGGGCCGCGCATCCGGGCGCCCGAGCACGTCGGACGCCCCTGCGGCGACGCGACCGCCTGCCGGCTGGGACGTCCGCGTTCCCTCAGGCAGTGAGGGGAGCAAGCCGCCCCGCGCCGGCCACCGACTCCTCGTAGACCCGGCCCACGCGGAGCACCGTCGCGTCGTGGAAGGGGCGCGCCATCAGCTGCATGCCGATCGGCAGTCCGGCGCGGTCGTGACCGACCGGCAGGGTGAGGGCCGGAACGCCGGTGATGTTGGCTGGGGCACAGAGGCGGACGTAGCTGTCCGACACGGCCTCGGTCGTGCCGTCGGCCCACTCGACGGTTTCCTGCCCCGCCTCGGCGGCGGTCATCGGCACCGTCGGCGCGGCGAGGACGTCGATTCCGTCGAACATGCGAGCCCAGGCGTCCCGCATCATGGTGCGGGCCCGCTGGGCGCGGAGGTAGTCGCCCGCAGAGGTGAGTTCGCCGGCCTCCAGCAGGATGCGAACGTCCGCCGCGTACAGGTCGGGGGTGGCCCGCAGCGACCGCTCGTGGTAGGCGGTGGCCTCGGGAACCATCAGCCCCCACTGAACGGCCTGGACGTAACGCGCCATCGGGATCTCGACGTCGACGAGCTCCGCCCCCAGCTCCGCCAGCCGCTCGATCGCGCCGCGTACGGACTCCTCGACCTCGGGCGTGACCCGGTCGAAGTAGTGGTTCCGCGGTACGCCGACCTTCAGTCCTCGCAGGCCGCCTCCCGGGAAGCGGTCCAGCATCGGGCCGGACACGCTCACCGGGTCGCGCGGGTCGTGGCCGGCGATCGCCGACAGCACCAGCGCGACGTCCTGGACGGTGCGGGTGAGAGGGCCCACGTGGTCCAGGGACCAGGACAGCGAGGTCACGCCTGTGCGTGGGACCAGGCCGTAGGTCGGCTTGAGGCCCACCACGCCGTTCAGGGCCGCGGGGACCCGGATGGAACCGCCCGTGTCCGTGCCCATGGCGAACGTCGCCCCGCCGGCGGCGACAGCTACCGCCGAGCCGCCGCTCGACCCGCCCGCGATCCGGCTGTGGTCCCAGGCGTTGTTCGTCTGCGGCGTGGTC
The DNA here is from genome assembly GCF_044334705.1 of Streptomyces sp. NPDC020731. Lineage (NCBI taxonomy): Bacteria > Bacillati > Actinomycetota > Actinomycetes > Kitasatosporales > Streptomycetaceae > Streptomyces > Streptomyces sp. NPDC020731. The sequence continues at coordinate 10,117 of NZ_JBIRTN010000018.1, forward strand.
AGGCCGTAGGCGAACTCGTGCGTGTGCGTCTTGCCCAGGAGGACGGCCCCGGCGGCGCCGAGCCGTTCGGCCACCCGGCTGTCGCGTTCCGCCACGTGCCCTGCCCGGACGTGCGAGCTCGCCGTGGTGGGCATCCCCTCCGCGTCGATCAGATCCTTGAGCGCCATGGGGATCCCGTGCAGCGGCCCGCGCGGTCCGCTTCCGGAGATCTCCCGTTCGGCGCGGACCGCTGCGGCCAGGGCCGCGTCGGCGGCGACGGTGACGTAGGCGCCCAGCCGTCCTTCGACGGCGGCAATACGGGCGAGCACCGATTCGGTGAGTTCGACGGGGGACAGCTCCCGTGCGCGCACCGCACGGGAGGCTTCGGTCAGCGACAGCTCAAACGGTCGCATCGGCGTTCCCCCATCCGGCTCGGTAGGAGGACGCGGGAGGGGTCTCGCCGAAATCGAGCTCGCGCAACGTGCTGATCACGGAGTGGATGTGGTTGGCCGTCATGGCCACTCCTTCGTGTCGGCCGTCCCCGAGGGGGAGGCCCGCCCGCAGCGCCCCTCGGGCTGCCTCTTGGGGGGTGAGTTCGCCGGTCATGGCTTCCTTCCGCATCTGTGCGGCGCGACGGGCCGGGGCCCGTACAGGACCTCCGACCACCGCAAAAGCGAATTGTTTGCTTTAGGCGAGCGTAGGACCTACGGTGCCTTAAAGCAAACCAATCGCTTTTAGCACGGGAAGGACCCTCATGCAGAGCGTCCCCGCGGGCCTCGCGCCTCCCCGCACCTCCCCATCCGGACGCCTGCCGTTCGCCTTGCACGCCTCGATCCTGATCGCGCTGCTCGCCGCATCCAGCGCGCCGACCCCGCTGTACCCCCGCTACCAGGCTCAGTGGCAGTTGTCATCCCTCGACATCACCGTGGTCTTCAGCGCCTACGCTCTGGCGCTCCTGATCGCACTGCTGACGACCGGAACCCTTTCCGACCATGTCGGACGCCGCCCCGTGCTTCTGGGCGCGCTCGCGGTCCAGGTCGCCTCCATGGCGCTGTTCGCGACGGCCGGCGGCCTGACCACCCTGATCGGCGCCCGCGTGCTGCAGGGCATCGCGACCGGCGCGGCGACCAGCGCAGCAGGTGCGGCTCTCCTCGACCTGGAAGACCCCGCCCGGCCGGGTCGCCCCGCTCTGGCCAACAGCATCGCGCCGGTGACGGGCATGGCGGCCGGCGTCCTGGCAGCCACCCTCATGGTGCGCTTCGCCCCCGTTCCGACGATCACGGTGTACGCGGCCCTGATCGTCGTGTTCGCCGCGCAGGCCGTCGCCCTCGTCTCGACGTCCGAGACCGTCCGCCGCCGTCCCGGAGCACTGCGCTCCACGCGGCCTCACCTGGCGCTGCCGTCGGCGGCCGTCCGCGCTCTCCTGCTCAACGGCGCCGGCGTCGTCGCCGTCTGGGCACTCGGCGGCTTCTACTCGTCCCTGGGACCGGGCTTCACACGGCTCGTCTTCCCTGACGGACCCGAATACGCCGGCGGCACGGTCTTCTTCACGCTGACGGCCGTCGCCGCCCCGACGGTGTACTTCACGCGCGGGATGCGTGCCGACGTCTCCGCTCTTCTCGGGAGCTGCGCGGTGATCCCGGCGGCCGTCCTGACCCTGGGTGCCCTCCATCTCGCCGGCCCCGTGCTTCTCTTCGCCGGGGCGGCGCTGGCCGGGTTCGGCTTCGGAGCCGTCTCCCAGGGTGCGCTGCGCGCGGTCGTCGACTCGGTCCCGGCCCGGGAGAAGGGCGGCACGCTCGCCTCCTACCACGTACTCAGCTACCTGGCGATGAGTCTGCCCGCCATCGGCGCCGGCGCCCTCACCGCCGGTTTCGGGCTGCGTGCGGCAGCACTGGCCTATACCGGCTGCGTAGCCGTACTGGCGACCGTCGCAGTCGCGACGCTGACCGCGTCGCTGCGCAGTCGACGCCGGGCACCGTCCCCGGACACCCACTCCCGCCCGGCAACGAGCAACTACACATCCGCCTCACCCGACACACCCGCTCCAGGCATCTCCGTCCTCGCGCCCCATAACAGGTAAGGAAAATCGCCGTGTTCACCTCATCGCAAACGACCAAGTCCATCACTCCCCCCGCCTCTTCCTGGACGGTGGGCAACCACACCGTACGACGCATCGACGAAGTGGTCCTGCCCGCCCGGACCGGTCCGTGGCTGCTGCCCGGGGCAACCACCGACCTCGTGAGCCGGACTCCCTGGCTGAGCCCCGAATTCGCCGACGAACAAGGCGTCCTGCGCCTGGCGAGTCACAGCTTCGCCGTCGAGGTGGACGGCATGCGGGTGCTGGTGGACACCGGCATCGGAAACGGGAAGCGGCGCGCCAACCCCGCCTGGCACAACCTGAACAGCGACTACGAAGCACGGCTACGGGCGGCGGGCTTCGCGCCGGAGAACGTTGACCTCGTGGTCCTGACCCACCTCCACGCCGATCACGTGGGGTGGAACACGCGTGCCGAGGGCGACGCCTGGGTGCCCACCTTCCCGAACGCGCGCTATCTCACCTCACGCACCGAGTGGGACTACTGGGCGGGTGTCGACATGGAGGAGGCGCGTCGGCAGATGTTCCGGGACTCGGTCCATCCCGTCAGGGAAGCAGGTCTGTTCGACCTCGTCGATGTCGCGGACGAGGGCACGGACGTCGCGCCGGGCATCCGTCTGCTGCCCACCCCCGGCCACACACCGGGACAGGTAGCGGTGGAACTGAGCAGCCGTGGCGAGACCGCATTGGTCACCGGTGACAGCATCCACCACCCGGTCCAGATGGCGCATCCGGAGCTCTGCAGCTGTGTGGACGTCGCTCCCGAACTCGCGGCCAGGACCCGGAACCAGGTGCTCGGCTCACTGGCCGGTACGTCAACTCTCCTGCTCGGGAGCCACTTCCCGCCGCCGACCGCCGGACACGTGCTACGCGAGGACGGCGGGTACCGACTGGTCCCGGCTCCCTCAGCGGTAACGCCCATCGGTGGCTGAAGCGGATCGGAGCACCCGGGACGTGCCGCGCACCGAGTCGCACCGAGTCCGTGCGGGTGACGTCCTGGGCGTCCGCGACCGGACGGCCCGGGAGCGGCTGTGAGACTCCTCCGGCATGCGCTCCGTCGTCACCGACGGGGCCGGACGACGTCATGACCGATCACCGGCTTGCGCCCTTTGCGTAAGCCGGCTGTCGGCTGTCCCTCGTGGGCGACAGTCACGCCGACGCGTCGCGAACGAGGGCAACCCGCCGGCCCCACTCGCCCATCGCCGGCCCAGCAACGCGGCCCTGCTTCAGTCTCACGAATCGAGCGTCATTCGAGCGTCAACAGCTGGTGCTCGTGGCTCCACCTGTCGGCACCCAGAGCGTCAAACGAGCGTCATGGAGGCTGCACGATTCCTACATCCGTCGCAGCCGGGACAGCGCCCATGCCTACGGCATCAACGGTGACCGGTTCGCCAGTCGGTGTCACGGTGCCCTGAGCGTGCCGCGCCCCGCGCCACCTCGGACACAGTCCCTGCTGTTGCATGCCCGGACCCGGTCAGAACGTCGAGGAGTGACAGGCCCCCCACTGATCCATCTGGCGGGATCGGGCCCGGCGGGTGCACGTCGGCGGCTGCGTCGTCCGTGTGGAAAGAGCCGGCGCGGACCCGGTACCCATGGCGATGATCCCGGCCCCTCAGGAATGTGGTCGGCAGCTCAGTCATCGTCGTTCTGCTTCTCGGCCGCAGATGAAGAAGACAGACTCGCCACTCCGGCAGGCATCAATCGGTGACGAAGTCCTCCGGGACGGACCGGCAGACGGCGGCGAGCGTGCCGAGCGCCTGTGACAGGACGTCCGGGTAGGTGGAGGCGAGGCCGAGGCGAATGGCGTTGGGGGCGTGGTTGCCGCCGACGCGGCAATTCGTCGCGCAGGAACGCCCGGATCGCGTCCTTCACCGCAATGAGCCCGAGCCTCAGCACGACCTGGGCCAGGTGCTCGACTCGCTGCTGGGACATGCTGGACGAAAGCGGGTTCATCGCCGTCCTGCAAGACCGGCTTCGCACCTCGCTGGACCGCTTCGAGCGGGCGCTGGTCAAGGACACGGCGGGCGGGGTCGCGATCATCAAGAAGCACGGCGAGCCGTGGATCAGGCTCTCCCCGCGCGGGTGAGTTCAGTCGAGGGAGGAAATGGCCGCGTGCAATTCGCGGAGTTTCAGGCGGAGCAGTGCGGTCAGTTCCTGATCGCACGCGGGATCGACCCAGCACGCGTAGGCGTCGGTGAAGGCGAGGACGCCCAGCCAGGCGGCTAGCCCGGCCGCCGGGTCGGCGATGCCGCGCCGGCGCAGCGCCAGCGTCATGGCGTCGGCGAAGGAGTGGTGCTTGAGTGCCTCCCGCTCCCGCAGGTCGCTGTTGCTCTCGACGACGGCGCGCAGGGCGGGGCCGATCGCGCGCAGCTCGGGGGTGAAGTTGCCCGCCACCGCTTCCAGGCCGGCCGCGACGGCGCTCAGCGGCGTCGCCTCGTCGGGCGCGGCGTCGATCCCGCCGGCCAGCAGCTCGCACAGCACGTCCTGGCCGGCGAAGAGCACTTCTCTCTTGTCCGGGAAGTGCCTGAAGAAGGTGCTTTTGGTCAGGCCGGCCCGCTGGGCGATCTGCACGACGGTGGTGCTGTCGTAGCCGTGCTCGTCGAACAGTTCCACGGCGGCGCGAACAAGTCGTTCCCGCGCTTGCGGCTCCCAGCGGCTCATGCGCCCAGGATAGACGATGGGACTTGGTCCCGTCACCGTGCTACGTTGACGGGACCAAGTCCCATCACTGGAAAAGAGCGACTCATGCGAGTTTTCGTCACCGGCGCCTCCGGCTGGATCGGTTCCCCCGTCCTGCGCGAACTCCTCGCCGCCGGACACCAGGTCGTCGGCCTCGTCCGGTCGGACTCCTCGGCGCGTGCCGTAGCGGCGGCCGGGGGAGAGCCGGTCCTCGGCGACGTGGCGGACCTCGACGCCGTGACCGCACTGACCCGCGGCGTCGACGGCGTCATCCACCTGGCGTTCGACCACGACTTCTCCCGGTTCGAACAGTCGGTGAAGGAGGAGGGGGAAGTGCTCGGGGCACTGGGGGCGGCGCTGGCCGGTTCGGGAAAGCCCCTGGTGGTGGCGTCGGGAACCCCGGCGGAACCCGGCGTTCTCGCCACCGAGCGCAGTGACTCCGCCGGGGACGGTCCCGCCGCGGTGCGCGTGGCGAACGCCCGCGCCGTGCTCGACCTCGCCCGGCACGGCGTCCGGTCCTGCGTGGTGCGGCTGCCCCGGTCCGTGCACGGCGAGGGCGACGCCGGTTTCATCGCCCAGCTCGTCGCCATCGCGCGCAGGGACGGCGTTGCCGGCTACGTCGGCGACGGGTCGCAACGCTGGCCTGCCGTGCACGTGCTCGACGCGGCCCGGCTGTTCCGCGCCGGGCTGGAGGACGCCCCCGCCGGATCGGTCCTGCACGCGGTCGGCGACGAAGGCGTACCCATCCTGGCCGTCGCCCAGGCCATCGGCAGGCACCTCGGTCTGCCCAGCGCGTCGCTGCCCGCCGAGACCCTCGGCTTCCTCGGCGGCCTCCTCGCCGTCGACCAGCCGGCGTCGAGCGCCTACACGCAGGACCTGCTGGGCTGGTTCCCCCGCGAGCCCGGACTCCTGGCCGACCTGGAGGCCGGCCACTACTTCCGCTGACCGCCGCCGATGGCACTGATTTCATTCTCACGCGCACGGCCGGAACCGGCACATGCGCCAACAGACATGAGCAGCACTGGTGAATGAGTTCGTCACCGAAGACCCCGACGTGGTGATCGTGGGAGCAGGCCCGGTCGGTCTGATGCTGGCCGCCGAACTGCACCTGTCCGGCGTGCGGCCCCTGGTGGTCGACAGCGCGCACGAGCGCGCCCGGGAACCCAAGGCGGGCGGCATCGTAGGACAGGTCGTGAGGCTGCTCGACCACCGCGGCCTGTACCAGCGCATCACCGGGGACACCGAGGCACCCCGGCCGCTGGAGGCATACCTCTACGGCGGACGGACGTCTCGTGGTCACGAAGCACTATCCGCCGCAGTTCAAGGGGGACGCGGTCGCGCCGTACCGGGCGCGGCCCGAGGCGACGATCGGGCAGGTTGCCCCGATCTGGGGATCAATCCCGAGACGCTGCGGAGCTGGGTCCGGGCGGCCGGTGCGAGCCGGCCGCGGGGGCGCCGGGCGGAGGTGCCGGCGGAGCCGCCGACGCCGTTGGAGACGGGGAACGCCGCTCTGCGGAAGAGGGTCCGTGAGCTGGAGGAAGAGCGCGAGATCCTGCGGAAGGCGGCGAAGTATTTCGCCGGGGAGACGCGCTGGTGAGCATGGCGAGCCAGGCAGTGCGCTTGTTGCCATCGATCAGCGCGTGATCTCGGGCAACCGAGTGCAGCAGTGCCACCCCCTTCTCGTGCAGCGTGGGATACGGCTCGGCCCCGAACACGTCGGTCCGGGGCCGTCCGATCGCTGACACCAAAAGCCCTATGTCACGCACGCTGTGCTCGGTACCGTTGACCGCGCGGGCGATGGCCAAGATCTCGTCGATCTGGATGTAGCGGACCTCGGTCACTTCAGGTAGTCCAGGATCTCCGCATCGCTGTCCATGAGTTCGGCCAGGACGTCATCGACCTTCGGCTCGGCCCGATTCTGGGCGTCCCTGATGGCCTCAATGGCGAGTTCCTGCTTGCTTCGGCGCTCGCGACGAGCACGCCCGGTGAGCTTCGCGTCGAGGTCGTCGGGGAGTCGGAGCGTCATCGCCATACAGCAAATGACACCTGACTGGTATCTGGGCGGCGAGGTGATACCAGCCACTTAGGGCCTCGGATCACGACGCCACGCTCTGCCGCTTGGACTGCCATGCACTGGGTTGCAGGGAGCCGGGGACCGGGATGGCAGCTCGCGCCGCCGCCGGGAGGAGTTCCTCATCCTCGTGCCGAGGGCCCGGTACGCACGGCCCCATGCCGGAGAGGTCCGTGAGGTTGAGACTCCCGATTCGAGCGTCATGTGAGCGTCAAGCATCTCCGAACGAGCCCTTGAAGGCGCCCCCGGCGTAGGCGCCTCCCTCATGAATTAGCAGGTCAGGAGGCTACGAGGAGCGAGTCATCCGCTCGACCCGCTGCAAGGAGGGAAACAGGTCGGTGACCCACCCGATCCGCATAACCGCAGGTCAGGCAGTCTTCTTAGCCGGCTCCAGAATCGCCACGCACTCCACATGATGCGTCATCGGGAACAGGTCGAACACCCGCAGAGTCCGCACCCGGTACCCCCCGTCCCGGAAGTACCCCAGGTCCCGCGCCAGCGCCGCCGGGTCGCAGGCCACGTAAGCGATCCTCCGGGCACCCAGGGACGACAGGTGTTCCACCGTCTTCCGGCCGGCGCCCGCGCGGGGCGGGTCGAGGACGACCAGGTCGACCTCCGTGATCCCCGTGCGCGGCAGGACGGACTCGACCTTGCCCTGTTCGATGCGGACGCGGGGGAACACCTCGAGGTTGTGGCGGGCGTCCTCCACCGCTCGCTTGCCGGACTCGATGCCGAGGACCGCGCCCTCCTCGCCGACCCGGTCGGCCAGGGCGCCCGCGAAGAGGCCGACGCCGCAGTACAGGTCGAGGGCCATGTCGCCCTTGCGGGGCAGCAGGCCCTGCATGACCGCGGTGACCAGGGTGTCCGCGGCCTGCGGGTGGACCTGCCAGAAACCGCCGCTGCCGACCCGGTGGGTGCGGCCGTCGGCACGTTCGCGGACGAAGGGTCGGCCGTGGACGCGGTGGATCTGGCCGGAGCGCTCGTCGACGCGCATGACCGAGACCGGGCGGTCGAGTTCGACCAGGGGGAGGCGGGCGCCCGGCTTGGGGGTCAGGATGACCTGGCGGTCCTGGGAGCCCGTCGCGGCGATCGCCTCGACGGAGTCCATGCCCGTCCAGTCCCGCTTCTCGATACCCAGCTCGCTGACGCCCTCCGCGGCGATCATGCAGTGGTCGATCGGCTCGACCTCGTGCGAGCGGTGCCGGCGCAGTCCCGCGCGGCCGTCGGCCGTGACGGCGTACTGCACGCGTGTGCGCCACGCCGGGACCTGGCCGGCGGGGACCTTGTCGCCCTCGGCCGGCATCACCGTGCCGTCCCAGCCGGCCTCCTCGGGGGTGAGCCCGGCGAGCCGCTGGAGCTGCTCGGCGACGACCTCGCCCTTCAGGCGCCGCTGGGCGCCCGGCTTGGCGTGCTGCCAGTCGCAGCCGCCGCAGCGGCCGGGGCCGGCGAAGGGGCAGGGGGCGTCGATCCGGTCCTTGGAGGCGTCCAGCACCCGCACCGCGTCCGCGCGGAGGAAGCGGGCCCCCTCCTCGCCTTCCGTGACCTGCGCGACGACCCGTTCGCCGGGCAGGGCGTGCCGGACGAAGAGGACCTGGCCCTCGGACGTACGGGCGATGCAGTGGCCGCCGTGGGCGACGGGGCCGACCTCGACCTCGTACTCCTCCCCCACCAGCGATTTCCTCGGTTCTGCCTGCATGGCGGGGTGACTCCACAACATCGAGAGCGGGCGGGCCCCTCAAGGCCCGGGACAACAGCCCACCAGTCTACGTGTGCGTGGAGGAGTCCTTCGCCCGCTCGGCCGGACCGCGGCGCACCGAGCCGGGCGCGACCCAGTCCTGCCGCTTCCGGGCCCGCTTCTTGGCCGCTTCGGAGGATTCCAGCTGATACGGCACCGAGGTCACCATCACGCCCGGCGTGAACAGCAGCCGGCCCTTGAGCCGCAGCGCGCTCTGGTTGTGCAGCAGGTGCTCGTACCAGTGGCCGACGACGTACTCGGGGATGATCACGGAGACCACGTCGCGCGGGGACTCCTTGCGCAGGCTCTTGACGTAGTCGATGACCGGACGCGTGACCTCCCGGTACGGCGAGTCGAGCACCTTCAGCGGTACGTCGATGCCGCGCCGCTCCCACTCCGTGCGCAGCGCCTTGGTCTCGGCCGGGTCCACGTTGACGCTGAGCGCCTCCAGGGTGTCGGAGCGCATCAGCTTGGCGTAGGCGAGCGCGCGCAGCGCGGGGCGGTGGATCTTGGAGATCAGGACGACCGAGTGGACGCGGGAGGGCCGCACCATGTCGTCGCCGGGGGTCTCCGGGGCGGCGATCTCCTCGGCGACGCGGTCGTAGTGCTTACGGATCGCCGTCATCGTCGCGTAGAAGATGCACATGCCCAGCAGCGCGACCCAGGCGCCGTGGGTGAACTTGGTGAGGAGCACCACGACCAGGACCAGGCCGGTGAAGAAGGCGCCGAAGGTGTTGATGGCCCGGGAGCGGACCATGTGGCGGCGCTCGGCCTGGTCCTTCTCCGTGGCCAGCAGCCGGTTCCAGTGGCGGACCATGCCGATCTGGCTGAGCGTGAAGGACACGAACACGCCGACGATGTAGAGCTGGATCAGCCGCGTGGAGTCGGCGCCGTAGATCCACACCAGCAGTACGGCGGCGCCCGCGAGCAGCACGATGCCGTTGGAGAAGGCGAGGCGGTCGCCGCGCGTGTGCAGCTGGCGGGGGAGGTAGCGGTCCTGGGCGAGGATCGAGCCGAGCAGCGGGAAGCCGTTGTAGGCGGTGTTCGCGGCGAGGAACAGCACCAGTGCGGTGGCGGCGGCGAGGATCATGAACAGGAGGCTGCCGTGGCCGAAGACGGCCTCGGCGACCTGGGAGATCACCGGGTCCTGGACGTAGTCCGCGCCGAGCGGGGCGCCGTCGTGGATCAGGTCCTTGGCGGGGTTCTCGGCCATCCGGACGTCGGTGGCGGCGGCCAGCGCGATGATGCCGCAGAACATGGTGACGGCGAGCAGGCCCATCATGGCGAGCGTGGTCGCCGCGTTGCGCGACTTGGGCTTGCGGAAGGCCGGTACGCCGTTGGAGATCGCCTCGACACCGGTGAGCGCGGCACAGCCGGAGGAGAAGGCGCGCAGGAGCAGGAAGACCAGGGCGAAGCCGGCGAGGCCCGGGTGTTCGGGTTTGATCTCGTAGTCCGCGGTCGGCGCCCGCATCTCGTCGCCGAGCACGACCCCGCGGAACGCCCCCCACGCGATCATCGTGAAGACGCCCGCGACGAAGACGTACGTGGGGATCGCGAAGAGCGTGCCCGACTCCTTCACCCCGCGCAGGTTCATCAGCGTCAGCAGCACGATCACGCCGATCGCGCAGGCCACCTTGTTCTCGACGACGAACGGGACCGCCGAGCCCAGGTTCTCGATCCCGGAGGAGATCGACACGGCGACGGTGAGGACGTAGTCGACGAGCAGGGCGCTGGCGACGGTCAGGCCGGCCCTGGGGCCGAGGTTGGTGGTGGCCACCTCGTAGTCGCCGCCGCCGCTGGGGTAGGCGTGCACGTTCTGCCGGTAGGAGGCGACCACGGTGAACATCAGCACGACGACCGCGACGGCGATCCAGGGGCTGAAGTGGTACGCCGACAGGCCCGCGATCGACAGGACCAGCAGCACCTCGCCGGGGGCGTACGCCACGGAGGAGAGCGGGTCGGAGGCGAAGACGGGCAGTGCGACGCGCTTCGGCAGGAGCGTTTCACCCAGCCGGTCACTGCGCAGTGCGCGCCCGATCAGGATCCGTTTGGGCACGTCGGTCAATTTGGACACAGCAGTGGATCGTAAGCCTTCGGACGGGGGCCGCCCAACCACCACCCCACATCCATACGGCATCCATACGGCCTCTGCTCTCCGGGTGAAATCACCGGCTGGTCAGGGTGCGGATTGCGCAGGTCGCGGGAGTTGCATGCCTATATGACTGAGCCCTGCCACAGTCGCCACGCCCCGTGGAGGTCCCATGCACCCGACCCCGGAACTGATCGGCGCCGCGGCCGCCCTCGTCGGCCTCGGCCTCCTCACGCTGGCGAGCGTGCGCAGCATCACGCGCCGCTGACCGTCCCGGGTACGCACCCGGTGACTCCGGCGAGCAGGGCCTCCCGTCCGATGGCGGCCACCCGCGTGGACGGCACCGTGCAGGCGTACGCTCCCGCCACCGCCCCGAGTCGGGCGCAGTGAAGGGCGGGTTCGCCGCCGAGCCGGCCGTGCAGGAAGGCGGCCGCGAAGGCGTCGCCGGCCCCGTTGGAGTCGACGACCGGTGCCGGGGGCTCGGCCGCGGGGACGTGGGTCAGCTCGTCGTCGGCCAGCAGGTACGCGCCCTCGGCGCCCGCGGTGGCGACGACGGCCTCGGCCCGGCCCCGCGCGGCGATCCGGCGCATGACGGGCTCCGGGTCGGTCAGGGCGGCGGCGGAGAGGAAGACGAGGTCCGCGGCGAGGGCGAAGGGTTCGTGGTACGGGTTGACGCCGTCCCAGTCGTGCAGGTCGGTCGAGATCGTCACGCCCGCCTCGCGCAGCACGGGCAGGGCGTCGGCGCAGGGCTGGGTGATGACGACGTGGGCGTGCCGGCTGACGGCGGCCAGCTCGCGCACCGTCTTCTCGGGCAGCCGGTCCGTCTCGGCCCAGCGGGTCGCGTCGTACAGGGAGAGCCTCCGGCCGTCGGGGCCGACCAGATTGACCGCGCGCTTGGTGCCGTACGGCTGCGGTACGGCGGTGAGCGCGATGCCGTGGTCCCGGTGCAGGGCGCGGACGAGGTCGCCCTCGTGGTCGTCGCCGATCAGGTCGAGGTGGTGGGTGCGCAGGCCGAGGGCGCTGGTGCCGAGGGCGACGAAGTCACCGCTCTGTCCCGCGCGGGTGACGATGCCCGGCCGGATCATGTGGCTGTCGGCGAGCGGCACGGGCAGCTCGGGCACGTGCACGATCGTGTCCACGCCCGCGCCGCCCAGGACGAGGACGTCGATCTCGGCACTCATGGCTGGTTCTCTCCTTGCCCCGGGCCTCGGTCGTGCCCGGGTGATGCGGATACGTTGGACCCGGCACGCGAACGCGACGGCCGGGCCCCGGAGGGCGTCGGGACCGCGATACCCCGGCATGATGTTGCCTGGCGGCCCGCACTCAGGCCGCGATGTTTGCCTGGCGAGCCGAAAGAGAGACATGAGCACGAAGGTCATGAAGGTCGAACGGCCTGCAGGAAGCGCGGTGTGACGCGATGCATATTGTCATCATGGGCTGCGGAAGGGTGGGTTCCGACCTGGCCCAGACCCTGGAGGAACAGGGACACACGGTCGCCGTGATCGACCAGGACCCCACCGCCTTCCGCCGGCTGGGCTCCTCGTTCGGCGGCCGTCGGGTCACCGGGGTCGGTTTCGACCAGGACACCCTGCGCGAGGCGGGCATCGAGGAGGCGGGCGCCTTCGCCGCCGTCTCCAGCGGCGACAACTCCAACATCATCGCCGCGCGGGTGGCCCGGGAGATGTTCGGCATCGAGAACGTCGCCGCCCGCATCTACGACCCCCGCCGCGCGGAGGTCTACCAGCGCCTGGGCATCCCCACCGTGGCGACCGTGCGCTGGACGGCCGACCAGATGCTGCGCCGGCTGCTCCCCTCGGGCGCCGAGCCGCTGTGGCGCGACCCCACCGGCGGGGTCCAGCTCGCCGAGGTGCACACCTCCACGGCCTGGGTGGGGCACAGGATCAGCAGGCTGCAGGACGAGACCGGCGTGCGCGTGGCCTTCCTGACCCGGCTCGGCGAGGCGATCCTGCCCAGCTCGCAGACGGTGCTGCAGGAGGGGGACCTGGTGCATGTGATGATGCGCACCGATGAGATCGACCGCGTCGAGGCGGCGTTCGCCAAGGGTCCCGAAGAGGAGGGCGGTCACTGATGAGGGTCGCCATTGCCGGAGCCGGCGCCGTCGGCCGCTCGATCGCGGGCGAACTGCTGGAGAACGGTCACGAGGTCCTGCTGATCGACAAGGCGCCGACCGCCATCTCGGTCGAACGCGTGCCGCAGGCGGAGTGGCTGCTCGCCGACGCCTGTGAGATCACCTCCCTGGACGAGGCGGCGCTCCAGCGCTGCAACGTCGTCATCGCCGCGACCGGCGACGACAAGGTCAACCTGGTCGTCTCGCTGCTCGCCAAGACCGAGTACGGCGTCCCGCGCGTCGTCGCCCGGGTGAACAACCCGAAGAACGAGTGGCTCTTCAACGAGTCCTGGGGCGTGGACGTCGCCGTCTCCACCCCACGCCTGATGTCGGCCCTGGTGGAGGAGGCGGTCAGCGTCGGCGACCTGGTCCGGTTGCTGCGCTTCAGCCACGGCGACGCCAACCTGGTCGAGCTGACCCTGCCGGAGGAGTCGGCCCTGGCCGGCACGCAGGTCGGGGACGTCCAGTGGCCGCAGGACACCTCGCTGGTCACCATCATCCGCGGCACGCGCGTTCTGACGCCGACCCGGGAGGACTCCCTGGAGGCCGGCGACGAACTCCTCTTCGTGGCCGCCCAGTCGCGTGAGGAACAGCTGGAGGACCTGCTCTCGGTCCGCAAGGAGGCGTAAGAAGGAGTCGTAAAAAAAGGGGGCGCCCGGAAAACTCCGGGCGCCCCACTTCCGTACGGATGTACGGAAGTACGGACTACGGCTCGCGGCGGTGACGGCCGGCCGTCGTCGTCTCGCCGTTCTCCTGCGCGGCGGCGGCCTTGCGCTCCTCTTCCGCGCGCTCCTCCGCCTCCATCTCGGCGAAGACGTCGATCGGCGGCGGCGCCTTCGCCAGGAAGACCCACGTCAGGTAGACGGCGAGCAGGAACGGCGGGATCTTCAGCGCGATCAGCACCCAGCCCAGCTGGGTCGTGTCCGCCCACCAGTACAGCGGGAACAGGATCGCGCTCTTCCCGAGCAGGATCAGCCCCCACGCCCAACTGGCCTTGGTGTACGCCTTCTTCCGGCCGGGGTTGCGGGTGCGCCAGGAGAGGTTCTCCTTGAAGACGGGGCCCAGCATCAGACCGATCAGCGGGACGCCCGCCACCGCCGTGACGATGTACGCCAGGGCCAGGCCCAGCGTGTACAGCATGCCCGGCAGGTAGAAGTCCTTGGCGTTGCCGGTCATCATCGCGAAGACCACACCGAAGGCGACACCGAAGACGCCGCTGAAGGCGTGCTTGACGGTGTCCTTACGGGCCAGCCGGACCACGACCATCACCAGCGACACGGCGAGCGCCGCGATCGCCGACATGTGCAGGTCCTTGTTGATCGTGTAGATGCTGACGAAGAGCAGCCCGGGGAGCACCGTCTCGACCATGCCCCGCACCCCGCCGAACGCCTCGAAGAGGGCGGCTTCGGTCACCGCCCGGGCGTCGTCCGCGGATGTGTCTTCGGTTGTCGGCTTGTCGAGTGACGTCACCGGCTACTCCCGTCCGAGGGGTCTCAGTTCGTATTTCGGATTGAACAGCACCCGGCGGCCCCGGCTCATCGAGATCCGGCCCGATGCGATCAGCTTGCGCCCCGGCTCTATCCCCACGATGGAGCGCCTGCCGAGCCACACCACGTCGAGCGCGGCGGAGCCGTCGAACAGCTCGGCCTCCAGGGCCGGAACCCCCGCGCGCGGCCGCAGCGTGACCGTGCGCAAGGTACCAGTAACCGTGACGATCTGCCGGTCACGGCAGTCGCCTATCCGCGTACAGCCGGCCGTCTCGGCGTCCTCACGCAGCTCCTCGGACTCCAGGTCCTCCTGAGACGAGGAGAGCCGGTCGAGCATGCGCCGGAACCGGCCTGCCGGCTTCTCGGATCGAGGAACAGCACTCATATCTGAAGCGTACCGGGGTGCACTGACGGTTACGTACCCCCTGCTGCCCCGGTCCGAACGGGCATGACCCGGCCGACGTCGCGGTGACGCGGCTGACCTTCACTTCTCGAAGCGGTAGCCCATGCCCGGCTCGGTGATGAGGTGCTTCGGATGTGACGGATCCGCCTCCAGCTTCCGCCGCAGCTGCGCCATGTACACGCGCAGGTAGTTCGTCTCCGTGCCGTACGACGGCCCCCACACCTCCCGCAGCAGCTGCTTCTGCGCCACCAGCCGGCCGCCGCCGCGCACCAGCACCTCCAGCAGATGCCATTCGGTGGGGGTCAGCCGTACGTCCTTGCCGCCGCGGTTGACCTTCTTCGCGGCCAGGTCGACGGTGAACCCGGCGGTCTCCACCACCACGTCGCCCCCGTCGCCGGCGGGCTCCGCGCGGCGTACGGCGGCCCGCAGCCGGGCCAGCAGTTCGTCCATGCCGAAGGGCTTGGTGACGTAGTCGTCGGCCCCCGCGTCCAGCGCCTGGACCTTCTCCTCGGAGGCGTGCCGGGCGGACAGCACCAGGATCGGCACCCGGGTCCAGCCGCGCAGCCCCCTGATCACCTCGACGCCGTCCATGTCGGGCAGGCCGAGGTCGAGGACGACGACGTCGGGATGGCGGGCGGCGGCCGTACGGAGGGCGCCGGCGCCGTCGTGGGCGGAGTCGACCTCGTACGAGCGGGCCCTGAAGTTGATCACGAGGGCGCGCACGATGGCCGGGTCGTCGTCGACCACCAGCACACGGGTCATGAGGACTGCCTTTCGGGTTCTGCGGCCGTCGCGGCTTCTTCTGTGACGGCCGGGGCTTCCGCGGCACGCAGGGTGAGCGCCATCGTGAGGCCGCCGCCGGGGGTGTCCTCGGCGTTCAGGGTGCCGCCCATGGCCTCGGCGAAGCCCCGGGCGACCGCCAGTCCGAGACCGACACCGGCCCCGCGCGGGGCGTCACCGTGCCGCTGGAAGGGTTCGAAGATGCGGTCCTTGGCCTCGTCGGGGACGCCGGGGCCGCGGTCCACCACCCGCACCTCGACCCGGTCGGCGAGGGCGCTGGCGGCGACCAGGACGGGCAGGCCGGGGGGACTGTACTTGACGGCGTTCTCGATCACGTTGGCCATCGCCCGCTCCAGCAGCCCCGGGTCCACGGCGACCATGGGCAGGGCCTCGGGGACGTCCAGGGCGACGCTGCCCTCGGGCACCCCGCCGAGCGCCATCGGCACCACCTCGTCCAGGTCGATCCCCCGGATCAGGGGGGTGACCGTGCCGGTGTGCAGCCGGGACATGTCCAGCAGGTTGCCCACCAGGTGGTCCAGGCGGTCGGCGCCGTCCTCGATGCCCTCCAGCAGCTCGGCCCGGTCCTCGGGGGACCACTCGACGTCCTCGGAGCGCAGCGAGGAGACGGCGGCCTTGATCCCGGCCAGCGGGGTGCGCAGGTCGTGACTGACGGCGGCCAGCAGGGCGGTGCGGATGCGGTTGCCCTCGGCGAGGGCGAGGGCCCGGCCGGCCTGCTCGCGCAGCCGGCGGCGGTCCAGGACGACGGCGGCCTGCGCGGCGAAGGCGGCCAGGACCCTGCGGTCCCCGGCGGGCGGCACCCGGCCGGTCAGCGCCAGCGCCATGTGGTCGCCGACCGGCACCTCCACGTCCGCGTCCTCGGGCCGCTCGACCGGGCGTCCGCGCCCTGCCCGGCCGGCGCAGGTCCACGGCTCGACGTCGCCCGCGCGTTCGAGGAGCGCGGCGGACTCCATGCCGAAGGTCTCCCGGACCCGCTCCAGCAGGTCCTCCAGGCCGGTCTCCCCGCGCAGGACGTTGCCGGCGAGGAAGGACAGGATCTCCGACTCGGCGCGCAGGCGGGCCGCCTGGTGGGTGCGCCGGGCCGCGAGGTCGACCACGGACGCCACCGCCGCGCCCACCGCGACGAAGATCACGATGGCGGTGATGTTCTTCGGGTCGGAGACGGTCCAGCGGTGCAGGGGCGGGGTGTAGAAGTAGTTCAGCAGCAGCGAGCCGACCGCCGCGGAGGCCAGCGCCGGCCAGAGCCCGCCGAGCAGGGCCGCCGCCACCGTCAGGGCCAGGAACAGCAGCATGTCGTTGGCGAGTCCCAGGTCCACGGCGCTGAGCAGCGCCGCCACCGCCGCCGGGCCGGCCACCCCGACCGCCCAGCCCCAGGCCAGCCGGGAGCGCCCGAGCCGTGCGCCCCGGGCTCCGGGCAGCCCGCGGCCCTTGGCGACCTCCTCGTGGGTGACGATGTGCACGTCCAGGTCGGGTCCCGAGTCCCGGGCGACGGTCGCGCCGACGCCGGGTCCGAAGACGTACTGCCAGGTCGGGCGGCGCGAGGAGCCGAGCACCAGCTGGGTGGCGTTGGCCCCGCGCGCGAAGGCGAGCAGGTCGGCCGGTATGTCGTCGCCGACGACGTGGTGGAAGGTGCCGCCCAGGTCCTCCACCAGGGTGCGCTGCTCGACCAGTTCCCCGGGCGAGGCCGCGGTGAGCCCGTCGCTGCGGGAGATGTAGACGGCGAGCAGCTCACCGCCGGCGCCCTTCTCCGCCAGCCGCGCGCCCCGCCGGAGCAGGGTGCGGCCCTCGGGACCGCCGGTCAGGCCGACGACGATCCGCTCGCGGGAGCCCCATATCGCCGAGACCTCGTGCTCGCTGCGGTAGCGCTGGAGGTGGGCGTCGACCCGGTCGGCCACCCACAGCAGCGCCAGCTCCCTCAGCGCGGTGAGGTTGCCGGGGCGGAAGTAGTTGGACAGGGCGGCGTCGACCTCGTCCGGCTGGTGGATGTTGCCGTGCGCCATGCGGCGGCGCAGCGCCTCGGGCGTCATGTCGACCAGCTCGGTCTGGTCCGCCCGCCGCACCACCTCGTCCGGTACGGTCTCCCGCTCCCGTACGCCGGTGATCGACTCCACGACGTCGCCCAGCGACTCCAGGTGCTGGATGTTGACCGTGGTCAGGACGTCGATCCCGGCCGCGAGCAGTTCCTCCACGTCCTGCCAGCGCTTGGCGTTGCGCGAGCCGGGGACGTTGGTGTGGGCGAGTTCGTCGACGAGGGCCACCTTGGGGCGGCGGGCGAGGACGGCGTCGAGGTCCATCTCCGTCAGCACGGCCCCGCGGTACTCGATGTCCCGGTGCGGGATCTGTTCCAGTCCGTGCAGCAGGGCCTCGGTGCGCGGCCGGCCGTGCGGTTCGGCGAAGGCCACCACGCAGTCGGTGCCGCGTCCGGCACGGCGGTGGGCCTCGGAGAGCATCGCGTACGTCTTGCCGACGCCCGGTGCCGCACCGAGGTGGATCCGAAGGTTGCCGCGTCCCATGGCCCCATTGTCTTCCGCCGTGCCGCCCGGCCGAACGCGGGGCCCGGCGGGGGTCAGTGCTCGACGATCCCGCCGTCGCTCAGCTCCAGGACCCGGTCGGCGAGGTCGAGGAGGGTGGTGTCGTGGGTGGCGACGAGCGCGGTGACGTGCTCGCTGCGGACGACCGCGCGCAGCAGCTCCATCACGGCGTGCCCGGTCTCCGCGTCCAGCTGGCCGGTCGGCTCGTCGGCGATGAGGAGGGAGGGGCTGTTGGCGAGGGCGCGGGCGATGGCGACCCGCTGCTGCTGGCCGCCGGACAGTTCGCCGGGCCGCTGGGCGGCGTGGTCGGCGAGGCCGACCAGGGACAGCAGCAGTTCGACGCGCTCCTCGCGCTCGCCCGGGTCGGCCCGGCGCAGCCGCAGCGGGACGCCGACGTTCTCGGCGGCGGTGAGGATGGGGATGAGGCCGAAGGACTGGAAGACGAAGCCGACGTGGTCCCGGCGCAGCGCGAGCAGCCCGTTCTCGTCGAGGCCGGCGAGGTCGCGTCCGTCGACGGCGACCCGCCCCCGGTCGGGGGTGTCGAGGCCGCCGACGATGTTCAGGAGTGTGGTCTTGCCGGATCCGGAGCGGCCCTTGAGGGCGACCAGCTCGCCGCGCGGGACGTCGAAGGAGACACCGCGCAGCGCGTGGACGGCGGCGGCTCCGGTGCCGTACGACTTGTGCACGTCCTCGACGCGCACCATGGTCTCGGTGCCCACCCGACTCATCCGACCGCCCTCCCCCGTGAACCGGGCGCCAGTATCCCCGCCCGACGCCCGGTCGATCAACGCCTCAGGCCGGGTTGTCCCCGTGGGTGAGGGTCTCCCAGGCGACGAAGAGGTTGTTGCTGCCGGACGGGCGGGTGCGCTCGGTCAGCGCCTGGGTGTTGGTCATGGCGAAGCCGAGGCGGTGGTGCAGGGCGTTGTGGCCGACCTCGGTGACCGGGCCGAGGCCCAGGTGCAGGGAGCCGCCGCACAGCCAGGCCGGGACGGCCGCGCCCTGCTCGTACGTGGCCTGGAAGCCGAGGGCGTGCCGCAGCCGCTCGCCGACGTCGGTGCCGTACAGGTCCTGGCCCTGGATGCGGCTGGTCTCG
Source organism: Streptomyces sp. NPDC020731 (assembly GCF_044334705.1). NCBI lineage: Bacteria > Bacillati > Actinomycetota > Actinomycetes > Kitasatosporales > Streptomycetaceae > Streptomyces > Streptomyces sp. NPDC020731. Next base: position 29,205 of record NZ_JBIRTN010000018.1, read on the forward strand.
GCGACGTGCGAGATGGAGGAGATGCCGTAGCCGGTGTGGGTGAGGTCGCGGCAGGTCTCCTGGGTGAGGCCGGTGACGAACGTCGGCTGGTTCTGCCAGTACTTGACGACCTTCTCGCGGGTGTCGAGGTTCTGGCTCGGCACGGTCCTCGGCAGGGCGCCGTCGGATTCGAGGTAGACGTAGGCGGCGGTGCGGGTGCGGAACGTGGCCATGGCCCTGTCGTAGGAGGCGCGGTCCTCCAGGAAGACGGAGATGCCGACGGCGGCCTCCATCATCGTCAGCTCCCAGTTGCCGTTGGAGTTCGAGCCGTTGATGATCTCGGGCAGGTAGACGTTCCGGAGCATGGTGGCGAAGCGGGTGGAGTTGTCCCAGCCGCCGGTGTACGTGTGCTTGATGATCTCCGCGGCCCTGGGCCAGGAGGAGCCGGCCCAGCCGGTCTGCAGGGGCGCGTTGCTGTTGGTGTGGTCCCGGATCACGGCGGACCAGGCGTCCATCAGCTCGATGGACTTGCGCGCGTGGCGCTCGTCGCGGGTGATGTACCAGGCGAGCGCGTGGGTGTAGGCGGCGATCGCGTCCTCGCGCTCGTCGGTGCAGCCGAGGTCCGGGTTGGAGTACGAGCCGCACTCGACCACCGCGCGGGGCTTGGGGGTGCGGTTCAGGTCGGCGTACTTGCTCGCCGCCATCCGGTCGAAGGCGCCCTTCCAGGGCTGGGCGCCGGCGTCGACCCTGCTCCGCGTGAAGTCCAGCTGGCTCCGGGAGACGGTGACTCCGGGGTGGACGAAGGTGGCGGGGGCGGGGGCGGCGGCGGCTCGCTCGGCGCCGGGGCGGAGTACGAGGGTGCCGACCAGCGCCGTGGTCAGGAGTGCGAACAGTACGGCGCGGGCTCCGCGGCGGTGGTGGGGAGATGCAGAGGACATGTGGGGGGTCCATCCGTTCTCGTACATGAACGATGAGCGTCTTCTTGAACGCCCGGATGGGCCGAGACGGTAGGTCCAGACCAATACCGCGTCAAGGGTCCACGCACGGGAAAGGGCCGCACCCCCGCGTGGGAATGCGGCCCTGCGACCGGCCGACTAGCGCACCTCGGTGATCTCCGGTCCGCGCTGGAGCTGACCCATGCCGCCGGCGAAGCGGGAGCCCTCCTCCTGCTGCTGCACGTTCTCGGGGACCATCTGCGCGTCGTTCGGCAGCTTCAGGACGATCGGGTCGCGCGGAGCCATCGGGCCCTCACCGCGCACCACGACCGTGTCCCGGAAGATCTGCTCGAGGAGCCCGGCGGCCCCCGGCTGCACCGCGCCCTGGCCCGAGATCACCCCGCGCAGGAACCAGCGGGGGCCGTCCACACCGACGAACCGCACGACCTGGAAGCCTCCGGTGCCGTCCGGCAGCTGCACCGGCACCTGGGCCCGCAGCTCCCAGCCCAGCGGGCCCTCGACCTCGTCGATGATGCCGCCCTGCTGGGTGATGCCGGACGCGATCTCCTCGCGTACCTCGCCCCAGATGCCCTCCCGCTTGGGCGCGGCGAAGCCCTGCAGCTGGATGGCGCTGTCCCGCAGTACGACGGTGGCCGCGACGATCGCGTCGCCCGCGACCTCCACCCGCAGCTCCATGCCGTCGACACCGGGCACGAACAGGCCGCCCAGATCGACCCGGCCCTCGCCGGGCTCGCTGACCTCGGTGTCGTCCCAGGGCCCGTCGGGCCGCGGCGCCGGCTCGAGCCTCAGCCGCCCGGCCTCCTCGCCCGCCTCAGCGTCGACGACCTGCTCGGCCTCGCCGGCCGCACCGTCGGCGGCATCCTTCTTCTTGCGACGTCCGAACACGTCACTGTCCTTCCCGGTCGGATACGACCGAAGCGTATCGATTCCCACCCGCTGTACCGCCCGTGGCGGCCTGAACGCTTGTGCCGCTCTTACCTTCCACCGCGGCGTGGCCGCCGGTGGACCCGAAGCCCCCCTCGGCCCGGGCCGAGGGGGGAAGCTCCGCGACCGACACGAAGCGGACCCTCTCGACCTGCTGGACGACCAGTTGGGCAATCCGGTCGAAGCGCTCGAACCGCACGGTCTCGCGCGGGTCGAGATTCACCACGATCACCTTGATCTCCCCACGGTACCCGGCATCAACCGTCCCCGGGGCATTCACCAGGGCGACGCCGCAGCGGGCGGCAAGACCGGATCGCGGGTGCACGAAGGCCGCGTACCCCTCGGGCAGCGCGACAGACACCCCCGTCGGCAGTACGGCCCGCTCACCGGGAGCCAGTTCGCGGGCCTCGGTGGTCCGCAGATCGGCCCCCGCGTCCCCCGGGTGCTCGTACGCCGGAAGCGGCACGTCGGGGTCGACGCGCCTGATCAGTACCTCGAGCGCGCCGGGACGGGGCTCGCTCACGGGTTCACCTCGAAGGCGCGGGCGCGGCGGACCTGGTCGGGGTCGTCCATGGCGGCCCGGATCTCCTCCTGGCGGCCGTGGTCGACGAAGTGGTCGACCTTGACCTCGATGAACAGGGCGTCGGCGCGGACCGCGACCGGCCCGTCGGGGCCACCGATGCGTCCGGTGGCGGTGCAGTAGATCTTCCGTCCGGCCACCGCCGTCACCTCGGCCTCCAGGCGCAGCACGGTGCCGACCGGCACGGGCCGGACGAAGTCGGTCTCCAGCCTGCCGGTCACCGCGATGGTGCGCAGCAGCCAGTTGAGCGAGCCGAGCGTCTCGTCCAGGGCGGTGGCGAGCACCCCGCCGTGCGCGAGTCCGGGGGCGCCCTGGTGGGCGGGCTGCACGGTGAACTCGGCGGTGATCGACACGCCTTCGCCCGCGCGGGCCTCGAGGTGCAGCCCGTGGGGCTGTTCGCCGCCACAGCCGAAACACTGGCCGTAGTGCGCGCCCAGGAGTTCGCCGGGTGCGGGGGCGTCCGGATGGCGCACCGGTCGCACGGCGTCGGCCGGGGGCTGAAGAGCTGCGGAAATACCACTCACAGGCGCAGACCTTACCCGCGCGTGAGTCCCGGCCCGACACCGTGCCAAGCTTGGATTCATGCAGCTCTCCGCCTCCCCGTACGAAGAACGCCTCACCGCCCCCCGCTCCTGGTGGCTGATCTCCTTCCTGGTGGGGGTCTCCCTGGCGCTGATCCTGCTGCCGTTCGGCACGCTGCCGATGCTCGGCGGCCTGGCCGGCGGCACCGCCGCGGCGGCGGTCGTGGCCAGTTCGTACGGCTCGGTGCGCATCCGGGTCGTGGGCGGCCACCTGATCGCGGGCGAGGCGAAGATCCCGGTGTCGGCGCTGGGCGAGGCGGAGATCCTGGACGCCGACGAGGCCCGGGCCTGGCGCACCCACAAGGCCGACCCGCGCTGCTTCATGCTGCTGCGGGCGTACATCCCCGGCGCGCTGCGCGTGGACATCACCGACCCGGCGGACCCGACTCCCTACGTCTTCCTGTCGACGCGCGAGCCGGAACGGCTGGCGCAGGCGCTGCGGGCGGCGAAGGACGCCGCCGGCGCCGTGTAGGGCGGTACGAGGAACACGCGGGCGGGGTGTCACCCGGAGGGCTCACGGGGCCTGACGCCCGTCGTCCTTCCCGTGGTGGCCACCGAGCTCCTTGAGGGCGTCCTCGGGGAGGGCGTCCTCGGGGCGGTCCAGGGCGGGGAGGGCGGGCAGCGCGTCCCAGGGCACCTGGATTCTGCGCAGGTCGTCCCGGATGCGCGCGGCGAGCTTTCTGGTGTCCCTGCGGTTCATGGCGGCGCCCACGGCGGCTCCCACCAGGAACGGCATCAGGTTCGGCAGGTTGCGGACCGTGCGCTTCATGATCCGCTGGCGCAGTTCGCGCTTCATGCGGCTGTTCAGCGCCGCGCTCACGGTCGAGGGCTTGGTCGCCTCGACCCCGCGCTCCTCCGACCAGGAGTTGAGGTACACGGTGCTGCGCCGGCCGAGGGTGCCGGCCGGCCGTACGCCGTAGACCTCGTGGAGTTCGGCGATCAGCTTCAGTTCGATCGCGGCGACCCCGGTGATCTCGGCGGCCAGCTCCGTCGGCATCGCGGGCGGTACGGGCATCATGGCCGCCGCGCCCACTCCGGCCCCGACCGTCGCCGTGGCCTTCGCGGCGCCCGCCACGAGCCTGTCCGCGAGTTCCTCGGGGCCGAGGCCGGGGAACTGCCGGCGCAGCGTCCCGAGGTCGCGTACGGGCACCCGCGGGGCGATCTCGATGATCCGGTCCGCGAGATGCGCCAGCCCCGCGCGGGCGCGGGCACCGCCCTTGCGGGCGCCTTCCAGCGCCTTCTCACGGATCACGGCGGCCCGCCGGTGCGCCACCGGCGCGGTGACCTCCGGGGATGCCGGGAGGTCACCCCGACCGGCTGCCGCTTCGAGCGAGGCCGCCCCGGTACCGGTTGAGCCCCGCTCTTGGTCACGCGTGTCGTGCTGCGGGCCCTCCAGGGCCCCTTGGTCCGCTCCCCTCGTGAAGAAGCGGCGCTTCCGCGGAGGGGTCGAGCCAGTCACGGCCGACCCCGCCTCAGTCGCAGTCGCGGCAGATCGGCTGGCCGTTCTTCTCGCGGGCCAGCTGGCTGCGGTGGTGGACCAGGAAGCAGCTCATGCAGGTGAACTCGTCCTGCTGCTTGGGCAGGACCCGGACGGCCAGCTCCTCGTTCGAGAGGTCCGCTCCGGGCAGTTCCAGGCCCTCGGCGGCCTCGAACTCGTCGACGTCCACGGCCGAGGCCGACTTGTCGTTCCGCCGGGCCTTCAGTTCTTCGAGGCTGTCCGAGTCGACGTCGTCGTCGGTCTTGCGTGGAGTGTCGTAGTCGGTTGCCATGTCACTCTCCCCCTCTGGGTGTATGCGGTGTCTCCAGCGCACGTAACGCGTGAGAGGCCGGACTTGTGCCCGACCTGAGGCGGAGATTTTGCCTCACATCAAGGTCTGTTACTCAATCGACACCCAACCGAACTCCTCGCGAGTGATCGGCTTGGATGGCGAGGGGGACCGTACACGGTCCGAATGCCGCACTTCAAAGGCGCCTCACCGTGTACTTCCCGTGATCAGGCCCCCTGAAAACCGGGACTTTCCCGACTTTCGCGGGGATACATGATCACGGAGAGTGGACAGCCCGGGAATCGCCCCTGTGATCGATCACACACGGGATCACCGGAGAGGCGCCCCGAAAATTCCGCTCAAAGCGAACACCCCGTTGTGTCCGCGGCATCATCTCAGATCCGCAGGGTGACACGCATCACGAGCCCACCCCCCTCGCGCGGTTGTGCGTAAATGTGTCCGCCGTGCGCCCGGGCGACCGACCGCACGATGGACAGACCGAGCCCGACGCCCTTGTCGCTGCCCGTGCGCTCGGTGCGCAGCCGCCGGAACGGCTCGAAGAGATTGTCGATCTCGTACGCCGGTACCACCGGGCCCGTGTTCGACACCACCAGGACCGCCTGTCCGTGCTCCACCTCGGTGGTGACCTCGACCCAGCCCTCCTCGGGCACGTTGTACCGCACGGCGTTCTGCACCAGGTTCAGCGCGATCCGCTCCAGCAGCACACCGTTGCCCTGGACGACCGCGGGCCGGCGTGCGCCGCGGATCTCCACGCCCTTCGCCTCCGCCTCGCCGTGCACCTGGTCGATGGCCTGGGTGGCGACCTCGGCGAGGTCCACGGGTTTGCGCTCGACGATCTGGTTGTCGCTGCGGGCGAGCAGCAGCAGGCCCTCCACGAGCTGTTCGCTGCGTTCGTTGGTGGACAGCAGCGTCTTGCCCAGCTGCTGCAGCTCCACCGGCGCGCCGGGGTCGGAGAGGTGCACCTCCAGCAGGGTGCGGTTGATGGCCAGCGGGGTGCGCAGCTCGTGCGAGGCGTTGCCCACGAAGCGCTGCTGGGCGGTGAACGCCCGCTGGAGCCGCTCCAGCATGTCGTCGAAGGTGTCGGCCAGCTCCTTCAGCTCGTCGTCCGGGCCGTCCAGCTCGATCCGGCGGGACAGGTCCGAGCCGGCCACCGCGCGGGCGGTGCGGGTGATCCGGCCCAGCGGCGACAGGACCCGGCCGGCCATGGCGTAGCCGAAGGCGAAGGCGATGATCGCGAGACCGAGCAGGGCCCCCAGGGAGCGGCTGAGCAGATCGTCCAGCGCGTGCTGCCGCTGGACGGCGTTGCACTGCTTGAGCATGTCGTTGAGCTGGCCGTTGGTGGTCGCGCTGTCCAGCTGCGGACAGGTCTCGCTGGTGATGTCGATGTTGCTGCCGGTCACCTGGAAGGACTGGCCGCCGCCGCCGTCATGGAGTGCCTGGGCTGCCAGCAGATAGATGATCGACAGCAGCAGGATCCCGGCGATCAGGAACATGCCGCCGTACAGCAGCGTGAGGCGTATGCGGATGGTGGGACGCAGCCACGGGAAGGGCGGGTCGCCCTTCCTCGGGTCCCAGGTGGGCTTGGGGGGCGCCGTGGGGGGCGCGGGTGTGGCGGCCATCGGTCATCAGATCCGGTATCCGGAGCCGGGCACGGTCACGATGACCGGCGGCTCCCCCAGCTTGCGGCGCAGGGTCATCACGGTCACCCGCACCACGTTGGTGAACGGGTCCGTGTTCTCGTCCCAGGCCTTCTCCAGCAGCTGTTCCGCGGAGACGACCGCACCCTCGCTGCGCATGAGCACCTCCAGGACGGCGAACTCCTTCGGCGCGAGCTGCACCTCCTTGCCGTCGCGGAAGACCTCGCGGCGGTTGGGGTCGAGCTTGATCCCGGCGCGCTCCAGGACGGGCGGCAGCGGCACGCTCGTACGCCGCCCGAGGGCCCGCACACGCGCGATGAGCTCGCTGAACGCGAAGGGCTTGGGCAGGTAGTCGTCGGCGCCGATCTCCAGGCCCTCGACACGGTCGCTGACGTCGCCGGACGCCGTGAGCATCAGCACGCGCGTGGGCATGCCGAGCTCGACGACCCTGCGGCAGACGTCGTCGCCGTGCACGAGCGGGAGGTCGCGGTCGAGGACGACCACGTCGTAGTCGTTGACGCCGATGCGCTCCAGGGCGGCCGCACCGTCGTACACGACGTCGACGGCCATGGCCTCCCGGCGCAGTCCGGTGGCCACCGCATCGGCGAGCAGTTGCTCGTCCTCGACGACGAGTACGCGCACGTCGCTTGTCCTTCCTCGGGTCCCGCCCTTGACCGGACAGCGCCTCAGGGCGCACCCGGGCAGGGGTACGGGTGGGTGTGTTGACCTCCATCCTGCCCTTTTCGGCCATAAGTCGGCTGTAAGGCGGGTGAGGGGACGGGGGAACGTCCGGGCGAACGGGGTGGGAATACGAGAATTTCCCGCACGGTTAGGTTTCCCCGGAAGAGAGCTTGGGGAGGACGGTTTTTACATCCCGCGATCACGCTCTGCACGTACCGCACCACCGTGCGGTACGCATCAGTCCGCTTCCGCAGAGTGGGCGTGGATGTCCGGCACCGTCGCCGCCCGGCCGAGCGGCGCTGGGCATCCGCTCCGGACGTGATCGTCCCTTCCGAACGGCACACCCCCGTGCCACCGACCCACCGACCCAGGACGAGGGGGCGCAGCATGGACGCATTCACCGCAGGACTTCTGCAGCGTATAAAGGCGACCGAGTCCGACCTGTCGCGGGCCCGCGACGACGGCGACGACTTCCTCGTCGACGTGGAACAGGGCGAACTCGACGACCTGCGCCGCCTCGCCGCCGAGCACGGCGTGGAGGTCGGCGCGTACAGCGTCTGACCGGCTCGCACCAGAACGGGTCCCGGCGAATCCAGCGCCGGGGCCCGTTCGTTCTGTTCGTTCACGCGGGCCCGGTGGTCGGTGGGGCCCCTGGGAGATGTCGTTTGGATCTTGCCGGGGTCGCGGGGTCCGGCACGCACCTCCGCGGCGTTGTCGTCGGTCCTCGACGCCCCGCGTCGACTCCCTCCTCCGCCTCGCGGCCGCACGCACCGGACCCCGCCCGGCTCGGCTGTGAGTCGCCGTCGCCCGAAGCCGGCCTGATCCAAACGACACCCCTAGTCGTGCCAGGCGCCGTAGTCCTCCAGAAGTCGCTGGAGGGGCTCGAAGACGCCCGGGGTCGCCGCGACCGTGAGGTCCCAGGACGGGCGGTCTCCGGGGCGGCCGCCGGTCCGCGCGCCCGCCTCGCGGGCGATCAGGTCGCCGGCCGCCAGGTCCCAGGGGTGCAGCCCGCGCTCGTAGTAGCCGTCGAGGCGCCCCGCGGCGAGGTCGCACAGGTCGATCGCGGCCGAGCCCCCGCGCCGGATGTCCCGCAGCAGGGGGATCAGCCGCTGCGCCACGTCTGCCTGGTGGGTGCGGACCTCGGCGACGTAGTTGAAGCCGGTCGACACCAGGGCCTGTTCCAGGGGCGGCGAGGGACGGCAGGTCAGCCGCCGCTCGCCCGACCGGGCACCGGTGACCCAGGCGCCGCCCCCGCGTACCGCGTGGTACGCCTCATCGCGCATGGGGGCCGCGACCGCCCCGGCCACGGTCTCGCCGTCCTGCTCGGCGGCGATGGAGACGGCCCAGGTGGGCAGGCCGTACAGATAGTTGACCGTGCCGTCGAGCGGGTCGATCACCCAGCGGATGCCGCTGCTGCCCTCGGTGGAGGCGCCCTCCTCGCCGAGGAAGCCGTCCTCCGGGCGGCGCTCGGCGATCAGCGTGGTGATCAGCTTCTCGGCCGCGATGTCCATCTCGGTGACGACGTCGATCGGGCTGGACTTGGTCGCGGCGACCGCGAGGTCGGCCGGGCGGCCGTCCCGCAGCAGCTCGCCCGCGCGGCGGGCCGCCTCCCGGGCGAGCTCCAGCAGTTCCGCGTGCAGGGGGTCGGTCACGGCGCTCCTCATGCGTAGGGGCTGTCGGCACCCGCGGCGGCGGGGCGCGGGGCGCGGGCCGGGCAGCAGCCCACCGGGCAGAGGTCGTGGCTCGCGCCGAGCGCGCCCAGGGCGCACGGCGCGACGTCCTGCCCGCGTTCGGCGACGGCGCGTTCCACGATCAGCTCACGGATCGCGGCGGCGAACCGCGGGTCGGCGCCGACGGTCGCCGAGCGGCGCACCGGCAGGCCCAGCTCCCCCGCCTTGGCGGTGGCCTCGGTGTCGAGGTCGTAGATGACCTCCATGTGGTCGGAGACGAAGCCGATGGGCGCCATGACCACGGCCGGGACCCCGGCCGCGTGCCGCTCCTCGAGGTGGTCGCAGATGTCGGGCTCCAGCCAGGGGATGTGCGGGGCGCCGGAGCGGGACTGGTAGACGAGCTGCCAGGGGTGGTCGACGCCGGTGCGTTCGCGGACGGCGTCGGCGATCAGCCGGGCCACGTCCAGGTGCTGCCGGACGTACGCGCCGCCGTCGCCGTGCTCCTCGGCCGGGCCGGAGGTGTCGGCGGCGGAGGTGGGGATCGAGTGGGTGCAGAAGGCGATGTGCGCGCCGTCCCGGACGTCCTCGGGTAGGTCGGCGAGGGACCGCACGACGCCGTCGATCATGGGCTCGACGAAGCCGGGGTGGTTGAAGTAGTGCCGCAGCTTGTCGATCTTCGGCAGCTCCAGCCCCTCCTGCTCCAGGGTCGCGAGGGCGTCGGCGAGGTTCTCGCGGTACTGGCGGCAGCCCGAGTACGAGGCGTAGGCGCTGGTGGCCAGGACGAGGATGCGGCGGCGGCCGCCCTGGACCATCTCGCGCAGGGTGTCGGTGAGGTAGGGCGCCCAGTTGCGGTTGCCCCAGTGGACCGGCAGGTCCAGGCCGTGGTCGGCGAAGTCCTTGCGCAGTACGTCCAGCAGGGCGCGGTTCTGGTCGTTGATGGGGCTGACCCCGTCGAAGAGGAAGTAGTGCTGCCCGACCTCCTTGAGGCGTTCCTTGGGGATGCCGCGCCCGCGCGTCACGTTCTCCAGGAACGGGACCACGTCGTCCGGGCCTTCGGGACCACCGAAAGAGAGCAGGAGCAGGGCGTCGTAAGGGCTGGCATCGAGCACGTCAGGCATGTCCCGATCCTGCCACCCGTGACCGACGGCCGGGACACGGCGGGGGCGTCACCGGCCGCGCGTCGCCGGCGGGCCGCGGTCGCCGCCGCTCCGGCCGCCGTCATCGCTCATGCATACGGGTGAACGCGCCAGTAAGCTGTATCGACTGCGGTCGCACCTTACTGAGACGCGGTCGCACCTCGGAAACCTTCGGAGACCCCGTGCCCAGCCCCTATCGCGCCCTGTTCGCCGCCCCCGGCAGCAGGGCATTCTCCGCCGCGGGGTTCCTCGGCCGGATGCCGCTGTCCATGATGGGCATCGGCGTGGTGACGATGATCTCCCAGCTCACCGGGCGGTACGGGCTGGCCGGCGCGCTGTCGGCGACCATCGCGCTGGCCGCCGCCGTGGCGGGCCCCCAGGTCTCGCGCCTGGTGGACCAGTACGGGCAACGGCGGGTGCTGCGCCCCGCGACGCTGGTCTCGCTCACCGCGGCGGCGGTGCTGCTGTTCGCCGCGCACTACGGCTGGCCGGACTGGGTGCTGTTCGTCGCGTGCGCCGGCATCGGCTGCGTGCCGAGCGTCGGCTCGATGATCCGGGCCCGTTGGGCCGCCCTGTACCGGGGCACCCCGAAGCTGCACATCGCGTACTCGTTCGAGTCCGTGGTGGACGAGATGTGCTTCATCTTCGGGCCGATCATCTCCATCGGGCTGTCCACGGCCTGGTTCCCTGAGGCCGGACCGCTGCTCGCGGCCTGCTTCCTGGCTGCCGGTGTCTTCTGGCTGACCGCGCAACGCGCCACCGAGCCCGAGCCGCACCCGCGCGAACACCAGGGCGGCGGCACGGCGCTGCGCGCCGCGGGCCTCCAGGTCCTGGTCGCCACGTTCGTGGCGACGGGTGCGATCTTCGGTGCCGTGGACGTGGTCACCGTGGCCTTCGCCGAGGAGCAGGGGCACAAGGCCGCCGCGAGTGCGGTGCTCGCCGTGTACGCGCTGGGCTCCTGCGTGGCCGGCGTCGTGTTCGGGCTGCTGCACTTCGCGGGGGCGCCGGAACGCCGTTGGCTGCTGGGCGTGTGCGCCATGGCCGTGAGTATGATCCCACTCCTACTGGTCGGGAACCTGCCGTTTCTGGCCGTGGCGCTGTTCGTTGCGGGTCTGTCCATCGCTCCGACGATGATCACGACGATGTCCCTCATCGAAGAGCACGTACCACGCACGCAGCTCACCGAGGGCATGACCTGGGTGAGCACCGGGCTGGCGGTCGGGATCGCCACCGGCTCCTCCGTGGCCGGCTGGGTGATCGACGCGGCCGGGGCGCGTGCCGGGTACGGGGTTCCGGCGGTGGCCGGGGCCGTCGCGGTCGCGGTCGGTTTCCTCGGGTACCGCCGGCTCAAGCGGCCGGTTCCGGGTCGGGGAGGCTCCGTTGGGCAGCACAGCGAGCGCGAGGAACGGCACATGGCGTAACTGGGGCGGCAACGTGTCGGCGCGTCCCGCGCGGGAGACCGCGCCCGCCTCCGTCGAGGAGCTGGCCGCGGCCGTGCGCCGGGCCGCCGAGGACGACATGCCGGTGAAGGCGGTCGGCACCGGGCACTCCTTCACCTCCATAGCCGCCACCGACGGCCTGCTGATCCGCCCCCGGCTGCTGACGGGCATACGGCACATCGACCGCGCGGCCGGCACGGTCACGGTGGAGGCCGGCACCCCGCTCAGGAGACTGAACGTGGCCCTCGCGCGGGAGGGTCTGTCGCTGACCAACATGGGCGACATCATGGAACAGACGGTCTCCGGGGCCATCAGCACCGGCACCCACGGCACGGGCCGCGACTCGGCCTCCATCGCCGCCCAGGTCCGGGGCCTGGAGCTGGTCACCGCCGACGGTTCGGTGCTCAGCTGCTCCGCGGAGGAGAACCCGGACGTCTTCGCGGCCGCCCGGATCGGGCTCGGTGCCCTCGGCATCGTCACCGCGATCACCTTCGCCGTGGAGCCGGTCTTCCTGCTCACGGCCCGCGAGGAGCCGATGCCCTTCGACCGGGTCTGCGCCGAGTTCGACCAACTTCACGCCGAGAACGAGCACTTCGAGTTCTACTGGTTCCCGCACACCGGCAGCACCAACACCAAGCGCAACAACCGCAGCGCGGGCCCGGAGCGGCCGGTACCGCAGCCCAAGGGCTGGTTCGAGGACGAGTTCCTCTCCAACGGGGTCTTCCAGGCGGCCAACTGGGTCGGCCGCGCGGTCCCCGCGAGCATTCCGGCCATCGCACGGATCTCCAGCAAGGCGCTGTCCGCGCGGACGTACACCGACATCCCGTACAAGGTGTTCACCTCGCCGCGCCGGGTGCGCTTCGTGGAGATGGAGTACGCCGTCCCGCGCGAGGCCCTGGTGGAGACGCTGCGGGAGCTGAAGGCGATGGTCGACCGCTCGCCGCTGCGGGTCAGCTTCCCCGTGGAGGTGCGCACCGCGCCGGCCGACGACATCACGCTGTCCACCGCGTCCGGCCGGGACAGCGCCTACATCGCCGTCCACATGTTCAAGGGCACCCCCTATCAGGGGTATTTCACCGCGGCCGAGCGCATCTTCACCGCGCACGAGGGGCGACCCCACTGGGGGAAGATCAACACGCGCGACGCCGAATACCTCTCGCGGGTGTATCCGCGCTTCGAGGAGTTCACGGCGCTCCGGGACCGGCTCGACCCGGAACGCCGGTTCCGGAACGACTACTTGCGGAGGGTCCTGGGGTCGTAGAGGATTCGTTGCGCGGCGTGCCAATCCACGCAGGTGGCCCAAATGGAGTACTGTTGCGAGCCCTGGGTCCGGTCTCCCGTCAGGGTGCTCGGGACCTTGAGGACCGCCGGGAGGGGACTAGTTGCACAGGGTGAGGCAGTTGGTCACTTAGCGTTGCGAATAAGTAACCGTGCCATAACGGCGATCCAGGGCCCGCGCCCGACACGCCGGGCAACTCGGCAAGGTTGTGGCAGGCTGCACCCGGGCAGGCCACACTCGACTAGCGGAAGCAGCGACGCACGTGACGTCGGCAGGCACCACCCGGGAGGTCCCCATGCCGGAACTGCGTGTCGTGGCCGTCTCGAATGACGGCACACGGCTGGTGCTGAAGGCTGCGGACAGCACGGAGTACACGCTTCCGATCGACGAACGGCTCCGTGCCGCCGTGCGCGGCGACCGTCCCCGCCTCGGCCAGATCGAGATCGAGGTGGAGAGCCATCTCCGCCCCCGCGACATCCAGGCGCGTATAAGAGCCGGCGCGACCGCGGAAGAGGTCGCGCAGATGGCCGGCATCCCCGTGGACCGCGTACGCCGCTTCGAGGGCCCCGTCCTCGCCGAGCGCGCGTTCATGGCCGAGCGCGCCCGCAAGACCCCGGTCCGCAGGCCCGGTGAGAACTCCGGTCCCCCGCTCGGCGAGGCGGTACAGGAGCGACTGCTGCTGCGCGGCGCCGACAAGGACACCGTCCAGTGGGACTCCTGGCGCCGCGACGACGGCACCTGGGAAGTACTGCTGGTCTACCTGGTCGCGGGCGAGCCGCACTCGGCGAGCTGGACGTACGACCCGCCGCGGCGGCTCGTCCAGGCCGTCGACGACGAGGCGCGCTCGCTGATCGGCGAGTCCGACGACCTCGCCTCGCCCGAGCCCAGCTTCCCCTTCGTGCCGCGCATCGCCCGGCTGCCGCGGGACCGCCCGCTCGACCGTCCCGGCGACCGCGAGCGGCCGAGTCTGCCCGCGCAGGCGTCCGAGCCCGACGAGGAGTCCCTGACGGCCACGGCATCGGGTGAACGGGACTCGCTGACCAGCCTGCTGGAGGCGGTGCCGAGCTTCCGGGGCGACCTGGTGGTCCCGGAGCGCGCGCCCGAGACCGCTCCCGAGGAGCCGGACTCCGAGCCCGAGGCGGAGGAGCCACCGGCCCCCGCGGCCTCGGCCGGGTCCGCGTACGCGGATGTCCTCATGCCGCGTGCCGTCACCAGCCACCGGGACCGGCTCATCGGCTCGACCGACCGTCAGGCCGAGGCGGACGGCGTCCGTCCGGGCCGCCGCGCGGCGGTGCCGAGCTGGGACGAGATCGTGTTCGGGACGCGGCGGAAGAAGCAGGAGTAGCCCGTTCGGACGGTCCGCCGGCACGGCCGGTTGACGGGAGAGACCGACACGTAAGGGGCGCTCACCATGGGTGGGCGCCCCTTACGCGCTGCGGAACGCTGTCTACTGCGGATCCGGCCCCACCGCGACCGGCCGCCCGGGATCGGACGACCACTCCGACCAGGAACCGACGTACAGGGCCGCCGGGACACCCGCGACCGCCAGCGCCAGCACCTCGTGCGCGCCGGAGACACCCGAGCCGCAGTACACGCCGACCGGCGAACTCCGCGACACGCCCAGTTCCTTGAAGCGGGCGACCAGTTCCCCGGCGGGCAGGAAACGGCCGTCGGCGCCGACGTTCTCCGTCGTGGGCGCCGAGACCGCGCCCGGGATGTGCCCGCCCACCCGGTCGATCGGCTCCACCTCACCCCGGTACCGCTCCCCCGCGCGGGCGTCCAGCAGCACCCCCGAACGCGCCAGCGCCGCCGCACCGTCGGCGTCGAGCAGCCCGGCCGCCCCCGGCTCCGGTACGAAGTCGCCCTCGGCCGGCTGCGGCACCGACGTCTCCAACGGCCCCTCCCAGGACGGCAGCCCGCCGTCGAGGACCCGCACGTCCGGGTGGCCCGTCCAGCGCAGCAGCCACCACGCGCGGGCGGCACCCCAGCCCATGCCCCCGTCGTACACGACCACCGGCGTCCCGAAGGACACGCCCGCCCGCCGCATCGCGGCGCCGAACACCGCGAGGTCCGGCAGCGGATGGCGCCCGTGCCCGCCCGGCGCGGACGCCAGCTCCTCGTCGAGGTCGACGAAGACGGCGCCGGGAAGATGCCCTGCCTCGTACGCGGCCCGTCCGTCGAACGGCGGCTCACCGGTCGCCTTGGCCGTGCTGAGCTGCCAGCGGACGTCGAGCAGCACCGGCGGGCCGGCGCCCGCGAGCGCGCCCGCGAGTTCGGGTGCGGAGATGATGGCGTTCATGGCCCCCATCCTCGCGCACGGGGTGGCCGAGTCGTCCGCATCCGGTTACTCTGCTCGGCCGGACAGGACTGGTCACGAGGCGTACGGGATCGGGCACATACTGTGTCGGCAGCGGCGCGGGAACGATCCGCCGGGACACGAGAGGACAACGGCCGGCACACGCGGCCGAGAAGAGAGCGACGACATGACCGACGCACGGGGGAACGCCCGCCCGAACGGCGAGGTACCCGCTCGGCACACACCCGGCACACCCTGCTGGGTGAGCCTGATGGTGCACGGCCTGGACGCGACCGAGGAGTTCTACGGGGCGCTGTTCGGCTGGGAGTTCCGCCCCGGCCCCCAGCAACTCGGCCCGTACGTGCGTGCCCTGCTCGACGGGCGTGAGGTGGCCGGCATCGGTGTGCTGTCGCCGGACCGCGATCTGCCGATCGCCTGGACGCCCTACTTCGCCTCGGACGACGTGGACCTGACGGCGGACGTGGTGCGGTCGTGCGGCGGCACCATCGGGGTGGGCCCGCTGGACGCCGCCGACGCCGGCCGGCTGGCGATCGGCTCCGACCCGGGCGGTGCCGTCTTCGGCATCTGGCAGGCGGCCTCGAGCCCGGGCACCGCCGTCACCGGCGTCCCCGGCACGCCCGCCTGGAACGAGCTGACGACCTTCGAGTCGACCCGTACCGCCAAGTTCTACGAGACCGTGTTCGGTCACGCCGAGGAGCCGGGCGTCTCCACCGACGTCGACCACGTCACCCTGCACCTGAACGGCCGCCCGGTGGCCGGAATCCACGGCGCGGGCGACGCCCTCCCCCGGGACCGGGGCCCGCACTGGACGACGTACTTCACCGTGCGGGACACCGACGAAGCGGCGGCCCGGGTCCGCCGCCTGGGCGGCCGGATCCTCGCACCGGCCCACGACGGGGACCACGGCAGGGCCGCCCTGGTGACGGACCCGGAGGGCGCACGGTTCGCGCTGCTGCAGAACCGGCGCTGACGCGCGGTCCGCTTGACGACGTACAGCGTCTTCGGGCGGGAGTGACGGGGAGCCGGTTGCCCCTCGGCCCGCCCCGGGGCGTCAGTGGTTGTCGACGGTGGCGAAGTCGGGCAGCTCGGTGGAGAGCAGCTCGGTGGCGGCGCCGTCGAGGAGCCGGGCCATCTCCGTGGAACGGGGAAGCATGGTCTTCTCGTAGGCGCGGACGGCTTCGCCGACGGTGTCGTGGCGGGCGAGGGCGAGGGCGAGTTCGCAGGCGTCCAGCATGGCGAGGTTGACGCCGACGCCGAGCGGGGGCATGAGGTGGGCGGCGTCACCGAGCAGGGTCACCGTGGGGTTGTGCTCCCAGGTGTGCGGGACCGGGAGGGCGTGGATCGGGCGGTCGACGTAGTGGCCGTCGTTGTCGGTGATCAGCCGGCGCAGGCGGGGTGACCAGTCGCGGTAGCGCTCCAGGAGGCGGGCGCGGATGCCGTCGGTGTCCTGGGGGGTGAGGCCGCCGGCGGTGATCCAGTCGGCCGGGACGCGCTGGATGAGGTAGACGCGGATGTGGTCGCCGCTGTTGCGCTGGGCGAACAGGCCGCGGTCACCGTCGGCCGCGGCGGCGCTGCCCCGGCCGACGAGCTCGGCGATGTCGGGGTGCCGGGTCGTGACGTCGTGGAACCAGGCTTCCAGGAAGCTCACGCCGCTGTACCGGGGGGTGGCCCGGGAGACGGCGTGGCGGACCTTGGACCAGGCGCCGTCGGCGCCGATGACGAGGTCTGCCTCGACGGTGGTGCCGTCGGTGAAGTGCAGCTGCCGGGGGCCTTCGGCGGGGCCACCGACGGAACGCAGGGTGTGGTTCCAGCACACGGTGCCGGGCCGGAGCGAGCCGAGCAGCAGGTCGCGCAGTTGGCCGCGGTCGATTTCCGGCTTGAACCGCTCGTCCTGCTCGGGAACGTGGTGGAAGAGGACCGTGCCGGCCGGGTCCAGCTGGCGCATCTCCTGCCCCTCGGGACGGGCCAGCCGGAAGAACTCCTCCAGGAGACCGGCTTCGCGCAGGGCGATCTGGCCGTCGTCGGCGTGCAGGTCGAGGGTGCCGCCCTGGTCGCGGGCGTCGGGGCCGGCGTCGCGGTCGTGGACGGTGACGGTGATGCCGTGCTGCTGAAGGATGCGGGCGCAGGTCAGGCCGCCGGGGCCGGCGCCGATGACGGCGATGCGGGGTGTGGGGGTGGTGTTCATGGTGTGCTCCGTTCGTTCGGTGCGGTCCCGAGGGGGAGAGAGGGGCCGGGCAGTGCCTCGCAGCCACCGCCCCAGAAAAACACACCAACTCAATAAGTGCAACAATTCAACTTTTGAAGTGGGTCAACCAAGGAGATAGGATGTCGGCATGCCGAGAACGACGACCGACACTGCGACAGATCCCTCCCCCGCACCCATCGGGCGCCGCGAACGCAAGAAGGCCGCCACCCGCCAGGCCATCGCCGACGCCGCGCTGCGCCTGTTCCTGGAGCGCGGGTACGACGAGGTCGGCATCCGCGAGATCGCGGACGCCGCCGACGTCTCCACCACCACCCTGTTCAAGCACTTCCCGGTCAAGGAGGCCCTCGTCTTCGACGAGGACGCCGACCAGGAGACCCACCTGCTCGCGGCCGTCCGCGAGCGCCCCGAGGGCCGGTCGATCCCCGCCGCGCTGCGTGAACACGCCCTGACCACCCGGCTGGTCTCCGCCGACAGCGACGCCCGCTTCACCGCCTTCGCCGGCCTGGTGGCCGGCACCCCCGCGCTGCGCGACTACGCCCAGAAGATGTGGCTGCGCCACGCTACGGCGCTCGCCCGGGTCATCGCCGAGGAGAGCGGCCTCCCCGCGGATGACCCCGCCTGCACCGCCCTGGCCCACTTCGCCCTCGAAGCCCCCCGCGCGGCCTACCCCCACGACACCCCCCGCGAGGTCGTCGACCGGGCCTTCGACCTCCTGGAACAGGGCTGGAGCGCAGTCGCCCGGAGCGGGGCGTGAGCGGGCGCGTCGCGGCGTGACGGCCCGCGATCCGGGCGGCCGGGGCGGGCCCCGCCCTCATCGACTGAGGCCGGGCACTGCCCTGCCGGCCGTTCAGGCCGGGCGGCACCGTCCCCCTCAGCCCGTCCCCAGGGCCGTACCGGCTTCGCCGCCCTCCCAGCCGTCAGTGGTGCGCCAGATGACCTCGACCGTGAAGACGTCACGGATGGAGCCGGCGGACCACGGTTCGGCAGGCGGTTCGGAGAGCACGAGGTAGAGACGGTCGGCCTTGCTCGGCAGGGTGCGGCCGACTTCCAGGAGCCGCGCCGCGCCTGCGCGGAGGCCGGCGTGTCTCGCCGGACTGACGCCCGGCGCCGACATCGACCACCGCGGCACTCCCTTCACCGAGCCCCTTCTCGACGCCCTCCTCCATGCCCTCCACGACCCCGTCACCGGGCATCCCCTCCTTGGTGACGCCCGGTTCGAGTCGACGACCTTCCAAGGTGACGGCGAGTTCGGATCTGCGACCTTCCAGGGCAGTGCACGGTTCGAGTCGACAACCTTCCGGAGCGATGCCGGGTTCAGGTCAACGGTTTTCAAGAGCGTTGCCTGGTTCGGAGCGGCGATTTTCGAGGGCGTCGCCTGGTTCGGATCGACGACCTTTGAGGGCAATGCCTGGTTTGAAACTTCCCCTTGATCATGGACACCTGGACGCCGAAGCCCTGGTGCGCCGAAGGGGCCCGAGCCGCCGCGCTGAGAGTCCCAGCGGCTCCCCGACATGAGGCTATTCGCTCACCGCGCGCCCGCCTCACCGAGCCGCCGGTCCAGTTCGGCGTCCAGAGCAACCTGTTCCCTCGCGGTCGGGTCGCGGCCCGGTGGGCACGCGCCTCCGCGGAGAGTCGGAAGAGTGCACTCCGCCCAGACGGTCTTGCCCGGGCCGTCCGGGCGCGGGTGCCAGTCCCAGCGGGTCGCGAGCTGCGTCACGAGGAGCAGTCCGCGGCCGGTCTCGTCGGTGCCGTCGGTCTCCTCCGGGGCGGTGGGGCGGCGGGGGTGGCGTTCGGTGCGGGTGTCGGTGACCTCGACGCGCACGGCGCGGCCGTCGGGGGTCGCGTGGAGGCGGAGGTGAAAGTCCCGGCCGGGGACGTGGCCGTGGCTCACGGCGTTCGCGGTGAGCTCAGCGACGATCAGCACGATCGCGTCGTGCGGGTCGGTGCCGTACGGGATGCCCCACGCGTCCAGGCGGACGGCCACGAGGCGGCGGGCGAGACGGGCTCCGCGCGGTGTGGAGGTGAAGCGCATCTCGAAGGCGGGGGCCGGTGGCGAGGGTGCCTTCAAGGGGGTCCGGGGAGTGGTGGGTTGGGTGATGCCGGTGGGGTTGATGGGTTTCGTCGTCACGCCCTTCACGGTCCCGTCGGTCGCATAGCGTGACCAGTGGTGACGCAGCGACAGAGGGCGGCTGTACCCGTGTTGTACGCGCGTGTCGGAGCTGCGCGCCGTGACGGCGTTCCTTGCGGGGGCGTTGAGCGAAAGAGGCGGTGGTGGACATGGCGGAGCGCACGGGTGCGGAGGCCGGGGCCGAGGCGGTTCCCGGGGAGCGTGAGAACAGCGACGGCGGCGGCGTGGGAGCGGCGGTCGTGAGTCTCGGGGACGGGTGGGAGAACGACGACGGGGCCGGGCAGCGGCCGGAGGGCGATTCGGGGCGGGGCGTCGTGGTCGCGTTCGGGCAGACCATGAAGACGCTGCGGGTGCGGGAGGGGCTGGAGCGCGAGGAGTTCGGGCGGCGGCTCGGGTACTCGGCGTCCACCATCGCGTCGTTCGAGCAGGGACGAAGGATTCCGACGCCCCGGGCGATCGAGCGGGCGGATGAGGTGCTGGGAGCGGGTGGACTGCTGTGCCTGTGGAAGGAGCAGGTGGAGCGGGCTCAGTATCCGGTGTTCTTTCAGGGGATGGCGGCCTTGGAGAAGGAGGCCGTTGAGCTGGTCGCCTACGACACCTTGGTGGTCAAGGGGTTGCTTCAAACTGAGGAGTACATGAGGGCGCTGCTCGCCATGAGACGGCCTCCCCTGGATGAGGAAACCATCGAGCAGCGGGTGGCAGCACGGCTGGCCCGGCGGGACATCTTCGATCGTCGGCCCGCCCCGCTCCTGAGCTTCGTACTCGACGAAGCGATCCTGCGACGCCCTTACGGGGGCAAGTCCGTGCTGCGCGGGCAGTTGGAGCATCTGCTGCTGATCGGGCAGAGGTGCAACGTCGAGATCCAGGTCATGCCGGTCGACCGCGAGGACAACGCCGGCGTGAACGGACCGTTCACCGTTGTGACTCGGAAGGACGGCAAGAAGTTCGTGTACGCCGAGGCACAAGGAATCGGCTCTCTACAGACTGACCCGGAGCAAGGGGTTCTGGCCGCCGCCCGCTATGGGATTATCCGATCACAGGCTCTCAGTCCGCGAGAGTCACTGGAGCTCATCGAAGGGGTGCTGGGATCACTATGACCAACGCTGAGTCCTCGACCGTCGCCTCCGGCCTGGCCTGGTTCAAGAGCAGCTACAGCGGAACCGAGGGCGGCGATTGTGTAGAGGTAGCAGCCACCACGGCAGTCGTGCACGTCCGGGACTCGAAGGCTGAGGCCGGCCCCGTACTCACCGTCTCGCGTGAGGCATGGGCAGGCCTCGTCGAGTTGACCTCGTCGGAACGGGTCTGACGCTCGTACACTCAAAGTGCCTTGGCCAGTTCCCGTCAGCGGACGGTTCCCTACCTGGAGGCAGCGTCGTCCCCGTTGTACCGGAACGGACGGTCACTCCGGCATCGACTTCGGCGCCCAGGTCAGCGTCACCGACGCTGCCGGGACCCTCGTCACCAAGGACAGTCTGGGCCTCGGCCAGAAAACGGAGCTGGGCTGCGAGTTCCCCTCCACGGTCAACGACATCACGCCGGGTTCGAAGTTCTACACGGTCGAGGTCTCCCGCCGCGGCGGGCTCGCTCAAACCGAGGACGAACTACGGTCGGGTGGACTCGCGTTCACTCTCGGCGACTGAACCGGAGCCGATTCTCCAAATTCGCCGGGAAGCGCGCCGGCGAACCAGTCGAGCGCGGCCGCACACGCCCCGGCGGCGTACCCGTGTCCCCACGCCCGTGGCAGGAACAGGTAGCCGAGCTCGGCCTTCCCGGCAGCCTGACGAAGGTGTCCCGTGTTCCTGCAGAGCGTGATCCGGCCGATCATCGCTCCGCCGAGATCGACGACGAAACGGCCGGGGCGCCGGCTGGGCGTCCCGGGTGTCTCGCGCTCGAGCTCATCACGCGGTCGAGGGCCACCGAGGTAGGTGCCCACCTCCGGCGAGGCCAGCAGCTCGATGACCGCCGCACGGTCCCGGGCCCCGGGCTCACGGAGCACCAGCCTCTCGGTCCTGATCGGGGCCGGTGGCCAGGCGACGGGACCGAGCTCAGTCATGCCGGTCAACCTACCCAGCGGGCTCGGGAACGATCAGGGATCGCGGACCGGGTCCGTTCCGGGCCGTTGCGGGAGTCGTCCTCCCCTCCCTCCCGACAGCGGTGGCAGAGGCCGCCCGGCGGTGTCACGGTGAAGAGGCACGCGAGCGGCGTGAACCGCGCACGGTCCTCGCCGGGCCGCCCACGACGTACGGAGCAACGCATGATCGTCACCATCGCCGGTGCCGGGAACATGGCTCGTGGCATCGGTACCCGGACGCTGGCGGGCGGACACTCCCTCCGCCTGTACGACCGTACGCGGGCCAAGGCGGACGACCTGGCCACGGCGCTGAGCCAGGATGTCTCCGGGGCGGACGTCGCATCGGTGGACGAGGGCGCGGTGGCCGACGCCGACATCGTGGTGCTTGCCGTGCCCTATCCGGCCGGGCGTGACGTGGCCGCCGCGTGGTCCGGCGCGCTGGCGGGGAAGGTCGTCGTCGACATCTCCAACCCCGTGGACTTCTCCACCTTCGACTCGCTCGTCGTGAGCCCGGCACCTCGGCTGCCGAGCAGATCGCCGCCGCCGTGCCCGGGGCCCACGTGGTGAAGGCCTTCAACACCACCTTCGCCGGACCGCTCGCCACCGGCGAGGTGGGAGGCCGGCCGCTGGATGTCTTCATCGCGGGGGACGACGAGGGCGCCAGGACGACCGTCTCCGAGCTCGTCTCCTCCGCGGGGCTGCGCCCTCTGGACGTGGGGCCGCTGCGCCGGGCACGTGAGCTGGAGGGCTTCCAGTTCCTGCACATGGCGTCGCAGGAACGGCTTGGCCTGAAATGGTCGAGCGCCGTCACGATCCTGCCCTGACCACCCGCGTCGTCCGCGACGGCCGTCAGGCGGTGACCCGTACCGTCTCCACCCAGTGCGGGGGCTGTGGCGCGTCGGGGCCGATCAGGGCCGCGATGAGGCGGCAGGACGGGACCTCGTCCGGCCAGGGGGTGAAGCCGTCGGTGAGGACGATGACGATCGTGGGGCGGTCTCGGGCCGCGAGGGCCGCTTCGATGCCGACGCGCATGTCCGTGCCGCCTCCGCCGCCGAGGGTGACCTGCTCGGTGGCCGTCACCCGGGACACGGCGTGCACGTCGGCGTCGCAGGCGAGGACGGTGACGCGGTTGCCGCGCACGCCGACCTCGCGCAGGACGCCCGTGACCTCCCCCAGGGCGGCCGCGAGTTCCGCGTCGCCCATCGAGCCCGAGGTGTCGACGACGACGGCCACCCGGGGCAGCGGGCGGCGCAGGCTGGGCAGGACGACGCCGCGCAGCGCCGGGGTACGGCGCGACGGGCGGCGGTAGGTGTAGTCGACGGCTCCGGCGGCCCACGCGGCGGCTTCCCGGACCGCGCCGGACAGCGCCTGCCGCCAGTCCACCGTGGGTTCCAGGAGTTCCTCGGCCCAGCGCTGCCAGCCCGCGGGCAGGGTGCCTCGGGAACGGTGGTGGGCGCGCATCGCCTCGGCGGTGTGCCGGCGCAGTGCCTGGGCCTCGACGTCACCGAGGGCGGCGGGGCCGGCGGTTCCGGGGAGGTCCCAGGGCGCGGGACGGCCGTGGGCGCCCGAGCCGCAGTCGTGTTCTTGTACGTGCGGGGGCAGTTGGGGCAGGTACGTCTCGAACAACTGGCCTTCGGGCAGGCCGTAGAGGCGGGGCTCGACGCGTCCGGCGGGCAGGCGCAGGCCGTCGGTGAGGAGGTCGTCGTTGATCTCGCAGTCCTGGGCGACGTTGACGCGGTACCGGTCGCGCTGGTCGGCGGCGGGAAGCCGGCCGGCGCGGCCGTGGTGGTCGCGCAGCAGGTGCGCCGCCTCGTGGATCCAGACGCCCGCGAGTTCCTCCACGGGGGTCGCGTCGACGAAGGCGGGCGACACGTAGCAGCGCCAGTGGCGGTCCACGCCCATGGTCGGCACCTCGTGGCTCGGCACGACGGTGAGGGCGTACAGGGCCGACGCCAGATACGGGCGGTCGTTCGCCGCGCGGTAGCGGGCCGCGAGCAGTTTGGTCGTGTCCAGGCCGCTGCCGGGTTTCGTCATGCCCGTGTGCCTCAGCGGCCGCCGGGCAGGGCCCCGGACATCTGCAGCAGGTCCAGGAAGCCGTCGATGCCGGGGGGTACGGGCCAGTCGAGCCGGCGCATCGACGCGAGGTCGGTGGCGGCCCGGGCGGCCACGTCCGGTACGCCCGCGTCCACGGCCTTGGCCAGGACCGTCCAGCCGGCCTCCCAGCGGGGCCGGGTGAGGTCGCTCTGGATGGCGGCGACGACCGCGATGAGGAAGGCGAGTTGGCGGTCGCCGCGCTCGGGCAGGGCGAACGCGTCGGGGTCGGCGAGGACCCGCTCGGGGTCGGGCAGATCGAGGTGTTCCAGGTACGACAGCAGTTCGATGCCCGCGCCGTCCCCGACGGCACCGGTGAGCGCGGCGGCCGTGGCCTCGCGGCCGGCGCCGGTCGCATATCCCGTGGCGAGCAGCCGCAGCGCCATCTCCCAGGTGCGCGGGGACGGCCATGAGCGGCCCCGGCTCTCGGCGTCGGCGGGGATGTGGTGGACCAGTCCCGGGCGGGCCGTGAGGAAACCGGAGACGGCGCCGCGGGCCCGCGCGACGGCACCGGGCACCTTGGCCGGATCGACCGCGGGAACGGCCACCTCCGGCCAGGTGCCGGCCATGCCGCGCGCGACCGTGGCCGGGTCGTGGGTCCAGTCGAGGTGGACGAAGCGGTTGGCGAGCGGCGGGCTGAGGTGCCAGCCGTCGGCGGCGCTCGACGGCGGGTTGGCGGCGGCGACGATGCGCACCGCGTCGGGCAGGACGAGGCTGCCGACCCGGCGTTCGAGGACGACCCGCAGCAGCGCCGCCTGCACGGCCGGGGGCGCGGAGGACAGTTCGTCGAAGAAGAGCAGGCCCTGGCCGGCGCGGGTGAGCCGGACCGCCCAGTCGGGCGGGGCCATCGGCACGCCGGTGGTGGCCGGGTCGTCCCCGACGATCGGCAGTCCCGCGAAGTCCGACGGCTCGTGCACGCTGGCGATGACCGTCTCCAGCGGGAGGCCGAGTCCGGCGGCGAGCTGCTCCAGGCCCGCGGACTTGCCGATGCCGGGTTCGCCCCACAGGAGGACGGGCTGGTTGGCCGTCACGGCCAGGGCGAGCGCCTCCAGTTGGGGGTTGGCGGCGGGTTCGGTGCGGTGCGTGCGCAGCCTGCCGACGAGGTCGTCGGCGGCGGCCAGCAGGCCGGGGTCGGTGTTCAAAAGGGCACGTCCTCGCCGTCGTACTGGTCCTCGCGGTATCTCTCGTACTGGTCCATCCAGTCCTCCCACCAGTCGCCGCCCGCGCCCGGATGTTCCTCCCGCACCCGCCGCCGCAGGAAGATCAGGTCGGACCGCTTGTACCGGCGGACGAGGTGGGCAAGCGAAAGCTCCGACTGGTCGACCGCGTCGGTCCGGGCGCCGGCGGCGAGGAGGGCTTCCACCAGGGCCCTGGAACCGCCGTCGTTGACCGCCACGAACAGCGGAGTACGGTCCCGCTGGTCCCGGGCCTCCAGGTCGAGCCCCGCCGCGAGCAGCCGGGGCAGGAGCGGTTCGTGGTCGAGGAGATGCAGTACGTGGAGCAGTGAGCGTCCGGAGGCGTCGCGGACCCGGGGATCCACGCCGGCGTCCAGGAGGTGGAGCACGCCGTGGGTGTCGCCGTGCTGGGCTCGCAGGAACAGGTCCTGGCGCTGGGCTCGCAGTGCCCTGGGCAGCCGGCCGCTGCCGGACGCCCAGGTCTGCTCGACGGCGAAGCACCCGGCGACGGCGCCGCCGAACGCGCGCAGGGCCCGCTCGCGCCGCTGCTCCTCGTCGCTGTGCGGCATGCGGAGCAGACCGCCCGCGCGAAAGCCCACCTCGTGCCATTCACCGCGGCAGCGCACCCGGACGGGTTCGGGGACGGCGGGGCCCGGCGGGCCGCCGGGCCCGTCGGCGCCCCGGAGGTCGGGGAACAGCGCCTCGCGGACCAGCGGATGCAGGTGTTCCGGTTCGACCCCGCCGACGCGCATCAGGTCGAGGTCGGGGAGCCGGCGCCAGAGCGCTTCGGCCAGGAAGGGTACGCCCTTGGCCTCCTCGCGGCCGACGGCCCTCGCCCGGAGAGCGGTGCGACCGCCGGGGGCCGTCGGCTCCAGCAGGACGCAGGTGCGCCAGTCGCCGGCGGCGAGGAAGCGGTCCCCGACGCCCTCGTCCGTCAGCCGGCGGACCTCCCGTTCCAGGCGGGTGTGGTCGAACGCGATCCTGCCGAGGAGCACCGCCGGATCGGCCCGGTACCAGCCGGGGCCGGTCGGGGGTGTCAGGTCGAGTTCGATCCCGGCGGCGGCGAAGGCCGCCTCGACCTCGCCCTTCTGGTGCAGCAGGGTGACCCACTCGGCCCGGGTCGCCGCGTCGGCGGGGCCGGGATCGGCCGTGGGCAGTTCGTCCGTACGGCGTGGGCGGCCGTCGGGGTGGAAGAAGGGGGGCCGGTCGGTCCCGCCGCACCGCTCGCGCAGTTCGGCGGTGCGGCGTGCGTCCCACAGGTGCCGGGCGTACCGCCAGTCCTCGGTCGGGCGTCCGAAGACGCCGGCGGTCTCCTCGTCCGCGATCGTCCGGAAACGCAGGGTGATCCGCTGCGGGCCCTCCAGCATCGCGGGCGTGGTGAGGTGCAGGTACGGCGTGGAGCGGGGGCCTTCGCCCGCCCGCACCGGCCGGTAGCGGGCGAGGACCACGGTCCGGTCGGTGTCGAGGGTGGTCCATCCGCCCAGTACCCGGGGCAGGTGCCAGCGCACCAGGTCCGGGGCCAGGTGGAGCAGATCGTCCTCCAGCGCCACGGCGACGTCGCCGCCGCAGTGCTCGGCGACCTCCGGCAGGTCGATGTCGACGTCCACGCCGGCCGCCGCGCACGCGCCCCGCCAGTCACCTGCCGTACGGCGTTCGGTCGCGCGCTCGATCATCCGCCGGGGCACCGCGTAGCGGCGGATCCGCCGCCGGCTCGCCGCCTCCTCCGGGGAGAAGCAAGGGGGTTCGGGGCGGCGGCTCACCGGTAGACACTTCCTATCGCGCGTAGGTCGGGGTGGGCCCCGGCCATGGGCCGCAGACGTCGGGTGAAGGACCGCTTCACCTTCCGGGGCAGTCCCGGCCCCAGACCGACGTACTCCAGTGGTGAGTCGTCCGGCACGGCCGCCAGCAGGGACTTCGCGCCCCGCCCGGTGAGCCCGGTGTGGCACAGCTCCAGTCGGCGCAGTGGGCTGCCCGCGAGGGCGGCGGCCAGGGCGCGGGCGCCTTCGTCGCCGGTGGCGTTGGCGGGGGCGCCGAGGCTCCGCTCCGACATCGGCCGTCCCAGGTCGAGCGTCTCGATGGCGCCCAGGGCGTCGGCGAGGGCGCAAGCGCCGGCGGGACCGATACCGTTGCCGCCCAGCCCGAGGCGCACCGGCCGTCCGGAGTCGGCGGCGGCTGCCGCGAGGACGGCGGCGCCTTCGTCGCCGAGGTGGTTGGCGGGCAGGTACAGCTCACGCACGCCCGCCTCCCGGATCAGTGCCGCCAGCAGGCCGGCGGCGTCGGCGGTCAGGCCGTTCCCGCCGAGGAAGAGGCGTTCCACCGGGCGCGGGCGGCCGGTGAGGGCGTCGAGCAGGGCGCGCAGGCCCTCGGTGGTGACCCCGGTGTTGACCAGGTCGAGGGTGCGCAGCGTGGTGTTGCGGCGGAGCATCGCGGCGAGCGCCACCACGCCGTCGTCGCCCACCGGGTTGCGCTTGAGCCACAGGGCGCGGACGGTGTCGTCCGCGGAGAGCGCGTCGGCGAGCGCGACGACGCCTTCCGGGCCGATGCGGTTGCAGCCGAGGTAGAGCGTGTGCAGGCCGTGGCCGCCGACGAGCGCGCGGGCGAGAGTCGACGCCCCTTCGTCGCCGATGGCGTTGGTGCCGAGCAGGACGTGCCGGGCGTGCGGTGAGGCGGCGGCGACGGGCATCAGCCGGGCGGCGCCGGCCGCTCCGAGGCCCTGCTTGCACAGGTCGACACGGCCGTCCGCGCGCACGGTGCCGAGCGGGAACGTCTCGTCGGTCCCGACCGCCCGGTCCGACCTCAGCCGGGCCAGCAGCGGGTCCAGGCCGACAGGGTCACTGATCGGGATGTCCGGGTGCTCGATCGCCGGGCAGCGCATGGGTGTCGGCTGCGTCATCACCACTCCACCGGTCCATCGCCGGTGCCCGGCCCGCCGAGGGCGGCATCGCCCTCCGCCCGCCCAGGACGGACCGACGCCTATCGACGTTCCTCCACGACAAGGGCGGCAAGGCCGGTCGGATTCGAACCGACGTCCTCCAGCTTGATGCTAGGGCGCGACGACCTCTGCGCTACAGCCTTGCCGTGGAAGATCATAGCGGGATCGGCCGCGTTGTCGATCATTTGTTTGACCGAGGCCTTCCGTGCGCCACCTGTGCGCGGGGCGACGCTGGCGCGTCAGGCGGAGGAGACGGGCAGCACGTCGGGCGACAGTGCTGCCGCGTGGGCCGTCGCGGCCGTCATGCGGCGGCGGTGGTGACGGCGGCACAGGACCTCGTAACCGACCTCGTCCGCGGAGCCGGTGACGTCGCCGACGACCACCTGGGCGCCCTCGACGACCATGACCCCGCCGACCGTGCGGGCGTTGTGCGTGGCGCGGGCGCCGCACCAGCACAGGGCCTCGACCTGGAGCACCTCGACCCGGTCGGCCAGCTCGACCAGCCGCTGGGAGCCGGGGAACAGCTTGGAGCGGAAGTCCGTCGTGATGCCGAAGGCGTACACGTCGAGTTCCAGGTCGTCCACCACGCGCGCGAGCTGGTCGATCTGCTCCGGTGCCAGGAACTGTGCCTCGTCGGCGATCACATAGTCCGCGCGCCGGCCCTGCGAGAGGTGGTCGACGAGGTACGCGTACAGGTCCGCGCCGTCGCCGACCTCCACCGCGTCCGTGACCAGGCCCAGGCGGGAGGACAGCTTGCCCTCGCCGGCCCGGTCGTTGCGGGTGAAGATCATGCCGGTCAGGCCGCGTGCCGAACGGTTGTGCTCGATCTGGAGAGCCAGTGTCGACTTCCCGCAGTCCATCGTTCCGGAGAAGAACACCAGCTCGGGCATGGCAGGTCGGGCACCTTTCGGCAAGAGGTCGGGGCGGGGTGTGCGGGCGGAGACTCAGGAGCGTACTTCGAGCAGGGGGACCAGCTGCTCGGCAGGGGTCATCGAACCGTGGTTGCCGACCATCGCCGACTCCCTGGGCTCCCGCTCGGAGGCGATCAGCAGGACGTCGTCCCGCGCGGCGGCGACCACGTCGCCGATCCGGTGGTACACGCGCTCGTCGACCGCCGGTCCGAACCAGCCCGCCTCGATCGCCTCGTCGCGCGAGGCCACCCAGAACTGCTCGCCGAGCACCTCGCGCCAGCAGGTCAGCACGTCGTTGGCGGCGCCCGGTACGGCGTAGACGTGCCGGGCGCGGCCCTCACCGCCGAGCAGGGCGACGCCGGCCTTCAGCTCCCAGTCCTCGTCGAAGTCGATGCGGTGGTCCTCGTCGAAGGGGACGTCGATCATGCCGTGGTCGGCGGTGACGTAGAGCGCGCTGCGCGGGGGGAGCTGTTCGGCCAGGCGCTGGACCAGGCGGTCGACGTACATGAGCTGGCCGCGCCAGGTGTCGGAGTCGACACCGAAGCGGTGGCCCGCGCCGTCGACCTCGGCGTAGTACGTGTAGACCAGGGCACGGTCGGCGGCGGCGAGCTGCTCGGCCGCGGTGTCCATGCGCTCCTCCCCGGAGAGCCGCCCGAGGAAGGTGCCGCCGCTGAGCGCGACCTTGGTCAGCGGGGTGTTCGCGAAGGTCGGTGAGGAGACCTGGGCCGCGTGCACGCCCGCCCGGTGGGCCAGCTCGAAGACGGTGGGGTACGGCTGCCAGGGGCGGGGCGGGGTCCAGGGCTGCCAGCGCAGCTGGTTCATCAGCTCGCCGGTGTCCGGGTTGCGCACGGTGTAACCCGGCAGGCCGTGCGCCCCCGGCGGCAGACCGGTGCCGACGGAGGCCAGGGAGGTGGCGGTCGTCGCCGGGTATCCGGCGGTGATCGGACGGCCGGTGCCGCCGCGCGAGGCGGCCAGCAGGGACGTCATGAAGGGGGCTTCCCCGGGGTGCGCCTTCAGCTGCTCCCAGCCCAGCCCGTCGATCAGGAACACGCAGTTCCGGTCGGCGGGGGTCAGTTCGGGGATCGCGGCGGTCATGCCGGGGACGGCCATACCGGCGGCGAGCGTGGGCAGCAGGTCGGCGAGCGAACCGGTGCCGTATTCGGGCAGGGGCGCGGAGCCGGGGGCGAGGGGTCGCGGGTGCGCGTCGTCCCAGGCAGTGGGGTGCGGGGGTGGCGTGGGCCGGGCGGGGGGTGTGAGCCGCGCGGGGGACGTGGACTGCGCGGGAGGTGTCGGCCGCGCCGTGGCTGTGGACTGCGCGGTGCGGGCGGGCGGCGCGGGGTGGGGGGCCCGCGGGCGGGGCCCTGGCCGCGCACCGGATACGGGCTGGGCGCCAGGGGTGGACCGCGCGTCTGAGCCGGGCCGCACGCCCGATGCCGGCCGCGCGCCGGGCGCAGGCTGCACACCGGAGGCGGGCTGGGCACCCGACGCAGGCTGCACACCGGGCGCGGGCTGGGCACCCGACGCAGGCTGGGCGCCGGACGCGGACTGGGCGCCCGGTGCGCGGCGCGCGCCGGGTGTGGGCTGTGCCATCAGCGTGTCTGGTCCGCGGTCGCCTCGGACAGGGCCTGCGCGAAGGTGAGCGCCTGGCGTACCGTCTCCGGTCCGTCACCGGCCTCGCTGACGCGCAGACTCAGGTCGTCGGCCGTGGAGCTGCCCGTGTAGCCGTGGTCGGCCTCGCAGTTGGGGTCGCCGCAGGCGGCCGGCTCCAGGTCGATGCGGGAGACCGCGCCCCAGCCGATGGTGAGCACGATCTCGCGCGGCAGCGTGCCCGGCTTGTACGACTCCGGGTTGGCGACCACCCGGCTGACCACGATCGACGAGATCCGGCCGAGCTTGACCGACTCCGTGGACGTGGTGGCGTACGGCGTCGGGGAGGTGGTGTCCGCGGCCTGCTCGTCGGTGTGGCTGACGATGAAGCGGTTGCCGGTGAGGACGAGCACGGTGACATGCCGCCGCACCTCGTTCTGGTCGAACGTCGTCTCCTGGTGGACCAGGTACGACCGGACGGGCTCGCCGCCCACGGCGGCCTCCACCGCCTCGGCCACGAGAGCCGGGTAGTAGCCGCTGCGCTCGATCGCCGTCCGCAGCCCCTGGGTCGTCGTACTGGTCTTGGCCATGACGCCCATCCTACGGGGGGCCACCGACTGCGAGTCACCGCTCAGTAGGCGGGGAGGGTCCGCGGGCCGAGGTCGTCACGGGCGGGCGGCGGGGCGAGGCGTACGGACGCGCCCAGGACGCTCACGCCGCGCGGGGCGACGACCACCGGTTCCAGGGTGACCGCGACGACCTCCGGGTGATCGTCGACCAGCCGCGACACCCTCAGCATCAGCTCCTCCAGCGCGGGGGTGTCGACCGGTGCCGAGCCGCGCCAGCCGAACAGGAGCGGGGCGGTCCGGATCGATCGCACCAGCGAGGTCGCGTCCCGGTCGGTGACCGGGATCAGCCGGTGTGCCATGTCCCCGAGCAGTTGGGAGGGGGGCCCGGCGAGCCCGAAGGACAGTACGGCTCCGGCGGCGGGGTCGATGACCGCACGTACGACGGTGTCGACACCGCGCGGGGCCATCCGCTGCACCACGGGGCGCAGCTCCTCCGGGGTGCCGAACAGCTCCGTCAACTCGGCGTACGCCCGACGTAGTTGCTCCTCGTCGGCCAGGTCCAGACGGACGCCGCCCAGGTCGGCTCGGTGCCTCAGATAGGGGGCGGTCGCCTTGAGGGCCACGGGGTGGCCGAGGATGCGCGCGGCCTCGGCGGCGGCGTCGGGGTCCGGGGCGGGCAGGGCCCGGTGCACATGGACGCCGTACATGCCGAGCAGGTCGCAGGTCTCGGCGGTGCCCAGGGTGAGCCCCTGCCCGCGCGCGAGCAGTCCGCCGATGAGCGCGGCCGCGCCCCGCTCGTCGATGTCCTCGTACCCGGGCACCTTCCCGGGCTCGGCGGCCTCCCGCCGCCACTGCGCGTACGCGACGGCCTGCGCGAGCGCCCGGACGGCACGCTCGGAAGCGGGGTAGGCGGGGATGAGGTGAGCGCCCTCGGGGACCGGCGGGGCCGTCACGGAAGCGGTGTCCACCTGGGGCCGTGGTGCCGGCGCCGCCGGCGTCGGGGCCTGCGGGGCCGTGCTGGTGGCGGCGGACAGGGCCGCTGCGAGGCCACCGAGTTCCACGTGGACCACCAGGACGGGCTTGGACGGGGTCGCGGCGGAGGCCGAGCGCAGGGCCTGTGCCAGGGCCGCGTCGCCGACCGAGCCCTCCCCCACCGCCGGGATCGCGGTCACGACGACCGCGTCGCTCGTGTCGTCGGCCAGCGCGCGGGACAGCGCGGCGTGGAAGTCCGCCGCCGAGGCGGCGGCGGTGAGGTCCAGCGGGGGATGCGGACGCAGTCCTTCGGCGAGGCAGGCGTCGTAGGTGAGCAGGCCCAGGGACTCGGAGTTGCCGAGGATGGCCACCCGGGGTCCGGCCGGCAGGGGCTGGCGGGCGAGCAGCAGGCCCGCGTCGACCAGTTCGGTGATGGTGTCCACGCGGATCACCCCGGCCTGCCGCAGCAGTGCGGACACCGTCGCGTGGGGCAGCCGGGTCGCCCGTACGGCGTGCCCCCGGGGCCCCGCTCCATGGCGGGCGCCCTGGACCACGACCAGCGGCTTCGCCGCCGCGGTCCGGCGGGCGAGGCGGGTGAACTTGCGGGGGTTGCCGATGGACTCCAGGTACATCAGGGCGACGTCGGTGTCGGGGTCCTCGTACCAGTACTGCAGGACGTCGTTGCCGGAGACGTCGGCCCGGTTGCCGGACGAGACGAAGGTGGACACGCCGGTGACGCCGGTGACGCCGCCGCCGCGCCGGTGCAGACGGGACAGCAGGGCGATGCCGATGGCGCCGGACTGGGCGAACAGTCCGATCCGGCCCGGACGGGGCATCTCCGGGGCGAGCGAGGCGTTCAGCCGTACGTCCGGGGAGGTGTTGATGACGCCGAAGGCGTTCGGGCCGATGATCCGCATGCCGTACGCGCGCGCCTGCCGTACGAGGGCGCGCTGGCGGTCGCGGCCGTCGGGGCCGGACTCGGCGTAACCGGCGGAGACGACGACGAGGCCCTGCACGCCGTGCTCGCCGCACTCGGTGACGGTCTCGGGGACCCGCTCGGCGGGCACCGCGACGACCGCGAGGTCGACGGGCCCGTCGATGTCCCGCACCGAGCGGAACGCGGCCACCCCGCCGAGTTCCTCCTCCCCCTCCCCCAGGGCCTTGTTCACGGCGTAGAGCCGGCCGGTGAACCCGGTGTCCCGGAGGTTGTCGAGGATGCTGCGGCCCACGCCGCCGGGTGCGCGGCCGGCGCCGACGACGGCCACCGAGCCGGGGGCGAGCAGCCGCTGCACCGAGCGTGCCTCGGCGCGCTGTTCGCGCGCGTACTGCACGGCCATGGAACGGTCGGTGGGTTCGAGGTCGAACTCCAGGCGGACGACGCCGTCCTCGAAGCTGCGCTTCTGGGTGTACCCGGCGTCGGTGAACACCTTGATCATCTTGTTGTTGGCGGGCAGCACCTCGGCCGCGAACCGGCGGATGCCGCGCTCCCGCGCGACGGCACCGATGTGTTCGAGGAGGGCTGAGGCGACACCCCGGCCCTGGTGGGCGTCCTGCACGAGGAAGGCGACCTCGGCCTCGTCGGCCGGGGCCGACGCGGGCGTCCCGTCGGCGCCGATCCGGTCGTAGCGTACGGTGGCGATGAACTCGCCGCCCACGGTGGCCGCGAGTCCCACCCGGTCCACGAAGTCGTGGTGCGTGAAGCGGTGGACGTCCTTGGCGGACAGACGAGGGTAGGGCGCGAAGAAGCGGTAGTACTTCGACTCGTCCGACACCTGCTCGTAGAAGCTGACCAGGCGCTCGGCGTCATCAACGGTGATGGGGCGGATGCGCGCGGTACCACCGTCGCGCAGCACCACGTCGGCCTCCCAGTGGGCGGGATACTCGTGCCGGTCCGACGAGGTCTGCATGGGCCCCAGAGTACGGCTCGCGTACGACAACGGCGCGAGGCAGTCTGTGGTGGACGACAGCCGGACCGAGGCCGCGGTCCGGCTGCCGCCGGGAGCGGGAGCGGATGCCGCTCCGGGCACGCTTCACGATGTGGGAAACTGGTCTAGACAACCCTGAACAGCGAAGGGCAGCAACACATGGCTGAGCGCCGCGTCAACGTCGGCTGGGCCGAGGGTCTCCACGCCCGCCCCGCCTCCATCTTCGTCCGAGCCGCCACGGCCGCAGGCGTCCCGGTGACGATCGCCAAGGCCGGGGGCAACCCCGTCAACGCGGCCTCCATGCTGGCTGTTCTGGGCCTGGGCGCCCAGGGCGGCGAGGAGATCGTCCTCGCGTCCGACGTCGAGGGCGCGGACGCCGCCCTGGACCGTCTGGCGAAGCTGGTCTCCGAGGGCCTCGAGGAGCTCCCCGAGACCGTCTGAGCATGCACGGTTGCGGAAATGCCTCTTCACTGGCACGCACCGCAACCGAAAGGCCCGCCCGGACCACCGGGCGGGCCTTTCTCTTTTCCCTTTCACGGGCAGCAGGAATACCCCCCGAGAAATGCTCCCTCTTTGTATACGGCACCCGTGTTAATGCCGAAGACTCGGCATGTTTACGGCATGTTGCGAGTTCCTCACACGGTCCGCGCGGCCGGCGCCGGAGGCGAAACGCAGGCGGTGCCCGG
Source organism: Streptomyces sp. NPDC020731 (assembly GCF_044334705.1). Taxonomy (NCBI): domain Bacteria; kingdom Bacillati; phylum Actinomycetota; class Actinomycetes; order Kitasatosporales; family Streptomycetaceae; genus Streptomyces; species Streptomyces sp. NPDC020731. The sequence continues at coordinate 63,424 of NZ_JBIRTN010000018.1, forward strand.
CACTCGCGCGCTCGGTGTGCAGCGCCGTGACGGACCGCGCGCGGTCGCCGTCGCCGCGCGCCACGGCGTCCACGATCACGCCGTGCTCCGCCCAGTACTCCACCGGGTCGGACGGCCCCTCGGCGGCGTACATCCAGGCGATCTTGTGCCGCAGCTGGGTCAGCGTCGAGGTCAGTGCCGGGCTGCCGGTGGCCTGGGCGAGCGTCTCGTGGAACCACCCGCTCAGGGACCGCAGGTCGTCACTGCTGCCCTGGCGGGCGCGTTCCTGCCCCAGCCGGACCAGGCCGCGCAGCACCTTCAGATGGGCCTCGGTGCGGCGCTGGGCCGCGCGGGAGGCGCCGAGCGGCTCGAGGAGCATGCGCATCTCCAGCAGGTCGGCGGCCTCCTGCTCGGTGGGTTCCGCGACGCACGCGCCCGCGTGCCGCCGGGTCACCACGAACCCCTCGGCCTCCAGCGTGCGCAACGCCTCCCGGACGGGGACGCGGGAGACACCGTAACGGCGGGCGAGGACTTCCTCGGTGAGCCGGCCGCCGCGCTCGTAGACACCCGCGACGATGTCGTCCCGGATCGCCGTGCACACCGAGTGCGCGGGAATACGCATGACCGACCTCCGGCTTAATCCCCGTGAAACGTCGAAGATTGACGTGTGTTCCGTGACTCTATTGCAATCAGCGGGAATTCACGACGGCGGACCGGAATCCATGCGTATTTTTTGGACAAGCGCTCCCCGGAAACGCCGGTGCCCCGGCTCGGGGAGCCGGGGCACCGGGAAGCGGGCGGGTCAGAGGTTCACGCCGTGTCCGCGGAGGTAGGCGACGGGATCGAGGTCGGAGCCGTACTCGGCGGTCGTGCGGGCCTCGAAGTGCAGATGCGCGCCCGTGACGTTGCCGGTGGCGCCGGAGAGGCCGATCCGCTGCCCGGCGGCGACCTGCTGGCCCACCGAGACGCCGATGGACGACAGGTGACCGTACTGGGTGTACGTGCCGTCGTTCATCTTGATGACGACCTGGTTGCCGTACGAGCCGCCCCAGCCGGCCTCGACGACGGTGCCGATGCCGACCGACTGGACGGGGGTGCCGGTCGCGGCGTGGAAGTCGACGCCGGTGTGACTGCCGGAAGACCAGACGGCGCCGCCGGTCTTGTAACCGGTCGAGACGTACGAGCCGGGGATCGGGGAGACGAAGGTGTTGAGGCGCTCGCGCTCGGCCTCCCGCGCGGCGCGCTCCTTCTCCGCGCGGGCCTTCTCCGCCGCCTCGGCGGCCTTCTCGCGCGCGGCCTCCTCGGCGGCCTTCCGCGCGGCGGCCTCGGCCGCCTCCAGGGCGGCCTCGTGCTGGGCGGCCGCCTGGGCGTCGATCCGGTCGGCGACCGCGTCGCCCAGGGTGACGACGGGCGTGAGGCCGGTCTGTGCGGCAGCGGGTTCGGCGGCGAGTGCGGGAGCCGCGAGGGAGCCGACGACGCCGGTGGTGGTGAGCGCCGCGACGCCCGCCGCGCGGGCGGTGCCGCGCTGCATACGGCTGGGACGACGGTGCTTGCCCGGGGCGCGGGTGAACGCCATGTACAGGCTGGTCCTTTCCTTCCCTCTCGCCTACCGGGTTAGCTGACGGGTTCGGAGCAGGAAGGTCTCCTACGGGCCCCCTCGCGACACGCGCGGGCGTCCGATTCACCCCAGGGACTACAGGTGGGTCCCCGGCTCCCCTGGCTCGCGCCGTACGGGGACTCGGCGATGACTGTCCGGTGCCGCGGATGCGGCGCACTGCCCGACGAACAGCCCGGATGACGCTAAGCGGGCCGTCCCCCCGTCCTCAAACGAATCCCGGTTTTTGTAGCGCATCCCACAGGGCAGACAGGCAACTTCCGCCCCGATTCGGGCACAAGAGGGCCCTGGTGACCTCCGTGTCACCAGGGCCCCACGCGCGCGGCCTTCGCGGCCCGCTACTCGGCCGTCACGACGGTGACTTCACCGATCCCGAGGGCCTCGACGGGCGCCTTGATCTGCGCCGCGTCACCGACGAGCACGGTCACCAGACGGTCCACCGGGAAGGCGTTCACGACGGCCGCGGTGGCCTCCACGGTGCCGGTCGCGGCCAACTGCCGGTACAGGTCGGCCTGGTAGTGGTCGGGCAGGTGCTGCTCGACCTGGTCGGCCAGGGTGCCCGCGACGGCCGCGGCGGTCTCGTACTTGAGCGGCGCCACACCCACGAGGTTCTGCACGGCGACGTCGCGTTCGTCGTCGGTGAGGCCCTCCGCTGCGAGCGTGCGCAGCACCGTCCACAGGTCCTCGAGGGCGGGGCCGGTGTTCGGGGTGTCGACGGAGCCGCTGATCGCCAGCATCGCCGCGCCGGTCCCGTCCGGGGCGGACCTGAGAACCTGCCCGAACGACCGTACGCCGTAGGTGTAGCCCTTCTCCTCGCGCAGCACACGGTCCAGGCGGGACGTGAGGGTGCCGCCCAGGCAGTACGTGCCGAGCACCTGCGCGGGCCACACGCGGTCGTGCCGGTCGGGGCCGATACGGCCGATCAGCAGCTGCGTCTGGACGGCGCCGGGACGGTCCACGATCACGACCCGGCCGGTGTCGTCCGCGACCACCGGCGGAACGGGCCGCGGCTGTGCCGGGGAACCGGTCCAGGCGCCCAGTGTGTCGCCGAGCAGCGCGTCCAGGTCGATGCCGGTGAGGTCGCCGACGACCACGGCGGTGGCCGTGGCGGGGCGGACGTGCTTCTCGTAGAAGGCGCGTACGGCCGCGGAGTCGATGCCGGTGACCGTCTCCTCGGTGCCCTGGCGCGGACGCGACATGCGCGCACTCGCCGGGAACAGCTCCTTGGAGAGCTCCTTGGCGGCGCGGCGGGAGGGGTTGGCCAGCTCGTGCGGGATCTCGTCGAGGCGGTTGCGGACCAGCCGTTCGACCTCGCTGTCGGCGAACGCGGGCGCCCTGAGGGCGTCGGCGATCAGCCCGAGTCCCTTGGTGAGCCGCGAGGCCGGGACCTCCAGGCTGAGGCGGACGCCGGGGTGGTCGGCGTACGCGTCCAGGGTGCCGCCGCAGCGCTCCAGCTCGGCGGCGAACTCCTCGGCGGAGTGCTTGTCGGTGCCCTCGGAGAAGGCCCGCGCCATGATCGTGGCGACACCGTCGAGACCGGCCGGCTCGGCCTCCAGGGGCGCGTCGAGGAGCACCTCGACGGCGACGACCTGCTGGCCGGGGCGGTGGCAGCGCAGCACGGTCAGGCCGTTGTCGAGCGTGCCGCGCTCGGGGGCCGGGAAGGCCCAGGGCTTGGCGTCGCCCGCCTGCGGCTGCGGGTGGAAGTCCATCGTGGCGAGCTCGGTCACTTCGCCGCCTCCTCGTTCTCGTCGGTGCCCGCGGCCGCGGCGGCTTCCTCGGTGTCCTCCGCCTCGGCGGCGACCGGCTCGTAGACGAGCACCGCGCGGTTGTCGGGGCGCAGGCGGGCCTTGGCGACCTCCCGCACCTCCTCCGCCGTCACCTCCAGGACGCGCTGTACGGCGGTCAGGGCGAGCTGCGGGTCGCCGAACAGGACGGCGTACCGGCACAGTTCGTCGGCGCGGCCGGCGACCGTGCCGAGCCGGTCGAGCCACTCGCGCTCCAACTGGGCCTGCGCGCGTTCCATCTCCTCGGCCGTGGGGCCCTGCTCGGCGAACCGGGCGAGCTCCTCGTCGATGGCGGCCTCGATGACCGGCACCTCCACGTCGCCGGACGTCTTCACGTCCAGCCAGCCCAGGGAGGGCGTCCCGGCCAGCCGCAGCAGGCCGAAGCCGGCGGCCACGGCCGTACGGTCGCGTCGTACCAGCCGGTTGTAGAGCCGGGAGGACTCGCCGCCGCCGAGGACGGTGAGCGCCAGGTCGACGGCGTCGCACGCGCGCGTGCCGTCCTCGGGCAGCCGGTAGGCGGCCATCAGCGCACGCGCGGGGACCTCCTCCTCCACGATCTCGCGCAGCTGCCCGCCGATGACCTCGGGCAGCGAGCCGTCGCGGGGCGCGGGCTTGCCGTCGTGGCCCGGGATGGAGCCGAAGTACTTCTCGATCCAGGCGAGCGTCCGCTCCGGGTCGATGTCGCCGACGACGGAGAGCACGGCGTTGTTCGGCGCGTAGTACGTGCGGAAGAACCGGCGGGCGTCCTCCAGGGTGGCCGCGTCCAGGTCCGCCATCGAGCCGATGGGCGTGTGGTGGTACGGGTGGCCCTCCGGGTAGGCGAGGGCGGTCAGCTTCTCGAAGGCCGTGCCGTAGGGGACGTTGTCGTAGCGCTGGCGGCGCTCGTTCTTGACGACGTCCCGCTGGTTCTCCATGGACTCCTCGTCCAGGGCGGTCAGCAGGGAGCCCATGCGGTCGGCCTCCAGCCAGAGGGCGAGCTCCAGCTGGTGGGCGGGCATGGTCTCGAAGTAGTTGGTGCGCTCGAAGCTGGTGGTGCCGTTGAGGGAGCCGCCGGCGCCCTGGACCAGCTCGAAGTGACCGTTGCCCTTCACCTGGGCGGAGCCCTGGAACATGAGGTGCTCGAAAAGGTGAGCCAGACCCGTACGTCCCTTGACCTCGTGACGCGAACCCACGTCGTACCAGAGGCACACCGCGGCGACCGGGGTCAGGTGGTCCTCGGAGAGCACCACGCGCAGGCCGTTGGCCAGGCGGTGCTCGGTCGCTGTCAGGCCGCCGGAGCCTGCCTGGGCTGTGGCCGTGTGACCCATGGGCATGTACGTCCCTTCGATCGTGGAGGCGGTCGTCGAAACCGCCGTTTCTGCCGGTCCTGCCACTGTATGCAAGCGTGCGGAGCCCCGGCGAAGTTCCCGCCGGGGGTGAGCTACGCCGAGAGCGAGAATGCGGGGCCGCCGCTCCCGCGGGCAGTCGTTCCTCCTCCCAGTGCCTCAAGGGCCTGGGGGGTACCCCCGGGGCGGCACGGGTGGACGCGCGGGCATCCTGTCGGCGCCGGGCCGCGTGCCCCGCCCCCGGCCCGCTGCACCCCGGTCACCGGGAACCCCGTGCGGGAGCGGACCGCACACGCGCCGTACCCTGCCCTCCCCGGGGCCCCCACAACCAGGTCCTGGTCCCGCCTGTCAGTGCGACGGTCCACAATGGTCCGCGTCAGATCCCGTCCAAACGCTTCAGCAAGGAGCCGGCAGCGATGGCCCGCCGCAGCACGAAGACCCCGCCGCCCGACGACTCGTACGAGGAGAAGATCCTCGACATCGACGTCGTCGACGAGATGCAGGGCTCCTTCCTCGAGTACGCGTACTCGGTCATCTACTCCCGCGCCCTGCCGGACGCGCGCGACGGCCTCAAGCCGGTGCACCGCCGCATCGTCTACCAGATGAACGAGATGGGCCTGCGGCCCGAGCGCGGCTACGTGAAGTGCGCCCGCGTCGTCGGCGAGGTCATGGGCAAGCTGCACCCCCACGGCGACGCGTCGATCTACGACGCCCTGGTCCGCATGGCGCAGCCGTTCTCGATGCGCGTCCCCCTGGTCGACGGCCACGGCAACTTCGGCTCGCTGGGCAACGACGACCCGCCCGCCGCCATGCGGTACACCGAGTGCCGGATGGCCGAGGCCACCAGCCTGATGACCGAGTCCATCGACGAGGACACGGTCGACTTCACACCCAACTACGACGGCCAGGAGCAGGAACCGGTGGCGCTGCCCGCCGCGTTCCCGAACCTCCTGGTGAACGGCGCGTCGGGCATCGCCGTCGGCATGGCCACCAACATGCCGCCGCACAACCTGCGCGAGGTCGTCGCGGCCGCGCGTCATCTGATCCGGTATCCGAACGCCGATCTCGACGCCCTGATGAAGCACGTCCCGGGCCCCGACCTGCCCACCGGAGGCCGGATCGTCGGCCTGCCCGGCATCCGGGACGCGTACGAGACGGGCCGCGGCACGTTCAAGATCCGCGCGACGGTCGCCGTGGAGGACGTGACGGCCCGCCGCAAGGGCCTCGTCGTCACCGAGCTGCCCTTCACGGTCGGCCCGGAGAAGGTGATCGGCAAGATCAAGGACCTGGTCGGGTCGAAGAAGCTCCAGGGCATCGCCGACGTCAAGGACCTCACCGACCGCGAGCACGGTCTGCGTCTGGTCATCGAGATCAAGAACGGCTTCGTGCCGGAGGCGGTCCTGGAGCAGCTGTACAAGCTGACGCCGATGGAGGAGTCCTTCGGCATCAACAACGTGGCGCTGGTGGACGGCCAGCCGCTCACCCTGGGCCTCAAGGAACTCCTGGAGGTCTACCTCGACCACCGCTTCAACGTCGTGCGCAGGCGTTCGGAGTTCCGCCGCGGCAAGCGGCGCGACCGCCTCCACCTGGTCGAGGGCCTGCTCACGGCCCTGGTGGACATCGACGAGGTCATCCGCCTCATCCGTTCCAGCGAGAACTCCGCGCAGGCCAAGCAGCGCCTGATGGAGCGGTTCTCCCTCAGCGACATCCAGACCCAGTACATCCTGGACACGCCGCTGCGCCGCCTCACCAAGTACGACCGGATCGAGCTGGAGGCCGAGAAGGAACGGCTGAACGCGGAGATCGAGGAGCTGACCCGGATCCTCGACTCGGACGCGGAGCTGCGCAAGCTGGTCTCCGCGGAACTGGCCGCGGTCGCCAAGAAGTTCGGCAACGACCGCCGTACGCTGCTGCTGGAGTCGGCCGGTGCCCCGGCCGCCGCCGTACCGCTGCAGGTGGCGGACGACCCGTGCCGGGTGCTGCTGTCCTCCACGGGCCTGCTCGCCCGTACGGCGGACAACGCGCCGCTCGCCGACAACGCCAAGCGGGTCAAGCACGACGTGATCGTCTCGGCGGTGCCGGCGACGGCCCGCGGCGAGATCGGCGTCGTCACCTCGGCCGGCCGTCTGCTCCGGCTGAACGTCGTCGACCTGCCCCAGCTCCCGGAGACGATGCCGGTGCCGAACCTCTCGGGCGGGGCGCCCCTGGCCGAGTTCGTGTCCCTGGAGGACGACGAGCAGGTGGTGTGCCTGACCACGCTCGACGAGTCGTCGCCCGGCCTGGCGCTCGGCACGGAGCAGGGTGTCGTCAAGCGCGTGGTGCCCGACTATCCCTCCAACAAGGAGGAACTGGAGGTCATCACCCTCAAGGAGGGCGACCGGATCGTCGGCGCGGTCGAGCTGCGCACGGGCGAGGAGGACCTGGTCTTCATCAGCGACGACGCGCAGTTGCTGCGCTACCCGGCCGCGCAGGTCCGGCCGCAGGGCCGTCCCGCGGGCGGTATGGCCGGCATCAAGCTCACCGAAGGGGCGAAGGTCATCTCCTTCACGGCGATCGATCCGGCCGCGGACGCGATGGTGTTCACGGTCGCGGGTTCACGGGGCACGCTGGACGACTCGGTCCAGACGACGGCCAAGCTGACCCCGTTCGACCAGTACCCGCGCAAGGGCCGGGCCACCGGCGGCGTGCGCTGCCAGCGGTTCCTGAAGGGCGAGGACTGCCTGGCCCTGGCCTGGGCGGGCCCGGTCCCGGCCCGGGCCGCGCAGAAGAACGGCACCGCGGTGGACCTTCCGGTGCCCGACCCGCGCCGCGACGGCTCGGGCCTGTCCCTGCCGAAGACGGTGTCGGTGGTGGCGGGCCCGGTCTAGGGGGTGTCGTTTGGATCAGGCCGGCTTCGGGCGACGGCGCCTCAGAGCCGAGCCGGGCGGGGTCCGGTGCGTGCGGCCGCGAGGCGGAGGAGGGAGTCGACGCGGGGCGTCGAGGACCGACGACAACGCCGCGGAGGGGCGTGCCGGACCCCGCGACCCCGGCAAGATCCAAACGACATCTCCTAGGCCGCCGGATCCTCTGCCGCCCCCTGCACGTAGCGGAGAACGCCCCACATGCCGTGGTCGTCGGCGTGTGGGGCGCCGTCGCTCCCGCACGCCTCCAGCTCCTTGCCGAGGGCGGTGGCGTCGATGCCCGACCCGATGAGGACGAGCTGCGTGAGCCGCTCCTCACCGGCGGGCCAGGCCTCGGGGTAGAACCGCAGGAACCGCCCCACGGCATGCACGGCGTACCGGTTGCCGACGTCGTACGGACCGAAGTCGACGTACCCCTTGATCCGGTAGAGCCCTTCGGGCCGGCTGTCCAGGAACCGGATCAGCCGCCGTGGATCGAGCGGGCGCTCGGACACGAAGGAGAGGCTGTCGTACGCGGCATGCAGATGTCCGGCGTGGTCGTCGTGGTGCAGTTCGTCGAACGACAGCTGCCCGACGCGCTCCTCGCCGGGCCTGCAGTCGAAGAGGAACTCGGGGTCGATGCGGCCGTGCGTGGCGGGCACCACGGCCGCACGGTCGACGAGGGACCGGACCAGGGTCAGTACACGCGCGGCGTCCGTGACCCGGTCCACCTTGTTGACGACCACGAGGTCCGCGAGGCCGAGGTGCCGGTCGATCTCCGGGTGCCTGGCCCGGGTGTCCTCGAACTCGGCGGCGTCCAGGACCTCGACGAGTCCGCCGTACACGATGCCCGGATGCTCGCTGGCGAGCACCATCCGCACGAGCTCCTGCGGCTCGGCGAGGCCGCTGGCCTCGATGACGATGACGTCGATCCCGGCGGAGGGGCGGGCCAGCCGCTCGAGGTACACGTCGAGCTCGCTGCTGTCCACGGCACAGCACAGGCACCCGTTGCCCAGCGACACGGTCGAGTCCCCGAGCGCCCCGGCGACGGCCATCGCGTCGATCTCGATGGCCCCGAAGTCGTTGACGACGGCACCGATGCGGCTGCCGCCGCTGCGGTGGAGAAGGTGGTTGAGCAGGGTGGTCTTCCCCGAGCCGAGAAATCCGGCCAGTACGACCACCGGAATCTGCCGCCCGCTGCTCCGCTCCGACACACGACCCCTCTCACGCCTGTGCGCACACCGGCTCGCTCACGGCGTGCGCACCGAAGACCGACTGACGCTCCAGGATACGAGTACCCGGAACGACGGCGAAGTGAACGATTGTTAGCAGCATCCACGGGGCAGACGTTGGGCAAGGCGCCGGTTTGTGCGACCCTCGCTTCCCTCCGTGCGCCGCCTGGCCGCCTTCCCGCCGATCAGAGCCGCTCGGCACCCTGGAAGGCGGCAAGCGCCGCCCACCGCTCGCCGGTTACCTACCGTCGACCCGCAACCCGACGACCGGCGGACGGCGGCCTGATCGGGGGTATTTGACATGGCCACACAGAACAGTGGGATACGGGGAATCGGCGCCGCCGCCCTGGCCGGTCTCGGCATGGCGGCGGGCGTCCTCGTCACCGTGGCGGCCCAGCGCCACACGCTCGAGTCACTGCACGCACGTCTCGAGATCCTGGAGAAGCAGGCACGCACTCAGCACAACGCCGATCTGGCGAGCCAGCAGCGCCAGCACTGGGAATTGCTGAGCAAGGCCATCGACGACCCCGAGCTCGCCGAGGTCCTGGACATCTTCGAGGTGCCCGCTTCTCCCGCGAAGCGTCGGCAGTACTTGTACGCCAACGCCTTGTACACCAACCTGCTGTTCTATTACCGCATCGGGAATCTGTCCAAGGACGAGTTCTACCAACGCGCCCGGGGCACTTTCCAGAATCCGATCGTCAGGGAGTACTGGTACGCCACCCAGCAGCAGCGGGCGAGCATCGCGAACACCGAAGAGGCGGAAATGGGACTGCTCGTCGACGACCTGCTCCGGCAGCTGGAGGAGGCGGAGACCGACGAGTGGTGGGTGGTCGGCGAGCCTCCCACCGAGAACTGACGGCACGGGTCCGGGCGGTGCGTCGGAGCGTCCGGACCCCGGTCCGTCAGGAGCCCGGTCACGCGTCGGGGATGTCGGCCTTCGCCCTGACCAAGGTCTCGCGTGTGATCACGACGATGCGCTCGTAGTCCGCGCGGGCCGCGTCTGTGGGAAGGTCCGCGTCCAGGGAGTCAGTCATGTCAGTGCCGATGACAGCGAAATTTCCGTCGGCCAACTCAAAAATGTCGGGACACGTCCCACCATTCGTGCTGCCTCGGTGACGTGGAGCAACGCCGAGACGGCGGATGATCTGACTCACTGTTCAATTTCCTTTGTCTCAAGGCACAAGCGCGCCTGCGCCCGCTGCCGCGCGATGCGCGAGGGCAGTCTCTCTCACACCTGAGCCCCCGGTGAGCGAGGCGCGCAGGTGACCGCCGCCAGGTCACGCCTCACGGACGCAGCGCTTGCGGCATTCCTATCACCCGGAGGCGTGAAAACACTCGGGCTCCGAGGAATCCTCCGGAAGAGTGACGAGTAAGCGAAGAATCGATGATCAGCCACGTTTAGGGCAATTGTCGTCACTCACGTCACGCTCGCCCGCGGACGTGCCGGCCCACGATGTGCGGGTGGCCCGACAAGCCACTCGTGGGCAAGTCAGGTTAGGCTCACCTCTGTGAGTAGCACGTGTTCGAACGTCTCCCGCGAGCTCGATGAGCCGGTCGCGGGAACCGCGGCCGTCGCGCGGACCTGGCTGCTGCTGGAGCAGCCCGGCCCCTGGGGCGCCAAGGCGCTCACCTCCAGCCACCTCGACCCCGCGCTGGGCCGCGCCCTGGAGGCCGCCGCGAAGGGCAGCGGGGTGCGTATCGCGCTCATACGGCGGCCCGGGCGGCACGCGGACTGCCGGATGCCCGCCACGCGTCGGGTGTACGTGGCCCACACCGTTCCCGGAGACGTGTGGCTGCACACCGCCACCATCAGGGACCCCGAACGCCTGCTCGGCCTCGACTTCGCCGCGCTCGGCAGGGGCGAGCCGGAGTCCTTCGCGACCGCGCTCGGCGGACGGCCCCACGAGGGCGACCCCCTCGCCCTCGTCTGCACCAACGGCAAACGCGACCGCTGCTGCGCCCTCCTCGGGCGGCCCCTGGCCGCCGAACTCGCCGCCTCCGGGGTCGAGGGTGTCTGGGAGGTCACCCACCTGGGCGGTCACCGCTTCTCCCCCACGGTGCTCGTGCTGCCGTACGGCTACGCGTACGGGCGGGCCGAGGCACACGCCGTCAAGGAGGTGCTGCACGGCGCGAGGGAGGGCCGGATCGTCGTCGAGGGGTGCCGGGGAGGTTCCGCCTGGGAGCGGCCCGGCCAGGCGGCCGAGCTGGCCGTCCGGCGCGCGGTGGGCGAGCACGCCGCGCAGGCCCTGAGCGTCGTACGGACGGACGGCGCGGCGCCCCGCTGGGAGGTGACCGTCGCCCACGTGGACGGGCGCCGGTGGCTGGTGGAGATCGTCCAGGGCGCGTCCCTGCCGCCCCGTCCGGAGAGCTGCGGGTCGGTGCTCGGCTCGCCCGCCCGGATGGACGTCGTGGGCGTCCGCGAGGTGGCCCTGACCGCGCTGGCGAGCTGACCACCCCTTCCCCCGGGCTCAGGAGATCCCCGCCACACCCCCGCGGCACCCCGCGCCCGCCCACGTACCGTCATGGGTATGAGCTCCACTCCCCCCGCACGCCGCCTGCGCCTCGGCCTGCCGCGGCGGGTGTTCTCTCAGGTCCTGCTGATGCAGCTGGCGATCGCCGCGGGAGTCGCGGTGCTGGCCACCGGACTGTTCCTCGCACCGCTCGGCGACCAGCTGGACGACCAGGCGATGCGCCGCGCGCTCGCGATCGCGCAGACCACCGCCCAGCAGCCGCAGCTGGTACGGGACCTGCGCGGGACGACACCCTCCCCGGACGGGCCGGTGCAGCGGGAGGCCGAACGGATCCGGAAGGCCACCGGTGCCGAGTACGTCGTGGTGCTGGATGTGCGGGGCGTGCGCTGGTCGCACACCGATCCGGAGCGGATCGGCGGCCTGGTGTCGACCGACCCCGGTGAGGCGCTGGCCGGACATGACGTCATGGAGATCGACGAGGGCACCCTGGGGCGCTCCGCGCGGGGCAAGGTGCCGCTGCGTGACGACGACGGCGAGATCGTCGGGGCGGTCTCCGTCGGCATCTCCTACGACAGCGTCCGGGCCCGGCTGATCCACGCCATCCCCGGACTGTTCGCGTACGCCGGCGGTGCCCTGGCCGTGGGCGCGCTCGCGGCCTGGCTGATCTCCCGGCGGGTGCAGCGGCAGACCCGCGACCTGGCCTTCTCCGACATCGCGGCGTTGCTCGCGGAGCGTGAGGCGATGCTGCACGGCATCCGGGAGGGCGTCGTCGCCCTGGACCGCGCCGGCCGTATCCGCCTGCTGAACGACGAGGCGCAGCGCCTGCTGGGGATCGGTGAGGAGGCCGTCGGCCACTCCCCCGACCTGGCGCTCGGCACGGGACGCACCGCCGATGTGCTGGCCGGACGGGTGACCGGTACCGATCTGCTCACCGTCCGCGGCCGGCGTGTCCTGGTCGCCAACCGGATGCCGACGGACGACGGCGGCGCCGTGGCCACCCTGCGCGACCGCACGGAGCTGGACCGGCTCGGCCGGGAGCTGGACTCCACGCGCGGACTCATCGACGCGCTGCGCGCCCAGGACCACGAACACGCGAACCGCATGCACACCCTCCTGGGGCTGCTGGAGCTCGAGATGTACGAGGACGCGGTGGAGTTCGTCGGCGAGGTCGTCGGCGATCACCGGGCCACGTCGGAGCAGGTCACCGAGAAGATCCGGGACCCTCTGCTCGCGGCACTGCTGGTGGGCAAGGCGACGGTCGCGGCCGAGCGCGGGGTGGCGCTGTGGGTGTCGGACGGGACCCGACTGCCGGACCGGCTGATCGACCCCAGGGGGCTCGTCACCGTCGTCGGCAACCTGGTGGACAACGCCCTGGACGCCGTCGCCGGTACACCGCACGCGCGCGTGGAGGTCGAACTGCGCGCCGAGGGGCGTACGGCGGTGCTCGTGGTACGCGACACCGGGCCCGGAATTCCGCCGGAGCACCGCGAGTTGATCTTCAGCGAGGGCTGGTCCACCAAGGAGCCGCCGGCCCACCGCGAGCGGGGCATCGGGCTGCCGCTGGTGCGCAGGCTCGCCGAGCGGCAGGGGGGCAGCGCGAACGTGGGCGAGGCGCACGGCGGGGGCGCGGAGTTCACCGTCGTGCTGCCCGAGGCCCTGACCGAGCCGGGCGCGGAACCCGCTCTCGCCGGGGCGGCCGGCCCGGTGAGCGCCGAGGAGGAGTCGCGGTGATCGAGGTCCTGGTGGTGGACGACGACGTCCGGGTCGCGCGGGTCAACGCCGCATACGTCGAGAAGGTGCCCGGCTTCCATGTCGCCGGTCAGGCGCACAGCGCGGCCGAGGCGCTCGACCGGCTGGAGGCGCTGCCCCGGCTGGATCTCGTCCTCCTGGACCACTATCTGCCCGACGAGACGGGGCTCGAGGTGGTGCAGGAGATGCGCCGGCGCGGGCACCAGACCGACGTGATCATGGTGACGGCGGCCCGTGACGTGTCCACGGTGCAGGCGGCGATGCGCCAGGGCGCCCTGCAGTACCTGGTCAAGCCGTTCGCCTTCGCCGGGCTGCGCGCCAAACTGGAGGCGTACGCGGAGCTGCGCCGCACCCTCGACGGCGGCGGTGAGGCGGAGCAGGCGGAGGTGGACCGCATCTTCGGCGCGCTGTCGGCGTCGTCCGAGCCCCAGCTGCCCAAGGGGCACTCCCCCACCACCGCCGAACTGGTACGGCAGTCCCTGATGAACGCCGACGGCCCGCTGTCGGCCCAGGAGATCGCCGAACGCACGGGGGTGAGCCGCCAGACCGCCCAGCGCTATCTGAAGCTCCTGGAGCGCACGGGACGGGCCACGCTGACCCTGAAGTACGGCGACGCGGGCCGCCCGGAGCACCGTTATGTGTGGGCGACCCGCGCCTGAGGGCACGGCCCGTGGGGGCGGGGGAAAGAACCGTGCCCTTTCCCCTTGCGGATGGCGGCGCCGTCCGTCTCCGCCGGGCGCTCTACACCGCTCCCGCTCCGGTCAGTGAGCGCACCTCGGTCTCCGCGTGCTTGGCCTCGTCGGGAACCTCGGGCGAGGTGAGCGTGCCGAGCCAGCCCGCGAGGAAGCCCAGCGGGATGGAGACCAGACCGGGGTTCTGCAGCGGGAAGAGCTGGAAGTCCGCGCCCGGGAAGAGGGATGCGGGGCTGCCCGACACCACGGGGGACAGCAGCACCAGCACCACGGCCGGGATCAGACCTCCGTACACGGCCCACACGGCACCGCGTGTGGTGAAGCCGCGCCAGAACAGCGAGTACAGCAGCACGGGCAGGTTCGCGGACGCGGCCACGGCGAAGGCGAGGCCCACCAGGAACGCGACGTTGAGATCGCGGGCCAGCAGGCCGAGGCCGATCGCGACCAGGCCGACGCCGACCGCGGCGACCCGGGCCACCGCCACCTCGCTGCGCGGCTTCCCGCGCCGGCGTCGCAGGGAGGCGTACAGGTCGTGCGCGACGGACGCCGAGGAGGCGAGCGTGATCCCGGCGACCACGGCGAGGATCGTGGCGAAGGCGACCGCGGCGACGATCGCGAACAGGACCGTGCCGCCCGTGGAGCCGGCGCCGCCGCCCAGGTCGAGCGCCAGCAGCGGCACCGCCGTGTTCCCGGACGTGTTCGAGGCGCGCACGGCGTCCGGTCCGACGAGGGCGGCGGCGCCGAAGCCGAGCACGATCGTCATCAGGTAGAAACCGCCGATGAGGCCGATCGCCCAGACGACCGACCGCCGTGCCGCTCGCGCGGTGGGGACGGTGTAGAAGCGGGACAGGATGTGCGGCAGCCCCGCCGTGCCGAGCACCAGCGCGAGACCCAGGCTGATGAAGTCGAACCGCGCGGTCCAGTCCCCGCCGTAGGCGAGCCCGGGGGCCAGGAACGCCGCACCGTGACCGCTGCGTTCGGCCGCGGTGAGGAGCAGCCGGTTGAAGTCGCCGTGGAACCGCAGCAGGACGAGGAAGGTCAGCGCGATGGTGCCGCCGAGCAGCAGGACCGCCTTGACGATCTGGATCCAGGTGGTGGCCCGCATCCCTCCCAACGACACGTAGATCACCATGAGCACGCCGACGCCGACGACGGTCCAGGCCCGGGCCGCCTCGCCCGTGCCCCCGAGCAGCAGCGCGACCAGACTGCCCGCGCCCACCATCTGCGCCACCAGATACAGAACGGACACGGTGACCGACGAGGTTCCCGCCGCGATCCGCACCGGCCGCTCCCGCATGCGCGCGGCGACCACGTCGGCGAGCGTGAACCGACCGCAGTTGCGCACCAGTTCCGCGACCAGGAACAGGACCACCAGCCAGGCCACCAGGAAGCCCACCGAGTAGAGCATCCCGTCGTAGCCGACGAGCGCGATGAGTCCGGAGATGCCGAGGAAGGACGCGGCCGACATGTAGTCGCCCGCGATGGCAAAACCATTTTGCATCGGAGAGAAGAGCCGGCCGCCCGCGTAGAACTCCTCCGCCGAACCCTGCCGGTGGCGGCTCACCCAGGTCGTGATGCCCAGGGTCACCGCGACGAACACGCCGAACAGCAGCAGCGCCGGCATCCGGTGATCGCCCGTCATGCCGCCCCGCCTCTCCCGCGCGCCAGTTCCTGGGCGTCCCAGCGCAGTTCCAGCGCCGCCCGGTCCCGGCGCAGCCGGGCATGGCGGACGTAGGCCCAGGTGAGCAGGAAGGTGGTCAGGAACTGGCCGAGCCCGGCGAGCATGCCCAGGTTCACGGCGCCCGCGACGGGCCGTGCCATCAGTCCCGGCGCGGTCGTGGCGGTCACGACGTACGCCACGTACCAGGTGAGGAAGGTGGCGACCGCCGGCACCACGAACCGCCGGTACCGGCTGCGCACCTCCTGGAAGGCCGCGCTGCGCTGTACTTCGAGGTAGACGTCGGCCCCGTCCGCGCGGCGGGCCGGCGCCGCCGCCTCCGCCGGGCCGGCCGACTCGCCCCAGCCCGAGGCGAGGGCGTCGTACCAGGGATCGTCGTACCTCACGTCCACCGAGTTGCTTCGCTGCATGCCCAAGGATGGACAGAACGGGAAGATCCCCGACTCTTCTTCCCGTTCCGCTTCACCCCATCAGGTGACTGGACCGTGCGCGCCCGGCGCGCCCGCTAGGCGTCGATGCGTGAGCGGTCCAGGGTCGCCGCGGAGCTGGAGATGAACTCCTTGCGCGGGGCGACGTCGTTGCCCATGAGGAGGTCGAAGACCTGCTCGGCGGCCTCCAGGTCGGTGAGGTTGATCCGGCGCAGGGTGCGGTGACGCGGGTCCATGGTGGTCTCGGCCAGCTGGTCGGCGTCCATCTCGCCGAGGCCCTTGTAGCGCTGGATCGAGTCCTTGTAGCGGATGTTCTTGCTCTGGAACTCCATGATCTTGTCGCGCAGTTCCCGGTCCGAGTACGTGTAGACGTACTTGTCCTGGCCCTTCTTGGGCTGGATCAGCTCGATGCGGTGCAGCGGCGGCACCGCGGCGAACACCCGGCCCGCCTCGACCATGGGCCGCATGTAGCGGTGGAACAGGGTCAGCAGCAGGGTGCGGATGTGGGAGCCGTCGACATCGGCGTCGGTCATCATGATGATCTTGCCGTAGCGAGCCGTGTCGATGTCGAAGGTCCGGCCCGAGCCGGCTCCTATGACCTGGATGATCGCACCGCACTCGGCGTTCTTCAGCATGTCCGTCACGGACGACTTCTGGACGTTGAGGATCTTTCCGCGGATCGGCAGGAGCGCCTGGAACTCGGAGTTCCGGGCGAGCTTGGCCGTGCCGAGCGCGGAGTCCCCCTCGACGATGAACAGCTCGCTGCGGTCGACGTCGTCACTGCGGCAGTCGGCGAGCTTGGCGGGCAGCGAGGAGGTCTCCAGGGCCGTCTTGCGGCGCTGGGCGTCCTTGTGCTGACGGGCCGCGATGCGGGTCCGGGCCGCGGCGACGGCCTTCTCCATGACGACGCGGGCCTGCTGGGCGTCGTCACGCCTGGTGGAGGTCAGGAACGCCTTGAGTTCCCTGGCGATCACGTTGTTCACGATGCGGCGGGCCGCCGAGGTGCCGAGGACCTCCTTGGTCTGGCCCTCGAACTGCGGCTCGGCGAGGCGGACCGTGACCACCGCGGTGAGGCCCTCGAGGGCGTCGTCCTTGACGATGTCGTCCTCGGCCACGCGCAGCATCTTCTTGGCCCGCAGCACCTCGTTCATCGTCTTGGCGACGGCCTGCTCGAAGCCTGCGACATGGGTGCCGCCCTTGGGGGTGGCGATGATGTTGACGAACGACCTGAGGGTCGTGTCGTAACCGGTCCCCCAGCGCATCGCGACGTCGACACCGAGCTCGCGGGTGACCTCGGTGGGCGTCATCTGACCGTGCTCGTCGAGGACCGGGACGGTCTCCTTGAAGGTGCCCTGTCCGGTGAAGCGGAGGGTGTCGCAGACGGGCCGGTCGGAGGCCAGGAACTCGCAGAACTCGCTGATGCCGCCGTCGAAGCGGAACGACTCCTCACCCTTGCTGCCACCGTCGCCCAGCCCGTACTCGTCGCGGACGACGATGGTCAGGCCGGGGACCAGGAACGCGGTCTGGCGGGCGCGCTGGTGCAGCGTGTCCAGGGCGAGCTTGGCGTCCTTGAGGAAGATCTGGCGGTCGGCCCAGTAACGCACACGTGTGCCGGTGCGGGTCTTCGGGATCTTCTTGGCCCTGCGCAGCCCGCTCCCGGCCTCGAACTTCGCGTCCGGACCCACGGCGGCGAAGGCTCCGGGGACACCGCGCCGGAAGCTGATCGCATGGGTGTTCCCGCCCCGGTCCACCTCGACGTCCAGCCGCGCGGACAGCGCGTTGACGACGGAGGCGCCGACGCCGTGCAGACCGCCGGAGGCGGCGTACGATCCGCCGCCGAACTTGCCGCCGGCGTGCAGCTTGGTCATGACGACCTCGACGCCGGAGAGGCCGGTCTTGGGCTCGACGTCGACCGGGATGCCCCGGCCGTTGTCCCGGACCTCCACCGAGCCGTCGTCGTGGAGGACCACGTCGATGTGGTCGCAGTAGCCTCCGAGGGCCTCGTCCACGGAGTTGTCGATGATCTCCCAGAGGCAGTGCATCAGACCGCGGCTGTCGGTCGACCCGATGTACATTCCGGGGCGCTTCCGCACGGCCTCGAGTCCTTCGAGGACGAGCAGGTGCCGCGCGGTGTAGTTGGAACCGTCCCGGTCTGCTCCTGCCAGCAGCGCTGTGGACGGCACGGACGTCTCGGCGGTCACGCGGTTCGCTCCTCGCTGAATTTCAGATGCGGCCCTTTTGGGTAAGGGCGCGGCTTCAGTCACCGGTGAGAGGGTACCGAGGCCTGGTAGAGCCGTTGTAACGCCACCCTCACTTGCGTCCACCCTAGTCGAGGGTCGCATGCTTGTTCGATCCCTCGATGGAGTGAAGCACACATCACGTTCCCTTCGAGGCATGAACCATTTAGGCTCCGGGCACGTCCTCATGAACAACCGGCAAGCCAGCCGGGAGGGCCGACCACCGATACGACCGCGAATCCGTACGACACATCAGACACGCACTACGGCACATTCGCCGCCAACCGGCAACAGCCACCCACCTCGGAAAGATTTTTTCGAGGAGAAGCCACGAGCGGGAACGTTTTGGGGCTGGTTGGATGTTGACCCTGGTACGACAGCTCGTCGAGCTAGAGAAGAGGCGACGTGACTACTGTTCTGACCCCCGCGAGCCCACTGACGGCCGCCGATCGCTGCGACCGCTGCGGTGCCCAGGCATACCTGCGCGTCGTCCTGCTGAGCGGCGGAGAACTGCTCTTCTGCGCCCACCACGGCCGCAAGTTCGAGCCGGAACTCAAGAAGATCGCCGCTGAGATACAGGACGAGACGGAGCGGCTCACCACCCCTCCGGCGACCGCTTCCGAAGAGGAGCACTGACAGAGCGCCGACACCTCGCGTCCGACGACGAGCAGCCCGGCACAGGCCGGTGAGCGGGCGGCTGCCTCCATCTCGGAGGCGGCCGCCCGTCTCATGCCCGCACGCGCCAGGGGCTGCTCGGCGGCCCGCTGGGGCCCTTCCGCGGGCTCTCAGCCCTTGCCAGGCCACCCGAGGGCCCGCAGGATGTCGGAGACACGCGTGTACACCCCGGGACTGCCCGCCCAGCCGCACCCCGTCCCCCAGGACACGAGGCCTATCAGCCGTCCCTGGGCCACCAGCGGCCCTCCGCTGTCCCCCTGGCAGGCGTCCCGGCCCCCCTGCACCTCTCCCGCGCACAGCATCGTCTCGGCGCGGTAGGTCCCCACGGAGCCACCCGGATACGCCTCCTCGCACAGCGCGTCGGGCTGCACCCGCACGCGCGCCGCGTGCAGGCTGCCGGCGTAGGAACCGGAACCCGTGGTGTCCCCCCACCCGTAAACCATGGCCGCGGTGCCCGACCGGTACGCGGGGTCACCGGTCCCGGCCATGGCTATGACCGAGCTCGAGGGCAGCGGCTCGGCCAGACTGAGCACGGCGAAGTCGCCGGAGTTGGTGACGCCGTCGTAGCCCGGGTTCACCCAGGTGTCGCGTACGGCGATCTCCCGACCGCGTTCCGAGAGCAGTTCCGTACGCCCCGTGATCACCCGGAGATCGCCCACGCGCTCCGGGGACGCCCCCAGCACCTCCTCGTCCATGCAGTGGGCCGCGGTGAGCACGGTGGTCCGGCCGACCGCCACACCCCCGCAGAACTGTCCCGCTCGCGTACCTCCGAACCGGTCACGGCTGGACAGCGCCACTGTCCACGGACCCTCCGAGACATCGACGGGGAAGCCGCCGACGACGATGCTGTCGGCGGCCGCCGGAACGGCCGAGGCCAACGGTATGACGGTCGCGGCGGCCGCGAGGGCCAGCGGCCGGGCCAGGACCCGGGCAAGACGACGTCGCATGCACGCTCCTCACACTGGGGTGATCCCTAGGCACCCACAGTGACGGCCCCCACCCGTGCCCGCACCCTCGCGGCAACGCGAAGGCCCGGCTCCCGGGAACGGGAACCGGGCCTGACACAGGCCGGCACACGACGGTGCGTCGTGGCGGGCGGACCTAGTCCAGGTAGTCGCGCAGCACCTGGGAGCGCGACGGGTGGCGCAGCTTCGACATGGTCTTGGACTCGATCTGGCGGATGCGCTCGCGCGTGACGCCGTACACCTTGCCGATCTCGTCGAGGGTCTTCGGCTGACCGTCGGTGAGACCGAAGCGCATGGAGACGACGCCCGCCTCGCGCTCGGACAGGGTGTCCAGGACGGAGTGCAGCTGCTCCTGCAGCAGCGTGAAGCTGACCGCGTCGGCCGGGACGACCGCCTCGGAGTCCTCGATGAGGTCACCGAACTCGCTGTCGCCGTCCTCGCCCAGCGGGGTGTGCAGGGAGATGGGCTCGCGGCCGTACTTCTGGACCTCGATGACCTTCTCCGGGGTCATGTCGAGTTCCTTGGCCAGCTCCTCCGGGGTGGGCTCGCGGCCCAGGTCCTGGAGCATCTGGCGCTGCACGCGCGCGAGCTTGTTGATGACCTCGACCATGTGCACCGGGATACGGATGGTGCGCGCCTGGTCGGCCATCGCGCGGGTGATCGCCTGACGGATCCACCAGGTGGCGTACGTGGAGAACTTGTAGCCCTTGGTGTAGTCGAACTTCTCCACCGCGCGGATCAGACCGAGGTTGCCCTCCTGGATGAGGTCCAGGAAGAGCATGCCGCGGCCGGTGTAGCGCTTGGCCAGGGAGACCACCAGGCGGAGGTTGGCCTCCAGGAGGTGGTTCTTGGCGCGGCGGCCGTCCTCGGCGATGATCTCCAGCTCGCGCTTGAGCTTGGGCGCCAGCTTGTCGGAGTTGGCCAGCTTGTCCTCGGCGAACAGACCCGCCTCGATGCGCTTGGCGAGCTCGACCTCCTGCTCGGCGTTGAGCAGGGGGACCTTGCCGATCTGCTTGAGGTAGTCCTTGACCGGGTCGGCGGTGGCACCGGCGGCGGCGACCTGCTGGGCGGGCGCGTCGTCCTCGTCCTCGTCGGAGAGCACGAAACCGGCGTTCTCGGCGCCCTCGGGCTCCTCCGCGGCCTTGGTCTCCTCGATGGCCTCGTCGTCGCCCGGCTCGCCGTCGTCCTTCTTGGCCGTGGTCTTCTTGGCGGCCGTCTTCTTGGCCGTGGTCTTCTTGGCGGCCGTCTTCTTCGCGGTCGTCTTCTTGGCAGCCGCCTTCTTGGCGGGTGCCTCCTCCTCGACGGCAGGGTCGGCGGCGGACTCCGCCGGAGTCGCGGTGGCGCTGGCCTTCCGGGCGGTCACCGTCTTGGCGGCGACCGTCTTGGTGGCGGTGCGCTTGGCGGGACTCTTCGCTGCGACGCTCTTGCGGGTGCGCTTGGGCTCTGCGGCACTGACCATCAGCGTCACACCCTCTTCCTCGAGGATCTGATTGAGGCTGCGCAGTACGTTCTTCCACTGAGTGGCCGGAATCTGGTCAGCTTCGAAGGCCCGACGCACGTCATCGCCGGCGATCTGCCCCTCAGCCTTTCCCCGCTCGATGAGCGCCATGACAGAGACGGACTCGGCGATCTCCGGCGGGAGCGTACGGGATGTGCTGGCCGACACGAACAACCTCTCGGAACGTTGGAAAACGGCTTCCGGCCCCGTCCACAGTGGACAGGAGCCGACCGCCGGCTTGGGGATGGGCCGACGGCGCGGGCGGGGGCCGGGGAAGATGCACAGCGCCATGAACGGCGTCCGTATTCCCTCCGCGGCTGTCACCTCTTAGGTCATCGCATTCTTCCCAGGAGCGTTACGCCCGATCCGCGTGGCCCGAGTCACACCCCGCAAGCGCATAAAATCTGTCAAACAACCATGAAAGCGTTCACTCGGGGGCGAGGAGGCCACCTCTCCGAGTCTGCCACGCCGTTCTGGGCGTCGGACCCCGCGGGATCGTCAACGATCCCGCGGGGTCCGACGGGGGACGGCTCATCGGTGGGGCGCTGCCACAGGAGGGGGATGGCAGGCCGGACCGCGCCGTCCGCGGAACGCGGTCAGTGCTCGCGCGGGGCGGGCACCACGCGTTCCACCTCTGGGTGGACCGTGAGCAGTTGCCGCATGGCCGCCTCGGCCGCCGCGCCGTCGCCGTCGGCGAGGGCGTCGACGATCCGGCCGTGCTGCACCAGGGACGCCTCGTTCGGCCGCTCACAGCCCGTGACCGGGCCGCCCGAGACCTGCAGTGCGACGGACACGATCCCGGAGAGGTGCTCCAGCATCCGGTTGCCGGCGATCTGGATGAGCAGGGAGTGGAACTCGGCGTCGGCGCGGGCGAAGGTCAGGGCGTCCCCCTGCCCCATGGCGTGGCCCATGATCTCGACCATGTCGGTCAGCCGCTGCTGGACGTCCTCCCGTCCGTGGCCGGCCGCCAGGCAGGCGGCGAGCGGCTCGATCGTCCAGCGCAGCTCGCTGAGCTCACGGCGCTGGCTGTCGCGCTGTGGCCCGAAGGCCCGCCACTCGATGATGTCCGGGTCGAGGAGGTTCCAGTCGCTGACGGGGCGCACGCGCGTGCCGACGTTCGGTCGGGCGCTGACCAGGCCCTTGGCCTCCAGGACGCGGAGCGACTCGCGGACGACGGTGCGGGAGACCTCGAAGCGCTGGCCGATCTCCTCCGGCACCAGCGGGCGGTCGGCGCCGAGGTCCCCGGAAACGATCATCTGACCCAACTGCTGGACGAGTTGGCCGTGCAGCCCGCGGCCGCGGCTGCCCGTGGTCCGCCGGCCCACACGGCCCAGCTCCGGATCCGCGCCGTCCCAGGCAGAGGCCCCGACGCGGTCGACGGCGGGGGCCTCGACGTAGGGGTAGCGGTCGAGTTCGCCCGGGCTCGCGAGGCCGGAGTCTGCGGAGCGGGCGGCGGTCATCATGGTGTGCGCAAGGGTACTCACGCATCCTTTGTCGGCTTCGTTTCCAACTCCCTTGAGGTCTTTGGTGAAAAGCACACGAAAGGGTGATCGCTCACCCCGTCGCAATTGACGCCTTATCGGAAATTAATGGGCTTTTTGCGGGGAGTTACGAGCAGAGACGGGCCGACGTGTTCACGGAAGGTCACTATCTGACTCTGCTCCGCAGACCGGTGAGCAGGTACGCGCACAGCAGCGCCGCCAGCGACAACGTCAGCGCGCCGCCGACGGGTTGGGCGATCAGGCGCAGCACCGCCTCCAGATGGCGCTCGCCGCCGAAGGGCCACCGGAGCGGCACACCGTCCCGCAGCCGTGACGCGAGCGGGGCCGGGGTGCGCGCCGACGGCCCGTCCGTCGCCCTGTGCACGAGCGGCACGACGAGAAGGGGTACGGCGACGACGACCGCGAGACCGGCGGTGGTGGACCGGAACACGCCCGCGGCCAGCACTCCGGCGCAGGCGCACCCGGTCACGAGGCCGAGCCAACCCGCACTCAGCGGCAGCCAGTCGGCGGGAACCTCGACGACCTCCCGTCCGTAGACGAGGTAGAGCAGTTCGGCATCGCACCCGACGGTCAGGACGGCCAGCACCAGCGCGGTGACCGAGGCCACGAGGAGTTTGGCGGTCAGCAGCCCCAGCCGCCGGGGCACGGTGCCGCGGTCCGCCGCCAGCGCGGGGTGGCGGAACTCGTCGCCGAAGGCCAGCGCGCCGAGCAGTCCCGCGCCGAGTGCCGCGGGCGGCAGCGGCAGTTCCCTCGGCCACGCGGCCAGCAGGCGCGGCTGCGGGGTGTGCCCGACCCGCGCCAGCAGTACGGCGGTGAGCGCGGACACGACGAGCACAGCCGCCCCGACGAGGAACCCCGTGCCGACACCCGTGGCGCGGCGGATCTCGTAGCGCAACGGGCGAAGGGGCCTGGGGGCGGGACGGACGGAGACGGGAGGGGGAAGCCCGGCACCGGCACCGGCGTCGCGCGTGCGGGCGGCCCGGCGCGAGCGGGCTCCGGGGACCGGGCGGGCGTCTTCGGCGCCGGACGCGTCCGGCGCCTTCCGGGGCGGGGACACGGATGCGGGGGAGCCTTCGCCGGCCGGGGTGCCGGGGTGGTCCGGATCGCGTGCCGTGCCGTCCGCGGGCGGGGGTGCGCCGGGGTCCGGCCGCGCGGGTTCCCCGGCGTCTCGGACGGCGGCACCGGCCGGGGTCGCCCTCTCGTCCGCCGCCGGTTCGCTCGCCCCGGCGCCGGGGCCCATGTCCCCGACCTCGTCCGCCAGTTGGTGTACGACGATGCCGTGCCGGAACGCGATCTCGCCGACGTCCGCGCAGGTACTGCCGTAGACGCGGAGGCGGTTGCCGCCCTCGTGCACGGCCTCCACGGACCGCCGGGTGGCGCGGGCCTCCTGTGCGAGCAGGGCGGAGAGGCGGGCGGCGTGCGGGCTGCGGACGGCGACGCGGGGACGCAGCCGGGTCCGCGAGAAGTCCGCCGCCTCCTGGTCGGCGACCAGTCTTCCCCGTTCCAGGGTGACCACGTGGTCCGCGATCCGCGCGGCCTCCTTCGGGTCGGCCGTCGTGCACAGCACCGTGCCGCCCTGGGCCGTGTACGCCCGGAGCGTGCCGTACAGCCAACGGTTCTCAGCAGCGGAGAGCCCGCGCGCGGGCTCGTCGAGCACGAGTGTGTGCGGGTCCGGCAGCAGTGCGCAGGCCAGCCCCAGGCGGCGGTCCATGCCGCGCGACAGGGTGCCCAGGCGTTCGTCGCGCAGGCTCACGAGCCCTGCCGTCTCCAGGACTTCGTCGGCCCGGCGGACCGGGACGCCCGCGGCGGCGCACAGCATGCGGAGGTGCCCGCGGACGGTGCGGGCGGGGTGGCCCGGCACATCGCCGAGCAGCACGCCGACCTCGCGGGAGGGATGGGGGATGCGGTGCAGCGGGCGGCCCCTGAAGTAGGTGATGCCACGGCCGCGTTGGAGCTCGAGCATGAGCCGGAGCGCCGTCGTCTTGCCGGCACCCGGCGCTCCGAGCAACGCGGTGACGCGGCCCGCGTGCGCCTCGAAGGAGACGTCGTCGACGGCGGGCGGAAGCTCTTTGCGGGGGCTGCTGGTCAGTCCGGTGGCCTGGATCACCCGATGCAAGATAGCGTGCCATATCGGGTTTTTCGGTCATCTCGCGGCCCGTCGGCGGAGGGGAGGGGTGCCACCCCGCCGGGCCCGTCGGCCTGGTCCGGTCGTCCCGCGTCAGACCTCGGGGCGCAGCATCGGGGGGTTGAGCAGGGTGGCTCCTCCGGCCCGGAAGAGCTGGGCGGGGCGACCGCCCTGCCGGGTGGTCGTGCCGCCGGTGGGGACCAGGAAGCCCGGCGTGCCCGTCACCTTGCGGTGGAAGTTGCGCGGGTCGAGCGCCACGCCCCAGACCGCCTCGTAGACCCGGCGCAGCTCGCCGACGGTGAACTCGGACGGGCAGAAAGCCGTCGCCAGCGACGAGTACTCGATCTTGGAGCGGGCGCGTTCCACCCCGTCCGAGAGGATCTGGGCATGGTCGAAGGCGAGCGGCGCCACCGGCTCACCGTCCCGGCCGTAACCACCCTGCTGCAGCAACTCCTCGACGGGCGCCCAGCGTGCGTTGCTGGCGTCACCGCCCGCCCGGGGTGCGGGCAGATCGGGGGCGAGGGCGAGGTGGGCGACGCTGACGACCCGCATCCGGGGGTCGCGCTCGGGATCGCCGTACGTGGCGAGCTGTTCCAGGTGAGCGCCGTTGTCCTGGGCGGGGACGGCGGGGTCGTGCACCCGCAGCCCTGTCTCCTCGGCCAGTTCCCGGGCCGCCGCCTGCGCCAGATCCTCGTCGGCCCGCACAAAACCGCCGGGGAGTGCCCAGCGTCCCTGGAACGGCGCCTCGCCCCGGCGTACCGCCAGCGCGCACAGGGCATGGCGGCGTACGGTCAGCACGACCAGGTCCACGGTGACGGCGAAGGGCGGAAAGGCTGACGGGTCGTAGGGCATGCGGCGATCATAGTCGTCTGCCTGACGATAAACACTCCCTTCGCCGGCCGTGACGCCGACTGATCCACTTCGGTCCGGCGGGTCCGTCGTCCTGCTCCCCCGCCGCCCGGTGAGGACGTGTCCCGCCAGGTCGGACTCCCAGCCGGAGTCCCTCAGCCGCTTCCCCGACCAGGGTGAGACCGAGCCGGCTGATCCGTACGGCGAAGGTGGCGCCCGCGACGCGCGGTCCCGTCAGGCCCAGCTCACCCAACGGGGCGCTGCGCACCGGTCGCCACGTGTCCGTCCGGGCCGGGGCTGCCACCTGCCCGCCCCGCCCCCGCAAAGGCCGGCGCCGGCCCGATGGGCGCGGCTCCGCCGCCCGCTCACCCCTCCCCGTCGCCGCCCTGGTGACCGGCCTGCGCGCCCGGCTGCGAGGTACCGCGGCGACGCCCCGTGCCCGGACCCGCCGTACCGGGGCGCGCACCGTCGGGACGTGTCCCGCTCTCGTCCACGCCACCCGCCGCGGGGTGCGCGCTCGCCACCGGCGTGCGCGGACGCGGAACCCGCCGTCCCGGTCGGCCGCCCTCCGTGCGGACCCGGCGTGGGAGAGCGCGGCCGGTACCGGCCGCACGCGCGCGACGTCGGCGGGGCAAGGGCGCCGCTTCGGGGCCCGGAACCGCGGGTTCGGCGGCCGGCGGCTCGCAGCCGCCCCGCTGCCGCGGCTCCGGCTCCGGCTCCACGGCCGCCGGCTCATCCGGCGTCGCCCGCTCACGGCCCTCGCGCTCGGACCGCAGGCAGCGGCGGACCGACTCCGGATCGAGTCCCTCGTTGCAGGCCTGGTGCAGAAGCCGGGCGAAGAGGTAGTCGGGGTCGGCGCCCAGGGCCATGGCGAGTGCTTCCCGGGCCTCCAGTTCGTCACCGGTGGACCAGGCGACCCATCCGGCGAGGGTGAGGGGTGCCGCGGCGTGTTCGCCGTACGCTCCGACGCAGCGGCGGGCCAGGGCACGCCACAGGCGAAGGGCCGGGCCCGACTGGTCGTCCTCCATCCACTCGGCCGCGCGGTCGCGGGTCGTGCGGTCCTGCAGGCCGAGGATCAGCGCCGCGGCCTCGTCGTGCCCGAGCAGTTCGTCGTCCCGCAGGTCCGCCGGGAGCATGCCGGGCACGGACGGGGCGTCGGCGAGACGGTCCAGGATCCGCTCGGCCAGCCTCAGTGTCTCCTCGGCGACCTCGTGCCGGCCCTCCGCGTCGAGGATCCTGGGGATCAGTGCCAGGCCGGCGGCGTCCAGGGCGGCCTCCTGTTCCCGGGCGGCGGGGTGCTCCCACGGCTGGAGCCTGGCGCGCAGTTCGCGCAGGGTGCCGCGGACCTGGAGCCCGGCGTAGGTGGCGGCGGCGGCCAGCACCGAGGTGCCGGGCAGGCCCATCGGTGTCCCCTCGGACGGACAGCAGCCCTCGTCGTCGCAGCAGTACGACCAGAAGCGGCCGTCCGAGACGCACAGGGCCTCCACCACCGGGATGTCCAGGGCACCGCACTCCAGGCGCAGTGTGCGGGCGAGCGGACCCAGCCGCTCCTTGACCTGCCGGCCGGATTCACCCCGGCCCGGTTCGTGGCAGAGGAAGACGACCATCTGCTCGGGCCGGGCGCCCCGGCGCTCGCTGCCCGTCACCAGGCCGTGGGCCAGCTGCCGGGCGGCGGAGGGCCAGTCGTCGGGGTTGGCGGGGACACCGAGCCGGGCGCGGCCACCGAACCGGCCCCGTCCGTCCTTGTCGTGCAGAGCGACCAGCACGATGCTGTCCTCGGGACGGTAGCCGAGCAGGTAGGGCAGGGCATCGGCGAGCTCGGCCGGGGAGCGCAGGGTGACCTGCTGTCCGTCGCCATGGCTGTCGTACGCGGTGCAGGTGATGTCCTGCGGACGCGGCGCGCGGTCCTCGTCGCCGCCGGGTGCCCGGGGACCGGTGTCACGCCCGGAGATGTCACCGTTTTCGGGGGATCCAGTGGTTTCGCCGTGGTTCGTCATGCGAAGACGATCTCGCGGATTGCAGCCTTCCGCTTTGCCCTGTGGATAAGTCCGACCAGGGACATGTCACCGACCTCGGGGCCGCGGGGGCCGATCCCGCGCACCCGCCCGCATGTCAGTGGCGTCCTGTTGTATGGACCCATGGAGCACACGAGCAACGAGGATCTCCGTACGGCCGCCGACGTGGTTCTCGCCCGCCTCGTCGGGGACGCCTCGGGCGAGGCCCGGCTGCGCGAGGACCAGTGGCGGGCGATCGAGGCACTGGTCGCCGACAAGCGCCGGGCCCTGGTCGTGCAGCGCACGGGCTGGGGCAAGTCCGCGGTCTACTTCGTGGCCACCTCGCTGCTGCGGGCCCGGGGCAGCGGCCCCACCGTGATCGTCTCCCCGCTGCTGGCGCTCATGCGCAACCAGGTGGAGGCCGCGGCCAGAGCCGGAATCCGCGCCCGGACCATCAACTCCTCCAACAGCGAGGAATGGGACTCCGTCCAGACGGAGATCGCCGCGGGCGACGTCGATGTGCTGCTGGTGAGTCCGGAGCGGCTGAACAACCCGGACTTCCGCGACCAGGTGCTGCCCAGGCTCTCCGCCGCTACCGGGCTCCTGGTGGTCGACGAGGCGCACTGCATCTCCGACTGGGGGCACGACTTCCGCCCGGACTACCGCCGACTGCGCACCATGCTCACCGACCTCCCGGACGGCGTGCCCGTCCTCGCCACCACCGCCACCGCCAACGCCCGTGTCACCGCCGATGTCGCGGAACAGCTGGGTACGGGCGGCTCGTCGGACGCGCTGGTGCTGCGGGGCCCGCTGGACCGGGAGAGTCTGAGCCTGAGCGTGCTGCGCCTGCCGGACGCCGCGCACCGGATGGCCTGGCTCGCCGATCACCTGGACGAGCTCCCGGGCTCGGGGATCGTCTACACACTCACCGTGGCCGCCGCCGAGGAGGTCACCGCCTTCCTGCGGCAGCGCGGGCACACCGTCGCCTCGTACACCGGCAGGACGGAGAACGCCGACCGGCAGCAGGCCGAGGAGGATCTGCTCGCCAACAAGGTGAAGGCGCTGGTCGCCACCTCCGCCCTCGGCATGGGCTTCGACAAACCCGACCTGGGCTTCGTGGTGCATCTCGGCTCACCGTCCTCCCCCATCTCCTACTACCAGCAGGTGGGCCGCGCCGGGCGCGGTGTCCGGCATGCCGAGGTGCTGCTGCTGCCGGGGAAGGAGGACGAGGCGATCTGGGAGTACTTCGCGTCGCTCGCCTTCCCCTCGGAGGACCTGGTGCGCCGTACGCTCGACGTTCTCGCGCGCTCCGACCGGCCCGTGTCGCTGCCGGCCCTCGAGCCGCTGGTGGAGCTGCGCCGCTCCCGTCTGGAGACCATGCTCAAGGTGCTCGACGTGGACGGGGCGGTGCAGCGGGTCAAGGGCGGCTGGATCGCGACCGGGCGGCCGTGGGCGTACGACGCCGAGCGGTACGCGTGGGTGGCGCGCCAGCGCAGGACCGAACAGCAGGCGATGCGCGAGTACGCGGCGAGCACGGACTGCCGGATGGAGTTCCTGCAGCGCCAGTTGGACGACGAGGGCGCCAAGCCCTGCGGACGCTGCGACAACTGCGCGGGCGCGCGGTACACCCCCGAGGCCTCCTCGACCGCCCTCGAGGCGGCCCGCGTGGATCTCGGCCGGGCGGGCGTCGAGGTGGAGCCCCGGCGGATGTGGCCCACTGGGCTTCCGGCGATCGGCATGGACCTCAAGGGGCGTATTCCGGCGGGAGAACAGGCCGCTCGGGGTATGGCGTTGGGGCGTCTGTCGGACATCGGCTGGGGCAACCGGCTGCGTCCGATGTTCGCGCCGCAGGCACCGGACGGGCCGGTGCCCGACGATGTCGCCCGGGCCGTGGTGGGTGTACTGGCCGACTGGGCCAAGGGGCCCGGCGGCTGGGCTCCGGGGGCGGCGGACCCCCAGCCCCGGCCGGTGGGGGTGGTCACCCTCGCCTCCCGCAGCCGGCCCCGTCTGGTCCACTCGCTCGGGGCACGCATCGCGGAGATCGGGCGGCTGCCGCTGCTGGGGGCGGTGGCCTACACGGGTGAGGCGCACTCCGCCTCGCGGAGCAACAGCGCCCAGCGCCTCAAGGCCCTCGACGGGGCGCTGGCCGTGCCCGCCGACCTCGCCGCCGCGCTCGCCGAGGCGCGGGGACCGGTTCTCCTCGTGGACGACTACACGGAGACGGGCTGGACCCTCGCGGTCGCGGCGCGCCTGCTCCGGCGGGCCGGTGCACAGGGCGTGCTGCCGCTGGTGCTGGCCGTACAGGGTTGAGGGTTCGGCCCACCCAACGGGTGGGGATATTAGCCGTAGAACATCCGATACCGGGCCGCTGCCTCAATTGCTCGTTGCCGCATCCAAGTTCGACAGGAAGAATTGAAGGACGCACCCGCACGGCTCGCCCGCCGATCAGGTAGGGCTCTGTTGCGTGCGCGCTCCCCCGAATCCGACCCTGCCCGCAGTCCGGGCGTAGCCGAAGGGAGGACCGTGACCTTCGGATTCGCTCCGTCCTCGGCGGCATCGCTGTCGACGTCCGCCGCTTCCGCCAACCGTGTGCTCGAACCTGCGGAGTGGGCCGCCGCGGGAATCCCGCTGCTGGGCAGCCCGCGGGAGGTCGTCAGCGGACTGCACGTCCGGCACCGTCCCGGACCGGCGACCGCGGTCGTCGCCGTGCTCGATCCGGACGAACGTGTGCGTGCGAGCGCGTCGTTCACCCGGCGTACCACCTCCGCGGACGGCTGGTTGCTCCGCAACGTGCTGCTGGACCAGTTGCGCCGGGTGATCCCGCACGACCTGCGCCGCCGCACCCCGGTGCGCACCGCCGTGCTGCTCTACTGCCGTGACGGCGACGCGCGTTGGACGGAGGAGGACGGTGCGTGGATGTGGGGACTGCGGGACGCCTGCACCCTGCACGGGCTGCGCTGCGGGGCGTACATCACACTGACCCGTGACGGATGGCAGGTCCTCGGCGAGGGGCGCGGCGGCCGCCACCCCAGCGCCGGCTCGGCGCCGGAACCGTTCGCCACGTCCGCGGCACCGCCCCGGATACCGCGCACGGGTGGGGCCGCTTCGGAGGTTCTGCGCCGCGCGGCGGCACGCTGACGTCACGGAGACGCCGCCCGGGTGTCCGGGCATCACAGGGTGGCGTGGGAGGCGGTCCGCACAACGGGCACGGCACGTCCGCACGACGCCGGGCCCGGCCCGGTACCGAGGCGGCAGAGGCGCAAGAGCATCGGCCCCTCCGGTCCCGGGCACGCCGAGTCCCCGATCGTGCGGACGCCGCGACCGCGGCACCTCGGCGTCCGGCAGGACGCCGAGGTGCCGGCTCAGACGCCCGCGCCCAGCACCGAGTTGATGCGCTGCGGGTCGCCGCAGACGATCAGCAGGGCGCCGGCCCGGGCGCGCGCCACCGACAGGGCGGAAACGGCCACGGATTCCGGGCCTCCGTTGACGGCGACCACGACGACGGGGCGCGCACCGGCACGCTCGGCGACCTTGGCGTCCGCGTAGAAGACGTCGTCACCGGTGTCGTGCTGGGCCCAGTAGGAGGCTTCACCGAAGGACAGTTCGTGGGTGGCCCACGGGTGCGGGTCACCGGTGGTGATCACCAGCACGTCGCCGGGGGCGCGGCCCGAGTCCAGCAGCAGGTCCACGGCCTCTTCGGCGGCGTCGAGCGCCCCCTGGACCGAGGCCGGGATCAGCTGGAGCTGCGGGGTGGCCGCCGCGGGCGCGGGCGGGCCCGGGGGGACGGGCGTGGCCGCGTCGCGCGACGCGCGTTGCACCGGCGGCGCGGGCCGCGGCGGGCCGGGACGACCGGGACGCGACGGAGCCGCGGGGCGGGGACCGGGTACGGGGCGGGGGGTCGGCGCGATGCGGGGACCCTGGGCACTCTCGTGAATCTGAGGCTCCTCGGGAATGAGAGGCATGAGCTGATTTTTATCAAACATTGGTACGGCTCGCGCCGCCGGGTGGCACATGAGTGCGAGCGGTCCGTCAGAAGTCGAAGCCGAGCTGACCCTCGATTTCCGGAACGCGCCCTTCCGTCCAGCTGCGGACCTTCTTGAGGTGCCGCCACTGGGGCAGCGCATCAAGATACGCCCACGACAACCGGTGGTACGGGGTGGGTCCCCGAACCTCCAGTGCGGCCTTGTGCACGGGCGACGGATACCCGGCGTTGTCCGCGAAACCGAAGTCTGCATGGTCGACGCCCAGTTCGGCCATCATTTTGTCGCGCTGAACCTTGGCGATCACCGAGGCCGCCGCGACGGCCACGCACGACTGGTCGCCCTTGATGACCGTACGGACCTTCCAGGGCGCGCCGAGATAGTCGTGCTTGCCGTCGAGGATCACCGCGTCCGGCCGGACCGGAAGCTCGCCCAGCGCACGCCCTGCCGCCAGCCGCAGCGCGGCCGTCATCCCCAGGGCGTCGATCTCCTCGGGGGAGGCGTGCCCCAGGGCGTACGACGTCACCCAGCTCCGCAGTGTCCCGGCGAGCTCGGTGCGCCGCCTGACGGTGAGGAGCTTGGAGTCGGTGAGGCCCTCCGGGGGCCGGCGGAGTCCGGTGATCGCCGCGCAGACGGTGACAGGGCCGGCCCACGCGCCGCGCCCCACCTCGTCGACACCTGCAACGATCTTCGCCCCGGTCGTGGCGCGCAGAGAGCGCTCGACGGTGTGAGTAGGTGGTTCGTACGGCATGGCGCCCTTAGCGTACGCCGCCCGCAACGGCCCGCGACACCCCGGTCCCCGAGCGGCGCCGGCGGCTCGCCGAAACCGCGGTCAGGAGCCGTCCGGCCGCAGCAGCGGAACCATCAACTGGTCGATCATCTCCTCCAGATCGGCGTCCGGCCATTCACTGCCGCACATCTTCGAGCGATACATCATCATCGCCGGAACGGCGTCGAAGACATATCCGTTCGCCGCGTCGGCACGCACCTCTCCCCGCTCTATTCCACGTTCGATCACGGCGCGCAGCATCTTGATGGTGGGTTCCACGACCCCGTCGAGGATGACGGCGTGGAAGCGCTCGGCCTGGAGCGTGTCGCATTCGTGAATGACCGAGCGCAGAGCGCAACCCGGTTGGGAGAACATCGCGTCGCGCGCTCGCAGGCACAGGTGCAGCAGGTCCTCGCGCACGCCGCCCAGGTCCGGTGCGGCGTCGAACTGCGGCAGCCCGGCCCGCAGCGCGTCCGCGACCAGATCCTCCTTGGACGGCCAGCGCCGGTAGACGGCGGCCTTTCCGGTCTGGGCGCCCGCGGCGACGCCCTCCATCGTCAGGCCGTTCCAGCCGACCGTACTGAGCTGCTCCAGGGCGGCATCGAGGATCGCGCGTTCCAGTACGGCACCACGGCGGCGGGAGGCGGCCGTCCGGTCCTGGGCGGCCACCCAGCTCGAAGAAACCATCTGACTCTCCAGCGAGCAGAGGAAGCGGACATTCGGGGATGAAGCGCGTGCCGCACGGCGACTGAGGGGGACACGCCGAGTGGCAACGCATTAAGTGAACGCTTGCGTTCACTGTCGGGGACTCATACGGTTGGCGCAACAGTGAACGCGAGCGTTCACTGACGCACTCGTGGGGGACCCATAGTGACAACCTCTCCTTTGATCCGGAACCAGAAGCCAGGTGCGGCCCGCCGGGACGGACGTCCCGGCATCGCGCTCACCGTCATCGCGGCCTGCCAGCTCATGGTGGTACTCGACTCGACGATTGTGAACATCGCGCTGCCGCACATCCAGAATGCTCTCGAGTTCAGCACCACCGACCTCACCTGGGTGATCAGCGCCTACACCCTGACCTTCGGCGGCCTGCTGCTTCTCGGCGGCCGGGCCGGCGACATCCTCGGCCGGCGCCGTGTCTTCATGACCGGCATCCTGCTGTTCACCTTCGCCTCGCTGCTCGGCGGATTCGCCCAGGAACCGTGGCAGCTGCTGGCCGCGCGCGTCCTGCAGGGTGTGGGCGGCGCCATCGCCTCGCCCACCTCGCTGGCGCTCATCACCACCACGTTCCCGGAAGGACCCGAACGCAATCGGGCCTTCGGCATCTTCGCCGCGGTCTCCGCGGGCGGCGGCGCCATCGGCCTGCTCGCGGGCGGCATGCTCACCGAGTGGCTCGACTGGCGGTGGGTGCTCTTCGTCAATGTGCCGATCGGCCTGCTGATCGTCGTCCTCACACCGATGTACATCAACGAGTCCGAGCGGCACACCGGCCGTTTCGACATAGCGGGCGCGGCGACCTCGACGGCCGGTATGGCCTCTCTCGTCTACGGCTTCATCCGCGCGGCGGAGGAAGGCTGGCGGGACGGTCTGACCATCGGCTCCTTCGTGGCCGCCGCGGTCCTGCTGGTGGCCTTCGTGCTGATCGAGTCCCGGGCCAAGGAGCCGATCACCCCGCTGCGGATGTTCACCGACCGCAACCGCGCGGGCACATATGTGATCATGCTCAGCCTGGCCGCGGCGATGTTCGGCATGTTCTTCTACATCGTCCTCTTCGTGCAGAACGTGCTCGGATACACCCCGATCGAGGCCGGTCTCGCCTTCCTGCCGGTGACGGTCGTGATCGCGCTCGGGGCCGGTCTGTCGCAGCGGTTCCTTCCCGTGTTCGGTCCCAAGCCGTTCATGCTCGTCGGGTCGGCGCTCGCCGCGATCGGACTGGCCTGGCAGACGCTGATCAGCTCCGACAGCTCGTATGTCAGCGGCATCCTCGGCCCCATGCTGGTCTTCGGCTTCGGCATGGGACTGAACTTCGTGACGCTGACGCTCACCGCGGTCTCCGGGGTGGCCCAGCACGAGGCCGGCGCCGCGTCCGGGCTGCTCAACGCGACCCAGCAGGTGGGCGGGTCGGTGGGACTGGCCCTCCTGACGACGGTGTTCGGCACGGCCAGCAAGGACGAGGCGGAGAAGCAGGTCCCCGGCTTCCTCGCCGAAGGGACGGCGGAGCAGAAGGCGGAGTTCGCCCAGACGCACCAACTGCCCGCTCCCTGGGGCCACGAGGTGCTCACCGAGGGCATCTCCACGGCCTTCGTCCCGGCTGCCGCGATGGCCGTACTCGCCCTGGCCACCGCATGGTTCGTCATCCGGGTCCGCAAGAGCGACCTGGAGGCACTGTCCGGCTCGGCCGGACCGGGCGTGGGCTGAGAAGGGGACACCGCGGGTCCGGCCCGGCAGCTCGCCGGCCGACGTCTTCGGACCCGGCCGGCGAACGCCGGGCCGGCCCGTACCCGTCAGGGCGAGCAGAACCCCGAGCAACGCCTTCATGACCACCACCACGGCCCCTCCTCCCACACACCACTGCCGCACGACAGGCGCATCTACACGTGTCAGGCCTCATGCCTCACACAGCGGATGTCTCGACAACGGACGGACGGTCACGGAGAGTTCCCGGGATGTACAGAGAGTTCTGAACTTCACCCTCAGGGCCGAGGGAGCAGCCGGTCCCCGCCCTCAGACCTCGGTCCGCATCCAGTCCGGCAGGGGCTCGACCCGGTCGGCCCATTCGGCGGGCGGTACCCCCGCCTTCTCGGCGGCGACCACGCCGCCCACGATCGCACAGGTCGTGTCGACGTCCCCGCCCACCTGCGCGGTCGTCCAGAACGCCCGCTCGTAGTCGCCCAGAGCCCGGGCCGCCGACCAGAGCGCGAAGGGCACGGTGTCATGCGCCGTCGTACGCCGTCCGCAGCCGAGCACGGCCGCGACGGTGGCCGCGTCGCCGTAGTCGAGCATGTCCCGGGCCCGGCGCAGTCCCGCGCCGACCGCGCTCCTCGCGGGCACCAGCGCGACGACCCCGTCGAGGAGGGCTTCCGAGCCGGGCGGCCCGCCGGGCGAGGCGACCAGCGCCGCCGCCGCCGCGACGGCCATGGCACCGACCACGGCCTCACGATGCTGATGTGTGGGGTAGGCGGAGATCTCGGCCTGATGGGTGGCCTGTTCCGGGTCGTCCGCGTACCAGGCGCCCAACGGCGCGATCCGCATCGCGGCGCCGTTGCCCCACGACCCCTGCCCGTCGAAGAGCGTGGCCGCGAGTTCCCGCCAGTCACCGCCCTCGCGGACCAACCGCAGCAGCCGGTTGACAGCGGGCCCGTAGCCCCGGTCGAAATCGTGGTGCGTGGCGAAGGACAGGGCGAGGGCGTCCTGGTCGATCCGGTGGTGCGTGGCCAGGACGGAGACGACGGAGCACGCCATCTCCGTGTCGTCCGTCCACTGCCAGGGTCCTGGCGGCAGTTCGCGGCGCTTGAGCAGCGGGTAGTTCACCGGCACGAAGAACTGGGAGCCGAGCGCGTCCCCCACGGACACGCCGCGCAGGCTGGCCAGGGCGCGGTCCAGGCGCCCGGCGGGAGAGGAATCAGCGGTCATCGCCCTGCCACTCTATCCGGTGACCCTCTGTCTATCCGGTGATCCCGTAGGGTTCCGGCTTCCGCCAGCGTCCGAAGGGCCGGTCGAGGGTGTACTTGCCGTTCTCCCCCAGAACGAGCATGCGCATCTCGGCGTTCCCCGGGTTCGACAGCGACTCGAACTCCGCCACGGTCCAGTGGAACCACCGCATGCAGAACAGCCGCATGGCCAGCCCGTGGGTGACGATCAGGACGTTCGGGGGGTGGTCCGGGGCCTCGAAGCTGCGGAACAGGCTCTCCAGGAAGCCGCCGACCCGGTCGTAGACGTCGGCTCCGGACTCCCCCTGGGCGAACCGGTAGAAGAAGTGCCCGTAGGCGTCCCGGTAGGCCTTCTGCAGTCGCACGTCCTCGCGCTCCTGCCAGTTGCCCCAGTCCTGCTCGCGCAGCCTCGGCTCCTCGCGCACGCGTATCCGCCCCGGGTCGAGCCGGAAGGCGCTCAGCGTCTGGTGCGTGCGGCGGTAGGGGGAGACGTAGACGCTGACGCGCTCACGGCCGAAGAGTTCCCGCAACCGCTCACCCGTCTCCTCCGCCTGCAGTCTGCCCTGCCCGGTCAGGGCCAGGGCGTGATCGGGTTCGCGCTCATAAACGGAGTCATCAACATTGCCCGTTGATTCGCCGTGTCGGACAAGGACGATGCGCCGTGGTCGTGCCATGCCAAGACCCTAGATCGAGTGACGGCCGGACGAGCACTCGCGCGGGCCCCATACGGCGTAGGTCACACAGGTCCCGCACCCCACGTCACGCCGGCGCGCACCGTTCCGCGTCCGGACATCAAACCGTCCAGGCCGGTTCCATCTCCACGATGTCCCCCGCGAGGGCCGCGACGTCGGCCTCCGTCTGCGCCCTCAGCGCGAGGCGCTCCACCCGTTCGGTGCGGTACTTGCCGTGCTCGGCGGCCGACCGCCACATCGACAGCACCAGGAACTCGTGCCCGGGCGCCTCTCCGAACAGTCCCCGGACCATGCCGGGCGAGCCGGCCATCGCCGGGTTCCAGACCTTCTCCTGCATCAGCACGAAGTGCTCCGACCGCTCCTCGTGTACGCGGCACAGCGCCACCCTGAGCAGGTCGGCGTCCGTGAAACGCGGTTCGAAGCCGGTCTTCACGTCGAAGCGGTGGTCGAAGAGCCTGACCCGGGCGTCCTTGAACGTGCCCGACTGGGCCGAGGCGAGCCGGTCGTGTGAGCGGGCCATGAACGAGTCGTAGAAGGCGCGGCTCTCCCAGAAGGAGAAGATGTGCGCCATGTCCGGCCGCCCCCGGCTCCAGCCTCCGCCCTGTCCGCGAAACCCCGGCTCCCCCAGAAGCCCCGCCCACTTCCGCTGCCCCCGCTCGAACCCGCGACGGTCCACCACGGTGCAGCGAATCCACTTGACCAGCACCGCGCCATCGTAAGGCCAGGGAGGGTGGCGCCGGTCACCCTCGGAGTGACTGCTTACCGGCGTCCGCCCCCACGCGCGTGGCAGGATGGACAATCTGTCGGGAACGCCCGGCAGTTGGGGTGAGCCGGCAGGACGGTCACGGGGAAGGGGAAGACTGGTGAACGGCCTCAACAAGGGCATCCGCAAGGTCGAGATCGCGCTGAGGTGGGACCCCAGCCCGTCGGGGCAGCCCACCACCGACCTGGATCTCGTCGCCGCGCCCTATCCGGCGGGCGAGACGCACGGCGCTCCCGCCTACGTCGTGCACTTCGACAGTCGCTCCCCCGACGGCACCATCACGCTCAACCGGGACAGCCAGGACGGCAAGGGCTTCGGCTACGACGAGGTCATGACGCTGGAGCTGGACCGGCTCGACCGGCGGTACGCGCGCGTGGTGGTCGGCGTCGTCATACAGCAGCACCAGGGGCGTCGGACGTTCTCCGGGGTGGGCAGCCCCGGTCTGCGCATCCGCGAGGGCTACACCGTGCTGGCCGAGGACGACTTCGGCGGTGTCCTCGGAGCCACGGCGGCGACGGTCGCGGAGTTCGTCCGGAACGGGTCGGGCGCCTGGGAGTTCCGTCCCGGTGTCCAGGGATTCGAGGGCGACCCGGCGACCTTCACCCGTGCGATGGGGACGTCGCGCCGGGCCTGACCCACGGGAGCACCGAGGGCGGTGGCGCCGGAACTCCGGCACCACCGCCCTCGGTCGTTCCTTCACACCCGGGCAGCGCCCGGACGCGTCAGCTGCAACCGCTGGTCGAGCCGCAGCCCTCGCAGATGTAGCAGGAACCGGCGCGCTGCATCTTCGTACCGCAGGAGAAGCACAGCGGAGCGTCGGCCTGGATGCCCAGCTGCATCTCGACCAGCTCGGCGCTGGTGTGAGCCTGCTTCGGGGCGGGCTCGGCCACCTCGACCTCGGCCTTCGGCGTGGCGACCGCCTTCAGCTCCTGGGTCCGCGGCGCCGACTGGGCCAGGCCCTCGACGTCGACCTCGGCATCGTCGATGGACTGCTCGTACGAACCGGTCTCCAGGTGACGCTGACGCTCCTCGGCGGAGTGGATGCCGAGCGCGGAGCGCGTCTCGAAGGGCAGGAAGTCCAGCGCCAGGCGGCGGAAGATGTAGTCGACGATCGACTGCGCCATCCGCACGTCCGGGTCGTCCGTCATACCGGCCGGCTCGAAGCGCATGTTGGTGAACTTCGAGACGTACGTCTCCAGCGGCACGCCGTACTGGAGACCCACCGAGACGGCGATGGAGAAGGCGTCCATCATGCCCGCGAGCGTCGAACCCTGCTTCGACATCTTCAGGAAGACCTCGCCGAGACCGTCGTCCGGGTAGGAGTTGGCGGTCATGTAGCCCTCGGCGCCGCCGACCGTGAAGGAGGTGGTGATGCCGGGACGGCCCTTCGGGAGGCGCTTGCGGACCGGGCGGTACTCGACCACCTTCTCGACCGCGGCCCGGATCGTCTCCTCGGCCTTCTCGGTGACCTCGGCCTTCTCCTTCTCCTTGGTCTTCGCGGAGAGCGGCTGGCCGACCTTGCAGTTGTCGCGGTAGATCGCGAGCGCCTTGACGCCGAGCTTCCAGGCCTCGAAGTAGATCTCCTCGACCTCCTCGACGGTCGCCGTCTCCGGCATGTTGACCGTCTTGGAGATGGCGCCGGAGATCCACGGCTGGATCGCGGCCATCATGCGGACGTGGCCCATCGGGGAGATGGCGCGCTCGCCCATGGCGCAGTCGAACACCTCGTAGTGCTCCTGCTTGAGACCGGGGGCGTCGATCACATTGCCGTGGTCGGCGATGTGGGCGACGATCGCCTCGATCTGCTCCTCCTGGTAGCCCAGGCGGCGCAGGGCCTGCGGGACGGTGCCGTTGACGATCTGCATCGAGCCGCCGCCGACCAGCTTCTTGAACTTCACCAGCGCCAGGTCGGGCTCGACACCGGTGGTGTCGCAGGACATCGCCAGACCGATGGTGCCGGTCGGGGCGAGCACGGACGCCTGGGCGTTGCGGAAGCCGTTCCTGTCGCCGAGGCGGACCACGTCCTGCCAGGCCTCGGTGGCGGCGGCCCACACCGGGCTGTCCAGGTCGTCCATGCGTACGGCGGTGCCGTTGGCGTCGGCGTGCTGCTTCATGACGCGCTTGTGGGCGTCGGCGTTGCGGGCGTAGCCGTCGTAGGGGCCGACGATCGCGGCGAGTTCGGCGGAGCGCCGGTACGCCGTGCCCGTCATCAGGGAGGTGATGGCACCGGCGAGGGCGCGGCCGCCGTCGGAGTCGTAGGCGTGGCCGGTCGCCATCAGCAGGGCGCCGAGGTTGGCGTAGCCGATGCCGAGCTGGCGGAAGGCGCGGGTGTTCTCGCCGATCTTCTGGGTCGGGAAGTCCGCGAAGCAGATCGAGATGTCCATCGCAGTAATGACCAGCTCGACGACCTTCTGGAAGCGGTCGGCTTCGAAGGACTGGTTGCCCTGGCTGTCGTCCTTGAGGAACTTCATCAGGTTCAGCGAGGCCAGGTTGCAGGACGTGTTGTCCAGGTGCATGTACTCGCTGCACGGGTTCGACGCGGTGATCCGGCCGGACTCGGGGCAGGTGTGCCAGTTGTTGATGACACCGTCGTACTGGATGCCCGGGTCGGCGCAGGCCCACGCGGCCTCGGCGAGCCGGCGGAAGAGCGCCTTGGCGTCGACCTCCTCGATGACCTCGCCGGTCATCCGGGCGCGCAGGCCGAACTTGCCGCCCTGCTCGACCGCCTGCATGAACTCGTCGTTGACGCGGACCGAGTTGTTGGCGTTCTGGTACTGGACGGAGGCGATGTCGTCGCCGCCCAGGTCCATGTCGAAGCCCGCGTCGCGCAGGACGCGGATCTTCTCCTCTTCCTTGACCTTGGTCTCGATGAAGTCCTCGATGTCCGGGTGGTCCACGTCGAGGACGACCATCTTGGCCGCGCGGCGGGTGGCACCACCGGACTTGATCGTGCCGGCGGAGGCGTCGGCTCCGCGCATGAAGGAGACCGGGCCGGAGGCGTTGCCGCCGGAGGACAGCAGTTCCTTGGAGGAGCGGATCCGGGAGAGGTTCAGGCCGGCACCGGAGCCGCCCTTGAAGATCATGCCCTCTTCCTTGTACCAGTCGAGGATCGACTCCATGGAGTCGTCGACGGACAGGATGAAGCAGGCGGAGACCTGCTGCGGCTGGGGCGTGCCCACGTTGAACCACACGGGGCTGTTGAAGCTGAAGATCTGGTGCAGGAGGGCGTACGCCAGCTCGTGCTCGAAGATCTCGGCGTCGGCGGGCGAGGCGAAGTACTTGTGGTCCTCACCGGCCTTCCGGTACGTCCTCACGATGCGGTCGATCAGCTGCCTGAGGCCGGTCTCGCGCTGCGGGGTGCCCACGGCGCCCCGGAAGTACTTGCTGGTGACGATGTTGACCGCGTTCACCGACCAGAAGTCGGGGAACTCGACGCCGCGTTGCTCGAAGTTGACCGAGCCGTCGCGCCAGTTGGTCATGACGACGTCACGGCGCTCCCAGGCCACCTCGTCGTACGGGTGGACTCCCGGAGTGGTGTGGATGCGCTCCACCCGCAGTCCCTTTCCGGCCTTGTTGCTCTTGGCTCGAGGACTCCGTGCCGGACCGCTCGCCGTCTCTGTCATGCCGCCTCCCTGTACGGGCGAAAACGCCCTGAAGTGCCCCGATTGTTCCCGTGGCACGGTGTTCTGTCTGATGCTGCGGGCACCCACTCGTCCGCCCGCAGCAGGTCTTCTCGTCGCCGGCGCCCGGCCGGTCCCCGCATCTGGCGTGCCGGGCCGGCCCGCCGGTCAGCCGGCGGCGGGAGCGGGTTCGGGGGCCTGGGCGGTCCCGCCGGACCCGCTGTCGTCTTCCTGGCCCCCCGGGTCGGCTCCCTCGCCGTCCCCGTCGTCCGCGGCGGACCGCTCCGCCCGCCTGAGTTCCGCGATCGCGGCCTCGAAGTCCTCCAGCGAATCGAACGCCCGGTAGACGGACGCGAACCGCAGATAGGCGACGAGGTCGAGTTCCTGCAACGGGCCGAGAATGGCCAGCCCCACGTCGTGGGTGGTCAGCTCGGCGCTTCCGGTGGCCCGCACCGCCTCCTCGACACGCTGCCCGAGCTGGGCGAGGGCGTCCTCGGTGACGGGTCGCCCCTGGCACGCCTTGCGCACACCGTTGATGACCTTGGTGCGGCTGAAGGGCTCGGTGACTCCGGACCGCTTGACCACCATGAGCGAACACGTCTCCACGGTCGTGAAACGACGGGAGCAGTCCGGACACTGGCGGCGCCTGCGGATCGACGTGCCGTCGTCGGTCGTACGGCTGTCGACGACACGGCTGTCGGGGTGCCTGCAGAAGGGGCAGTGCATGAACTCCCAACCCTCCTCACAGCAGACTCAATAGCCTCACGAGGCCTGTCGGGCCTCACGAAGCAGCACCAGCATAGGCGATCACGGAGGGCTCGAAGACCCGGGGGACCACAACTTCTGGGCTGCTGCCGCAATCCAACCACTAGATGTGGGGATTGGCTCACACATCCACGCCCTGCACGCGTGTCGCGCACGTCAGGGCGGGCAGGACACGCCGGAGGTCTCGCGACGGGGGATGCCGTGCCGGAGGCGGGGAGGGGGCGTGCGACTCCCGAAGAGAGGGAGGGCCGCTTCACGCGCCACGGGACACCCGATGGCAGACTGAGGCCCACGACCGCGAGGTCATCGCCTCGGCGGTGAAGAGTACAACAATTGGCCCGTTTGTCCGACAGGGGGCGCGGCGACCAATACACCTCGACAAGAGATTGCGTACAGAAATTCGCAATTTTTCACTCGAACGTGTGTTTGGCGCAACCTTTCGAAAGCAACTACCGTTGTGCTGCAGGGAGACCATCGAGAGGGGCCGACGTGACCACCACCGCAGACAGTGCCGCCATCACTGCCCAGGACCGCCCCCAGGGCCGGATCGAGCCGGTGCATGCGATGAACGAAGCCACGAATCCCGAGGGGCACAAGCGTTCCCTGCCGGGCCGACCTCCCGGCATCCGGGCGGACAGCTCCGGACTCACCGACCGCCAGCGCCGGGTGATCGAGGTCATCAGGGACTCGGTGCAGCGCCGCGGCTACCCGCCGTCGATGCGCGAGATCGGCCAGGCGGTCGGTCTCTCCAGCACGTCCTCCGTGGCCCACCAGCTGATGGCCCTGGAGCGCAAGGGATTCCTGCGCCGCGACCCGCACCGCCCACGCGCCTACGAGGTGCGCGGCTCCGACCAGGCCGCCTCCGTGCAGCCCACGGACACCGCCGGCAAGCCGGCCGCGTCCTACGTGCCGCTGGTCGGCCGTATCGCCGCCGGTGGCCCGATCCTCGCCGAGGAGTCCGTCGAGGACGTCTTCCCCCTGCCCCGGCAGCTCGTCGGTGACGGTGAGCTGTTCGTGCTGAAGGTCGTGGGTGACTCCATGATCGAGGCCGCCATCTGTGACGGCGACTGGGTGACGGTCCGCCGCCAGCCGGTCGCCGAGAACGGGGACATCGTCGCGGCCATGCTCGACGGCGAGGCGACCGTCAAGCGCTTCAAGCGGGAGGACGGCCATGTCTGGTTGCTCCCGCACAACGCGGCCTACGAGCCGATCCCGGGCGACGACGCGACCATTCTGGGCAAGGTCGTGGCCGTTCTGCGGCGCGTCTGAGCACGGCGCGGGGCGGCCCGGACGCCGCCGCCCCGCCCCTGACCGGGCCCCGGAACCCCTGCGCCGGTTCCGGGGTCCTGCCTTTGCGCCTGAACCGGCGCCGCTCTCACGGACCTGGTCGATGACCGTCGTGGTCGCTCAATCGACGGTTGCGGTGTGTGGCGCAGCGTCTACTGGGCGTCAATGCGTGCCTTCGCGTCGATCGCGGCCAGCGACTTCCTGACCTGGTTGCGGTCCGTGGTGTACCAGAAGTCGGGCAGCGAAGCCTTCAGATAGCTGCCGTACCGGGCGGTGGCCAGCCGCTGGTCCAGCACGGCCACCACCCCCCGGTCACCCGAGGCCCGTACGAGACGGCCGGCGCCCTGCGCCATGAGCAGTGCCGCGTGGGTGGCGGCGACCGCCATGAAGCCGTTGCCGCCGGCTTCCTCCACGGCCTTCTGGCGGGCGCTCATCAAGGGGTCGTCCGGGCGCGGGAAGGGGATCTTGTCCATGACCACCAGTTGGCAGCTCGGACCCGGTACGTCGACACCCTGCCAGAGCGACAGCGTGCCGAAGAGGCAGGTCTTCGGGTCGGCCGCGAAGTTCTTGATCAGTTCGCCGAGCGTCTCCTCGCCCTGGAGGAGGATCGGGAACTCCGGGATGCGGGAGCGCAGCTCCTCGGCGGCGAGCTGGGCGGC
Organism: Streptomyces sp. NPDC020731; assembly: GCF_044334705.1. Taxonomy (NCBI): domain Bacteria; kingdom Bacillati; phylum Actinomycetota; class Actinomycetes; order Kitasatosporales; family Streptomycetaceae; genus Streptomyces; species Streptomyces sp. NPDC020731. The sequence continues at coordinate 107,289 of NZ_JBIRTN010000018.1, forward strand.
CCGCATCGAGGAGAACAGCCCCAGGGTGCGGCCGCCCGCCGCCTGGATCAGCTCGGTGAGCTCGTCCAGCATGTCCCCGCGGTCCCCGTCACGGGCCGGGCGCGCCAGATGCTTCGCGACGTAGAGGATGCCCTGTCTGGGGTAGTCGAACGGCGAACCGACGTCGACGCCCTTCCACTGAGGGAGGTCATCGCCTTCGGCGCCTTCGGGGCCGAGCCCCAGGGACGCCCCCACGCCGTTGAAGTCGCCGCCCAGCTTCAGCGTCGCGGACGTCAGGATCACGGAACGGTCGGTGAAGAGCTTCTCCCGCAGCAGGCCCGAGACGGACATGGGCGCGACGCGCAGGGATGCTCCGAAACGGTCATGGCGCTCGTACCAGACGACGTCCCACTCGGAGCCGTGCGTGATCCGCTCCGCCACGTCGTGGACGCCCTCCACGGAGGCCAGCGCCTGTTTGCGGACCGCGTCCTCGTCCTGGACGGACTTGTCGCGGGTGCTGCCGAGGGCGGAGATGACGGTGCGACAGGCGTCGCGCAGCGCCATGAGCGCGTATCCGAGGTCCTCCGGGATCTCCTCCAGCCGGCCCGGAAGGGCCAGCTCCATCAGCCGTTCGAACCCTTCGGCGGCGGTCTGGAGCTGGTCGGCGGCCTTCTCGTTGACGAGCTTCGCGGCACGCCGCACCGCGCGGTTGACCTGCCCGGGGGTGAGCTCCCCCGTAGCCACTCCGGTGACCCGGGAGACCAGCTCATGGGCCTCGTCGACGATCAGCACCTCGTGCTGCGGGAGCACCGGCGCGCCCTCGATGGCGTCGATCGCGAGCAGGGCGTGGTTGGTGACGACCACCTCGGCCAGCTTGGCGCGCTCGCGGGCCGTCTCGGCGAAGCACTCGGCGCCGTAGGCGCACTTCGTGGCGCCCAGGCACTCCCGTGACGACACCGACACCTGGGACCAGGCCCGGTCGGACACGCCCGGCGTGAGGTCGTCCCGGTCGCCGGTCTCCGTCTCGTCGGACCAGTCACGCAGGCGCAGCAGGTCCTGGCCCAGCTTGCTGGTGGGCGCGGCCGCCTCGAACTGGTCGAAGAGGCCCTCCTCCTCGTCCTGCGGCACGCCCTCGTGCAGCCGGTGCAGGCACAGGTAGTTGGAGCGGCCCTTGAGCATCGCGAACTCCGGGCGGCGGCGCAGCAGCGGATGCAGTGACTCCACCGTGCGCGGCAGGTCGCGCTCCACCAGCTGGCGCTGCAGGGCCAGGGTGGCCGTCGCCACCACCACCCGCTCCCCCTGCGCGAGCGCGGGCACCAGATAGCCCAGCGACTTTCCGGTGCCGGTGCCGGCCTGGACCAGCAGATGGGCTCCGTCGTCGATCGCCTCGGCGACGGCTTCGGCCATGGTCACCTGGCCGGGGCGCTCCGTGCCGCCGACGGCGGTGACGGCGGCGTGCAGGAGTTCGGGGAGTGAGGGCTTCGTCATAGCGCGACCACCCTACGACCCGGCACTGACATTCGTGCGATCACTGCGAGGGCTGGAGACGCGATCAAGACGGGCTCCTCGGGGGACGGAAGGGGCCGGGCGGAAGCGGCCGGGCGGAAGCGGCCGGGGACGGCGCGGTGACGGGGCACTACATCAGATGGCGCAGGGAGCGGTCCCGGACCATGAGGGCGGCCCGCTTGGTGGGCAGATCGACCTCGGCCGAGAAGTGGAAGCCGGCGTTGAGGAAGGCGGTGACGGAGGGGGCGTTGCGCAGGTCGGGTTCCGCGACGACGCGCGGCGAGACGGGCCGCCTGGCGAGGGCGAGGTCGGCGACCGCTCTGAGCAGGACGCTGCCGAGGCCCCGCCCCCGGTCGCCGGCGGCGCCGATGAGGACATGGAGTCCGGTGTCGTGGGGTCGGGCCGGGTAGTGGCGGGCCAGGGGGTCGAGGTCCGCGCGGTAGACCTCCCAGTAGCTCATCGGCGTACCGTCCAGGACGCCGACGCACGGAACGCTGCGTCCGTCACCGGCGAGCTGGGCCCGCAGGTGGTCGGCCGTCACGTCCGGCGGTCCGGAGAGCTCCCAGAACACGGCGACGGCCGGGTCGTTCATCCACCGTGCCAGGAGAGGCAGATCTCGTTCGACCCGGACGGGGACGAGCCGGAACAGGCCCGCGGGAGTGCGGGCCGGGCCCCAGGCGCCGATGTGGTCGGACATCACGGGTGCAGGGGGTTGGCGATGGTGACGTAGACGGACTGGGTGTCGACCGGGCCGACGAGCTCGTCGAGGCCGTGCAGCCGGGTCAGCAGGTTCGCCTTGCAGCGCAGGACGGGTGAGTCGAGCAGGCGGGCGGGCAGCGTGCTGCGCGTCCGGGCCGGTCCGGCACAGACTCCGGTGAGGAACCGGCGGAGGGCGGCGAGCAGCAGCCGTTCGTCGGCCAGGCGCTGGGAGCCGAAGGCGCCGATGAGACCGAGGACGTTGTTGATGCCCAGGTAGTAGGCGAAGCGTTCGTCGGTGACCTCGTCGGAGACGAAGGTGTCGCTGTGCTCACCGATGCCGGGCAGCCGGGCGTCGAGTTCCGCGCGTCGCGACGCGCGGAAGTAGTAGCCCTGGTTGTCCCGGTGGCGTCCGCCCGCGGGCCAGCCGTCGGCGTCCAGCAGAAGCAGGGTGTTCTGCTGATGCGCCTCGAGGGCGATGCCGGCCTCTCCGTCCAGCCACAGCACGGGCCGCACCACGTGTTCCAGGTACCGCAGGAACCACTCGGCGGCGACGGCCCCGGACGGCCGTCCCGTGCGTGCGGCGAGGCGGGTGACGATCTCGGCCAGCCGGGATCCCGTACGGCCGCCGGGGCGGGGCCGCGGCGAGAGCAGTCCGGCGACGCAGGCGACGTCGTCGTGCGGCTGGAACGGGTTGTGCCGGATCACCGCGTCGAGTCCGGGCACGGGGTCACCGGCCGGTGTGTCCACGGCGATCCAGGCCGGGTCCCGGACGATGTCGAAGCCGGGGTGCGCGGCCCGCCACCGCTGGGACAGTCCGGTGCGCAGCAGCCGGTGGACCTCGACCCCCCGGTGGAGTTCCTTGCGGAGGTTCTCCCGGCGGGAGTTGGTGATGCGCAGGCCCAGCGACAGCTTGAGCATGGCCGGGGCGCCGGTCCGGTGGACGGTGCGTACGGAGGAGGTGGGGTGCCAGGGGGCGCCGTGGCCGCCGAGGTCGCGGAGCAGTCCGGCGTCCAGCAGCGCGGCGACCTCGGGGCGGTGGCCGGCCTGGCGCAGTTGCCAGGGGTGCACGGGGAGGGCCGCGTAGCCGTCGGGCAGCGGCAGACCGGGGCCGGCGAGACGCGCGGTGAGGTGGGCCGCGGTGACGGGACGTCCACGCTCGGTCCAGGCGGAGTCGGTGGCGAGCAACGACGGGGCGACAGCCATCCAGTGCAGCGGGAACGAACCGCGCGACTCGGGCGAGTACCGCTGCGCCTCGGCGTCGGAGAGGCCCTCGCGGCTCTTCGGGTCCGGGTGCAGCGGATGGCCGAGGACGAGTGACTGTTCGGCGGCGAGGAAGAGGTCGGGACGGTCGTCCGGGTCCGCCCGTCGGCCGCTGACGAAGGCGGCGACACGTCGTACGGAGTCGGCGACGCGCGCGACCAGGTCGGTGCCGTCGCCCACCGGGGGACGTGCCGGTTCCGGGATGCCGGCGTTCTCCCTGCCGAGGAGGGCGGCGAGCAGGACGGCGTCGACCGGTGGGGCGGAGTCCGGGGCGTCGGCCAGGCGGGGAGGTCCGAAGCGGTGCCAGCCGGTCGGGGACCAGTGGAGAACGGGGACGAGCAGGGACGTGCCGCCGGCCGGCAGGGGGAGGCGCAGGGTGTCGCCGTCCGGAGCGGGGAGGCCGGTTTCGCGTACCCAGCAGCGCAGGAGGTTCTCCAGGGCCGCCGCGTGGGCCGCCCGGCGCGGGTCGGGGTGGTCCAGGAGGTCGGCTCCGGTGCTCCCGGGTTGTTCGCCGTGGGGCCGCGTTCCCTCCTGGTGGGGAACCACGGAGCTCGTGCGGTCGGCCGGTGTGGGGGTCGTGTGCAAGGTGGGTCCTCGAAAGTGGTGCGGTGACGGGGGCGGGGGTCGTGCCGTCAGCCCGTCCGTGCGTGACGGCGGCCAAAGACGCGAGGCTTCCCGCGCGGGTGGTCACGAGCCGCCGCGTGGAGGGCGTCGGCGAGTCGGTCCAGGACCGCGGCCACCTGTCCCTCCGTGATCGTTGGATTCCGCCACCGTCCTCCTCCGTGCTCCCGCCGAACCACGGCACGGGGCATCCGCGTGCGGGCAGCGGACCCCCCACCGCTACCAACCGCGGACCGCCCACCGGGTTACGGGTTACTCCGGGATCCTTGGCCCTCCGGGCCGGCGCCTGGGGGCCCGACGGCCTCAAATCGGCGCATCCCCGGACGATCGTCCAGGTCAGGCGGCTTGTAGCCGAACCGTTGCCGTTCCGTCGGATGTCCCCCACGGCGAGCGCATAGTGTGTGGTGCCGTTCCCGAAGGCCGTTGGGAGCATCCCCGAACTCCGTGCGGGTCAGGGGCGGGACCACGGCCGAAGCACCACATCCGTTCATTCCAGGGGGAGTCAGATCATGCGATCCATACGGCCGTCGTCCACCGCTCGCCGAGGGGGGCCGACACGCCGGACCTCCCCCGTCCTGGCCGCTGTCGCACTCGTCTCGGCGCTCGCCCTCACCGCCACCGCCTGCGAGTCGGGGGACGCCGACGCGAGCGCCGAGGCCTCCGCGACCGCCGCTGCCGACGACGGCAAGCTCAAGATCCCGGACGACATCAAGGACCGGCTCAAGGAGCACGGGATCGACCTCGACAAGTGGAAGGACGGCGCCTGGAAGGACTGGAGCAAGGACGACTGGCTGCGCGAGGCCAACGACTTCGTCAACCCGATCATCGAGGACCTGTGGGACCCGGACCGCATGCGGGACGCCGAGGAGCCGGACCAGGGGGTCGACGAGAGCGACATCTCCGGTGACCAGGGCGTGACGGACCCGACTCCGGAACCGGTGCAGGCGGAGGCCATCGCCCCGCCGTACCACGCCAACGCCCCCACGGCGGGCAAGGTGTTCTTCGACTCCCCCGAGGGCACGATGGTCTGCTCGGCCACGGTGGTGCAGGACCCGGCCAACCCGGGCAAGTCCAACATGGTGTGGACGGCGGGCCACTGTGTGCACGCGGGCAAGAAGGGCGGCTGGTACCGCAACATCGCCTTCGTGCCGTCGTACAACGACGCGGGCAAGCCGGCGAAGGAGCTCGAGAACCCCACGAAGGAGGAGACCGCTCCGTACGGCGTCTGGTGGGGTGACTGGGCGCAGACCTCGGACCAGTGGATCGAGCAGGGCGGCTCCACGGGCGGTGACGGCGCCTCGTACGACTTCGCGGTCATCCATGTGACGCCGGAGGAGGGTGGCGACGGCAAGTCGCTGGAGGAGACGGTCGGTTCGGCGCTGCCGGTGGACTTCGGCGCCCCCGCGGTGCCGAAGGTGAAGGAGATCACGGCGATCGGTTACCCGGCCGCCCCGCCGTACGACGGCGAGACGCTGCACCGCTGCCAGGACCGGCCCGGACGGCTGTCGCTCGGCGCGTCGGACCCGACGATGTACCGCATCGGGTGCAGCATGACCGCCGGTTCGTCCGGTGGCGGCTGGGTCGCGACGGGTTCGGACGGGAAGCCGGCCCTGGTGTCCAACACCTCCATCGGCCCGGTGACGTCGGGCTGGCTGGCCGGCCCGCGACTGGGCGACGAGGCCAAGGGCGTGTACGACGCGGTCAGCGAGAAGTTCGCCGGTCGGTGACCGGCGTGTCCGGTCCCGCGTGCCGCCGCGCGCGCGGGACCGGGCGGGGTGACGGCGCCCGGTCCCGGATCCCGAACGGAACACGCACACGCGGCAGGGCATTCATTCGCTTCCACGGGGGTCATGCACCATGCGTTCCACACGTACGTCCGCGCCACTCGGGCGTGGCCGTCGCACCGTTCTCACCGCCGCCGGGCTCGTCGCCGCCCTGGCGCTCACCGCGACCGCGTGCGGCGGTTCCGGGAAGGACGAGGCGAACGACAAGCCCGACGCCACCACCTCGCAGGCCGCCGGCAGCGACGGCGGCGAGGTGAGGATCCCGTCCGACATCGCGGACAAGCTCAGGGAGCACGGGATCGACGTCGACAAGTGGAAGAACGGTGGCTGGGAGGACTGGGACAAGGACAAGTGGCTCAGTGAGGCCGAGGACTTCGTCAACCCGGTGATCGAGGGCCTGTGGGAGCCCGACCGGATGCGGTCCGCGGAGGAGGCCGACAAGACCGTCTCGACCAAGGACGCGTCGGCGGCCCAGGGCGTCAGCGACCCGGAGCCGGCCCAGGTCCGGGCGGAGGCCGAGAAGACGCCGTACCACGAGAACGCGGCGCCGGTCGGCAAGGTGTTCTTCGACTCCCCCGAGGGCCCCGCCGTGTGTTCCGGAACGGTCGTCAAGGACGTGAACCACCCGGGCAGGTCCAACCTCGTCTGGACGGCCGGGCACTGTGTGCACGCCGGCGGCAACGGCGGCTGGTACCGCAACCTCACCTTCGTCCCGGCCTACAACGACCTCGGCAGGTCCGAGGCGGACCTGGGCAACGCGAGCGCCACCGAGACCGCCCCCTACGGCAACTGGTGGGCGGACTGGGCCTCGACCTCCAACGGCTGGATCCAGGGCGGCTCGGCGTCCGGCGGCGACGGAGCGGCGTACGACTACGCCGTGCTGCACGTGAAGCCGGAGCAGGGCGCCAAGTCCCTGGAGGAGACGGTCGGCGCCGCGCTGGACGTGGACTTCTCCGCGCCGTCCACAGCGGAGGCGGGCGAGATGGGCGCCTGGGGCTACCCGGCCGCGCCGCCCTACAACGGCCTGCAGATGTTCAAGTGCCTCGACGCTCCGGGCCGGTTCTCGCTCGGCTCGAGCCTGCCGACGATGTACCGCATCGGCTGCTCCATGACCGGCGGCTCGTCCGGCGGCGGCTGGTTCCGGGTGCTGAACGGCGAGACGGTGCTGGTCTCCAACACCTCGATCGGCCCGATGGACAACACCTGGCTGGCGGGCCCGCAGCTCGGCGAGGACGCCGAGGCGCTGTACCAGAACATGAGCAAGACCTACGGCGGTCAGTGATCCGCACGGAGTGAAGGCCTGCCCCCGTGAGCAGGGGCAGGCCTTCACTCCGTCGTGAGTGGCTCAGCCGGCCGGGGTGGGAACGTACGGCGTGAGTTCCGCCGCCAGTTCCTCGTGCACCCGCACCTTGAGCAGGGTGCCCTCCGGGGTGTGCTCCTCGGAGATCACCTCGCCCTCGTCATGGGCGCGGGCGACCAGCTTGCCGTGGGTGTAGGGCACGAGCGCCTCGATCTCCACGGACGGGTGGGGCAGCTCGCTGTCGATCAGCGCGAGCAGCTCCGGGATGCCCCGGCCGGTGCGGGCCGAGACCGCGATGGAGCGCTTCTCCGTCCGCAGCAGCCGCTGGAGCGTCAGCGGGTCGGCCGCGTCGGCCTTGTTGATCACCACGATCTCGGGTACGCCGGTGGCGCCGACGTCCCTGATCACCTCGCGCACGGCGGCCAGCTGCTCCTCCGGGACCGGGTGCGAACCGTCCACCACGTGCAGGATCAGGTCGGCGTCGCCGACCTCCTCCATCGTGGAGCGGAACGCCTCGACCAGATGATGCGGCAGGTGCCGGACGAAGCCGACCGTGTCGGTCAGCGTGTGCAGCCGGCCGCTCGGGGTCTCGGCCCGGCGCACGGTCGGGTCCAGGGTCGCGAACAGCGCGTTCTCGACCAGGACGCCCGCGCCCGTGAGGCGGTTGAGCAGTGAGGACTTGCCGGCGTTGGTGTAGCCCGCGATGGCCACGGACGGCACCTTGTTGCGCCTGCGCTCCTGGCGCTTGATCTCGCGGCCGGTCTTCATCTCCGCGATCTCACGGCGCATCTTCGCCATCTTCTCGCGGATGCGACGCCGGTCGGTCTCGATCTTGGTCTCACCGGGACCACGGGTGGCGAGGCCGCCGCCCTTGCCGCCGCCCATCTGCCGGGACAGCGACTGACCCCAGCCGCGCAGTCGCGGCAGCATGTACTGCATCTGCGCGAGCGCGACCTGCGCCTTGCCCTCTCGGGACTTGGCGTGCTGGGCGAAGATGTCCAGGATCAGGGCCGTACGGTCGATGACCTTGACCTTGACGACGTCCTCGAGCTGGATCAACTGCCCGGGGCTGAGCTCACCGTCGCAGATGACGGTGTCCGCGCCCGTCTCGAGCACGATGTCCCGCAGCTCCTGCGCCTTGCCGGAGCCGATGAACGTCGCCGCGTCGGGCTTGTCGCGGCGCTGGGTCACGCCGTCGAGCACGAGGGCGCCCGCCGTTTCCGCGAGGGCGGCGAGCTCCGCGAGGGAGTTCTCCGCGTCCTGCACGGTTCCCGAGGTCCACACCCCGACGAGCACGACCCGCTCCAGGCGGAGCTGTCGGTACTCGACCTCGGTGACGTCCTCGAGCTCGGTGGAGAGGCCCACGACGCGGCGCAGGGCCGCACGCTCGGAGCGGTCGAACTGGTCGCCGTCCCGCTCTCCGTCGATCTCGAGGCTCCAGGCGACGTCCTCTTCCATCAGGGCATCGGCCCGAAGACCTTCGGGATGGGTGTACGCGAAGCGCTTGGTGTCCTGGGAAGGGGAAGAAGAGGAGGTCATTGGGTCCTTACGTCGTCGGTGAGCCTTCTGCGGCGACGGAGCCGGTCCGTGGGACCCTCCGTCACTGTCCACAACGTCCGGGAGGCCCGGGAGATTCCCGCGTCCCGTGCTGTGCGGACCTGACGATGGTCGCACGGTACGGCCCGTCTCGTCATCGTGTTATTCCCGGCTCGCACCGGGTCGATGCGCGGGCGTGAGCGGCCGCCGGGCGGGCGTCGCGGACCGGGCCGCGGACTTCCATTCGGGATGGCCCGGCATCGGCGGGGTCGTGGCTCCGTACAGCCAGGGGTGCAGGAAGCCGGTCAGGTCGCGTCCGGCGACGCGGGACGCCAGCCGGACGAAGTCGGCGGTGGAGGCGGTGCCGTCCCGGTGGCGGGTGACCCAGTCGCGCTCCAGGCGCCCGAAGGCGGTGCGGCCGATCTCCTCGCGCAGGGCGTACAGCACGAGCGCGGCACCGGAGTAGACGTTCGGCCGGAAGATGTCGATCTTCCGGCCGGGTTCCGGGGGCTCGGGCGCGGCGGGCGGTCCGCCGGCCGCGCGCCAGCCGTCGGACGCCTCGTAGGCGGCCTCCATTCGTGCGTCCAGGGACCTGCCGCCCCGCTCCTGCGCGTACAGCGCCTCGTACCAGGTGGCATGGCCTTCGTTGAGCCACAGGTCGGACCAGGTGCGGGGGCTGACGCTGTCGCCGAACCACTGGTGGGCCAGCTCGTGCACCATGATCGACTCGACGTACCAGGCGGGGAGGGCGGAATCGGTGAACAGGTCGCGTTCGAAGAGGGAGAGGGTCTGGGTCTCCAGCGCGAAGCCGGTGGAGGCGTCGGCGAGGAGCAGACCGTAGGTCTCGAACGGGTAGCGGCCGGCCTTCTCCTCCATCCAGGAGATCTGGGCGGGGGTCTTCGCCAGCCATGGTTCGAGCTCCGCGCGGTGCGCGGTGGGCACGACGTCCCGCAGGGGCAGCCCGTGCGGGCCCGTGCGGTGCAGGACGGCGGAACGGCCGACGGAGACCTGTGCGAGTTCGGTGGCCATGGGGTGACGGGTCCGGTACGTCCAGGTGGCGGCCCCGCGCGTGCGCTCGACGGCGGCGGGCAGACCGTTCGCGACGGCCGTGTGGCCGTCGGGGGCGGTGATCCGGAAGGTGAACACCGCCTTGTCAAAGGGGTGGTCGTTGCACGGGAACACCAGGTGGGCGGCATCGGCCTGGTTGGCCATGGCGAGGCCGTCCGCGGTGCGCACCCAGCCGCCCTCTCGGTCCTCGGCGGCCGCGGGGTCGCTGGTGTGCCGGACGGTGATCCGGGTCCGCTCGCCCTTGTCCAGGTCGTCCGCCGGTGTGATCACCAGGTCCTCTCCGGCACCGGTGAAGCCGGCCGGACCGCCGTCGACCTCGACGGAGTGGACCGTGTTGTGGGCGAAGTCGAGGTTGATCCGGTCCAGGTCGGCGGTGAGGCGGGCGTCGATCGTGGTGACGGCTTCGAGCGGCCGGTCGTTGCGGCCGGGGTAGTCGAGGGCGATGTCGTACGACAGCACGTCGTATCCGGGGTTGCCCAGGTACGGGAAGAGGCGGTCGCCGATGCCGAGCGGGACGGCCGGGGCGCTCGCGGCGACCAGGCAGACGGAGACGGCGGAGGCGAGCAGCACCGTGGCCGTCCGGCGGTGACGTGCGCGACCGGTCCCGGTGCGGGCGTCCCGGTGCCGGGCGGCGTGGCTGTGGGGCAGCGTCCGGGCCTGGGGGCCGTGACCGTGCGGCGACCGGCCGCGCGGGACGGGGGTGTCCGAGGTCCGGGCCTGTGACGCGGCACCGGCGGGCACCTGGGCGCGGGGGCCGGCGCCGTGCGGGGAGCGGCCGTGAGGGGTGAGCGGCATTCCCCACGGCTATCAGCGTGCGCGCGTGCTGCGGTGACGGCGCGCTTCCGACCCACCCGATCGGGTAATCACACCGCCGCTTGGACGCTCCACGCTCCGGTCAGACGCCAGGGGTCTGCGGCTGGGCCCGGCTCACGTCGTACACACCGGCCACATTGCGCATCGCGCGCATGAGGACGGGCAGGTGGGCGGCGTCCGGCAGCTGCACGGTGTAGGTGTGCCGCACCTGCTGCCGGTCCGGGGGTTCGACGGTCGCGGAGACGATCTCGGCGCCTTCGAGGGCCATGGCCTCGGTGAGGTCCGCGAGCAGGTGCGGGCGGACGAAGGACTCCGCGACCAGCGTGACCCGGCACTCGGCACCCTCCCCCCAGCGCACGCCGACCTCCGCGCGCCCCGCGCTCTTCATGCGCGCCACCGCGGCGCACTCGACCCGGTGCACGGTGACCGCTCCCCCGCGCACGGCGAAGCCGGTCACCTCGTCGGGCGGTACGGGCGTACAGCAGCCGGCGAGCCGTACGGTCGCGCCGGCCCGGTCGGCCAGGACCTGGGCGGCGGTGGGACGGCCGGCGTCCGGAGCATCCGGAGCCGGTGACCGGGCGGGGTCGCCGGCGAGCGGCCGGGCGGCCTCCTCCGGTTCGGTCCCGGGTGCCTCGCCCTGTGCGGGATGGGCGGCCAGCCACCGCTGGATGGCGATCCGCGCGGCGGGGGTGTGGGCGTGCTCCAGCCACTCCCTGGAGGGCTCGGAGGCCGCGTCCTGGCCCATCAGCAACTGCACGGTGTCACCGTCCTTGAGGACGGTGCTCAGTGTCGCCAGCCGGCCGTTGACCCTGGCCCCGATGCACGCGTGGGCGTCCTCGCCGTACTGTGCGTAGGCGGCGTCCACGCAGGTCGCCCCCTCCGGCAGGCCCAGCGTGCCCCCGTCGGGGCGGAAGACGGTGATCTCACGGTCCTGGGCGAGGTCCTCGCGCAGGGTGGACCAGAAGGTGTCGGGGTCGGGTGCGGCCCGCTGCCAGTCCAGGAGCCGGGAGAGCCAGCCGGGCCGGGTGGGGTCGACGCGTTCACCGTCGCTCGCGGACTGCTCCTCCGGCGGGGCGGTGTAGGGGTTGCCGAGGGCGACGACTCCGGCCTCGGCGGCCTTGTGCATCCGGTGGGTGCGGATGAGGACCTCGACGACCTGTCCGTCCGCACCGGCCACGGCGGTGTGCAGCGACTGGTACAGGTTGAACTTCGGTACGGCGATGAAGTCCTTGAACTCCGAGACCACGGGCGTCATGCAGGTGTGCAGCTCGCCCAGGACGCCGTAGCAGTCGGCGTCCTCGTTCACCAGCACCAGCAGACGGCCGAAGTCGGCGCCGCGCAGTGCCCCGCGTCTGCGGGACACGCGGTGCACGGAGACGAAGTGGCGCGGACGGATGAGGACTTCGGCGGTGATGTCGGCCTCGCGGAGCACCTTGCGCACGTCGCCGGCGACTTCGGCGAGCGGGTCGTCCGCGCGGGCGGCGTTGCGGATGATCAACTCGCGCGTGTGCTCGTACTCCTGGGGGTGGAGGATCGCGAAGACCAGGTCCTCCAGTTCGGTCTTGAGCGCCTGGACGCCGAGCCGTTCGGCGAGCGGGATCAGGACGTCACGTGTCACTTTGGCGATGCGTTCCTGTTTCTCGGGACGCATCACGCCGAGGGTGCGCATGTTGTGCAGCCGGTCGGCGAGTTTGATCGACATCACGCGGACGTCGTTACCGGTGGCGACGAGCATCTTGCGGAAGGTCTCGGGCTCGGCGGCGGCGCCGTAGTCGACCTTCTCCAGTTTGGTGACGCCGTCGACGAGGTAGCGGACCTCCTCGCCGAACTGTTCACCCACCTGATCCAGCGTCACGTCCGTGTCCTCGACGGTGTCGTGGAGCAGGGAGGCGGTCAACGTCGTGGTCTCGGCGCCGAGTTCGGCGAGGATCAGGGTCACCGCGAGCGGGTGCGTGATGTACGGCTCACCGCTCTTGCGCATCTGGCCGCGATGGGAGGACTCGGCCAAGACGTAGGCGTGGCGCAGGGGTTCGAGGTCGGCGTCGGGGTGGTGGGCGCGGTGGGCGTCGACCACGTGTCCGATGGCGTCGGGGAGCCGGTCGCGGGCGGCGGGGCCGAGCAGCGCGGCACGGCCCAGTCGGCGCAGGTCGAGCCGGGGGCGGGCCTTCCTGCGCGACCCCGTCGGTGTGACGTGACCAGAGGTCACAGAGCCTGGGGTCGCAGGATTCGCGGCCTCCGCATTCATGGGCACCTCCGGCTGCGTGGACCGGCGGACGGCGCGCCCCAGGGCGGACTCGGGCTCAGGAGACGGTGTTCGTCCCCCGTCCGGGCCGGTGCTTGATGCTACCGAGCCGGACCCCCTCGGGCCGACCGCCTCCGGCCGAGCGTGAAACGGATCACCCCTTCGAGCGAAGGTCGACCGGGGCCCCTTTCACGCCATCGGGTCGGCGGGTCGGCATGATCTCGAAGGTGAACGCCCTTCCGACCCTTCGGATGCGATCATCAGACAGGCCGGAAGCCGCGATACTGAGCCCTCGCCCCGATCAGCGCAGGGCGTTCTCCAGCCACTCGGGCTCGATCACGCCCTCGGCGACGATCACCGCCGGGCCGGTCATCTCGATCTCGCCGTCGGGTCGTTCGGTGATCACGAGGGTGCCGCCGGGCACATCCACGGTGTACGTCGCCGGGGTGCCGGTGACATTCGGGTCGGCGCCGTCGCGGCGGGCGGTGGCCACGGCGACCGCGCACGCGCCCGTGCCGCAGGATCGGGTCTCGCCGGATCCGCGCTCGTGCACCCGCAGCGCCACGTGCCGCGGGCCGCGGTCGACGACGAACTCCACGTTCACGCCGTCCGGGTAGGCGGCGGCCGGGTCGAACGGGGGCGGGGTGAAGAGATCGCCCGCGTGGGCGAGGTCGTCCACGAAGGCCACGGCGTGCGGGTTGCCCATGTTCACGTTCCGCGCCGGCCAGCTGCGCCCGCCGACGCTCACGGTGACGTCGCCCTCGGGGAGCAGCGCCCGGCCCATGCCGACGGTGATGCCCCCCTCCTTGGCGATGTGCACGGTCTTCACGCCCCCACGCGTGGCGACCGCGATGTCACCCTCGGCCACATGTCCGGCGCGCTGGAGATAGCGCGCGAACACACGCACTCCGTTGCCGCACATTTCCGCGACCGAGCCGTCGCCGTTGCGGTAGTCCATGAACCACTCGGCCTCGGCCGCCATGGCCTCGGCCTCCGGGTGCGCCGCGGACCGCACCACGTGCAGCAGCCCGTCGCCGCCGATGCCCGCGCGGCGATCGCACAGGGCGGCGACGGCGGCCGGGGGGAGGTCGATGGCGTTCTCGGGGTCCGGGAGGATCACGAAGTCGTTCTCCGTGCCGTGGCCCTTGAGGAAGGTGATCCGCGTGCTCATTCCCCGATCGTACGAGAACACTCCGCCGGGGCGCTGAGGGGTGGTGCGGTGGTCGTCCCGTGCGGGCCGGTGGGAGTTGTCGCGCCCGCGCGGCGGAGCCGCGTAACGGCACGGCCCCGCGCTCCTTCGGGGCGCTGCCCTTGCCGTCTGCTTTCAGCGGAGCCTGGCCACTCTCCAGACCGCCAGGGCCACCACGGCGGCGAGCATCACGGCGTAGGCGGTCACGACCCGCCAGTCGGGTCTGCGTCCGGAGCCCCGGGGCGGCAGGCCCGGCCAGGTGGAGCCCACCCTGCGGGCGGCCATCATGCCCCAGCCGGCCGCGCAGGAGCAGATCAGCAGCCCCAGCATGGCGATCACGGCGCCGCTGTCGCCGAAGTCGAAGGCGAGCGGGAAGGCGAACATCAGGGAGCCGACCGCGGCCAGCCCGACGATGGGTGCGAGCTGCCAGATGCGCAGCCGGCGCTGTGGGCGCAGCTCGACCTCGACCTCTTCACCGCCCGCGAACATCTCGTCCGGCTCGGGGCCGTCGTCGGTCACGCCGCCCGGCGTCTCGTCCGGTCCGTCCGGACTGAGGCGGTCGGTCGTCTCCTGCTCCGGTGCACCCCGCTCGGTGGTGAGGTGCTCGGTGCCGTGTGCGGTGTCGCGAGGGCCGGCCTCCATCGCCACGCGCCCTCCCAACTAGGACTCCACTTGGTCGATCGAAGCTCGATGATGGCACGACGTCACAGGCCCGGATGACGGCCTGGGCGTCCCGATGCCATGACGTGATCAGGCTGTAACCGGTCGTTCGACCAACGACAACGCGAGCTGCGGAAGTTCCGTCAGGTCCACCGCGGCCCCACTCAACCAGTGCACCCGGGGATCGCGCCTGAACCATGAATCCTGACGGCGCGCGAAGCGCTTGGTGGCACGAACGGTCTCGTACCGCGCCTCCTCGAGGGTGCACTCCCCGGCGAGCGCCGCGAGCACCTGCTGGTAGCCGAGCGCGCGCGACGCCGTACGCCCCTGGCGCAACCCCCGCGCCTGGAGTGCGCGCACTTCCTCCACGAGACCGGCCTCCCACATCCGGTCGACCCGGCGGGCGATCCGCTCGTCCAGCTCGGGACGGGCCACGTCGACGCCGATCTGGAGGGTGTCGTAGACCGAGTCGTGGCCCGGGAGGTTGGCCGTGAAAGGTCTTCCGGTGATCTCGATGACCTCGAGCGCGCGGACGATGCGGCGGCCGTTGCCCGGCAGGATCACCCGCGCGGCCTCGGGGTCCGCCACGGCGAGACGGGCGTGCAGGGCGCCCGGGCCGCGCAGCGTGAGCTCCTCCTCCAGGCGGGCCCTGACCTCGGGGTCGGTGCCCGGGAACTCCAGGTTGTCGACGGCGCCGCGGACGTAGAGGCCGGAACCGCCGACGAGGACGGGCCAGCGGCCCTCGGCGAGCAGCGCGTCGATCCGCTCCCGGGCCAGCCGCTGGTACTCGGCGACGGACGCGGCGACGGTGACGTCCCAGATGTCGAGCAGGTGGTGCGGAACGCCGCCGCGCTCCTCGGGCGTCAGTTTGGCGGTGCCGATGTCCATCCCCCGGTAGAGCTGCATGGAGTCGGCGTTGACGACTTCGCCGCCGAGCCGCTGGGCCAGGAATACGCCCAGATCGGACTTTCCGGCCGCGGTGGGTCCGACGACGGCGATGACGCGGGGGGCGAGGGGTGCGCTGCTCACTGATCCAGTCTCGCAAACCTCCCGCCCGGCCCTCGAACGGGTTACGTGACGCGGCGGTCGCCGGGTCGTTGCCCGTTGCGAGGTTCCTGCCGCCGGATCACAGGGGCGGCGGCTCGGGTCACACGAACGGACGCACCGGGCAACGCGGGATTTCGCCCGCACGAGTAACGTATGGAGTTGATATGGGCGTTTTTGCACGGCTTTTTCGGAGGTCGAAGGCCACGGAGGAGACGCGGACCACCGAGGTCCGGACCGACGAAGCGGCGGCCGGGGCCGGCACGGAGAGCACGGCCGGGGCCGCGGAGCCGAAGGGGTCGGCCGGGGCGCCGGAGACCACCGGGCCGGCGGACGAGGAGGCCGGCGAGGTCACCGTCACCGACACCGTCGAGATCCCGAAGCAGCAGTCCGCCAAGGCGGCCGGCAGCGAGACCGGTGAGGGCGCCCGCACGTAGACGGCCGCGAGGGAAGGTACATCATGGGGCTCCTGGACAACCTGAAGGCCAGACTCGGCCCGGCCAAGGGCAAGGTCTCCGACCTCGCGCACCAGCACGAGGACAAGATCCAGCACGGCCTCGACAAGGCCGCGCGGACCGTCGACGAGCGGACCAAGGGCAAGTACAGCGACCGGATCCAGACGGGTACGGGCAAGGCCAAGGGTGCCGTGGACCGACTCGCGCACAAGAACGACCCCGGCTCGGGCGCGGGCGGCACGACCACGCCGCCGGCCGGGCCGCCGCCCACTTCCTGAGCGGCACACCGACGGACGGCCGCGGAGCACGCCGAGGGCTCCCGGCCGTCCGCCGTGTTCTCCCCGCGGTGGCGCCTACGACCAGGTGGCCACGAGGTAGCCGACCCCGTAGGGGGCGTCCTCGTAGAGCAGCGCGCCTTCCAGGTCCGGGTTTCCGGCCGCCGCGCCGGCGAGTACCTGCCAGGGGGCCCGGCCGGACACCTTCAGCTCGCGCGCCAGTCCGGTGTCCAGTGCGCGCAGGGCCCCGGTGTCGGCCGCGCCCAACGCGCGCACGAGTTCCGCGTCGAAGGGGGCCGCGCGCTCGTCGAGGTAGCCGGGCGCCTTGAGCGTGCGGCACGCGGCGGCGTCGCCCATCACCAGCAGCGCGACCCGCTCCGCCCGGCCGGCGACGGCCTCCCCCACCTCGGCGCACCGCTCGGCCGTGAGGGCCTCCCCCACGGCCACTCCCTCCACAGGGGCGCCCGCCCACCCGGTGCGGCCCAGCAGCCAGGCGCCCACGGCCAGTCCGTACGGCAGCTCCCGCCCGGTCGGCGCGCCCCTGTCCGGACCCAGCCGTACGTCCAGGCCGACGCCGAAGCCCCGGAAGGATCCCGGGGCGCCCTCCGGGTAGGTCTCGGGCCCGGCACCGTCCCCCGGCCCGACGACCACGAGCAGATCGGGCCGGGCGGCGGCGAGCACACCCAGCGCGTCCGTGCACGCGGCCCGCGCGGTGTCCAGCTCGGGGGCGGCCCCTGTGGCGACCTCCGGCACGAGCAGCGGCGGGCACGGGCAGACTGCGGCGGCGACAAGCATGATCAACAGCCTACTGCGGCGGCCCGGAACGGCATCGCCGCCTCACGGGCCGTCCGTGCTCCGGACGCGCTCTGCGAGGCTGTATCGCAGGTGGTGGGTGCCCGGTCCGCCCTTGATCTCCACGTAGTACGCGTCGTCGTCCACGCGGTACGCCTCTCGGCGCCGTTGCATCAGCCCTCCGGTGAACCGGTGCGTGCACGCCGTCTCGTACAGCCTGCGGCGTGCCTCCTCGCGCGTGCCTCCGGAATGTGCGACCGGCTGGGGCCTGTCGTGCAGCTCCTCCACGACGCCCCAGTGAGCCATGTGTCCCCCTGCCCCGGTTCGGTCAGTCGACGGCGCAGCCCCCGGTGGCCGCCGGCAGTGGCTCGGGCACGCCCACCTTGGGCAGGCCGAGCAGCACGCCCGCGGGCTGCGCCGCCTTCTCGGTGTTCCGCTTCTCCCAGGCGTCCCCCGCGCGGGTGCGGCGCACGCCGAGCACCGCGCCCTCGGCGAGGAGGTGGTGCGGGGCGGCGTACGTGATCTCCACGGTGACCACGTCGCCGGGGCGCACCTCCTGCTCCGGCTTGGTGAAGTGCACCAGGCGGCTGTCGGGGGCGCGGCCGGAGAGGCGGTGGGTGGCGCCGTCCTTGCGGCCCTCGCCCTCGGCGACCATCAGCTCCAGGGTGCGGCCGATCTGCTTCTTGTTCTCCTCCCAGGAGATCTCCTCCTGGAGGGCGACGAGACGCTCGTACCGCTCCTGGACGACCTTCTTGGGGATCTGGCCGTCCATCTCTGCGGCCGGGGTGCCGGGACGCTTGGAGTACTGGAAGGTGAACGCCTGCGCGAAGCGGGCCTCGCGGACGACGTGCAGGGTCTGCTCGAAGTCCTCCTCGGTCTCGCCGGGGAAGCCCACGATGATGTCGGTGCTGATCGCCGCGTGCGGGATGGCGGCGCGGACCTTCTCGATGATCCCGAGGTAGCGCTCCTGCCGGTAGGAGCGGCGCATCGCCTTCAGCACCGGGTCGGAGCCGGACTGCAGGGGCATGTGCAGCTGCGGCATCACGTTGGGCGTCTCGGCCATGGCGGCGATGACGTCGTCGGTGAAGTCGCGCGGGTGCGGCGAGGTGAACCGGACGCGCTCCAGGCCGTCGATCTTCCCGCAGGCCCGCAGCAGCTTGCTGAACGCCTCGCGGTCGCCGATGTCGGACCCGTACGCGTTGACGTTCTGGCCGAGCAGGGTGATCTCGGAGACGCCCTCGGCGACCAGGGCCTCGATCTCGGCGAGGATGTCGCCGGGGCGGCGGTCCTTCTCCTTGCCGCGCAGCGCGGGGACGATGCAGAAGGTACAGGTGTTGTTGCAGCCGACGGAGATGGAGACCCAGGCCGCGTAGGCGCTCTCGCGCCGGGTGGGCAGCGTGGAGGGGAACGCCTCCAGCGATTCGGCGATCTCGACCTGCGCCTCCTCCTGCACGCGGGCGCGCTCCAGGAGGACGGGCAGCTTGCCGATGTTGTGCGTGCCGAAGACGACGTCGACCCAGGGCGCCCGCTTGACGATGGTGTCACGGTCCTTCTGCGCGAGGCAGCCGCCGACCGCGATCTGCATGCCGGGGCGGCTCGCCTTCTTCGGGGCGAGGTGGCCGAGATTGCCGTACAGCTTGTTGTCGGCGTTCTCGCGGACGGCGCAGGTGTTGAAGACGACGACGTCCGCGTCGCCGTCGGCGCCCTCTGGGGCGCGGACGTAGCCCGCGTCCTCCAGCAGCCCGGACAATCGCTCGGAGTCGTGGACGTTCATCTGGCACCCGTAGGTGCGTACTTCATAGGTGCGCGTGCCGCCCACTGACTGGCTCCGGTCGATGCTGCTCATGCCCCTAAGGGTAGGCGGTGCCGCGGAACGCCCCGCCGCGTGGGCAACTCCCTGCCAGGCAGCTTCCTGGCCTGGCCGGATGCGGACAGCGGGGGTGGCGTGATGGTTCTCTCTTAGCAGCGGCCGGAAAGCACGGGGAACGCGGACCGGCCCGGGGGAGCTGAAAGCACCACTGGCTCCATGCGCATCGTCGCAACGGCATGACTCACGCATGGAATGGAGACCAGCATGATCCGTACCGACCGTTGTACCGCGGCCACCGTCCTCGCCACCGCCGTCCTGGCGGCCGTCGCCTGGGCGGTGCCCGCCCAGGCCGCCGGCGCGGCCGAGCGGGGGTCGGCGGCCACCACTCAGGACTTCGTGTGGCCCGCCCCGCCGGCCCACCGGCCCGACGACTTCACGTGGCCGGCCCCGCCCGTGCCCCACCCGGACGACTTCACGTGGCCCGCGCCGCCCGCGCCCCGGCCGGACGACTTCGTCTGGCCCGCGCCGCCGGTCCGGCCGTGACCGCTCTGCCGGGCGGGGCGCCGGACGCCGCGTCTCAGACCCACTGCCGGCGAGCCGCCTGCACGCCCGCCTCGAACCTGCTGGAGGCGCCGAGCCGCTCCATCAGCTCGGCCATGATCCGCCGCTCCGTGCGCACCCCGATCCCGAGCGTCCGGGCGACCGCCTCGTCGGTGAGGCCGGTGGCCAGGAGCTGGAGCAGTTTGCGCTCCTGCGGGGTGAGCCCGTGGGCGTCGTCCTTGACGGAGGCGTCCTGATGGAACGGGGTCGCGTGCTCCCAGTACGCCTCGAACAGCGCCCGCATGGCGAGCACCACGGGCGGGCTGCCGAACAGCAGCGCCGAGGGACCCGTCTGACCGGGCAGTCCCGCCACCACCGCGGTGGTCGTGTCGACGATCAGCAGGCGCATCGGCAGGGTCGGGGACGTACGGATCTCGCTGTCGTGGTCGGCCATCCACTGGGCGTGTTCCCTGGTCACCCGGTCGTTGGTGATGCTGTCGAGGTAGATCGAACGGAACCGGACCCCGCGGGCGAGCGCCCGTTCGTTCAGCGGGCGGGCCGCCTCGATCGACTCCGCGGTCAGTCCGCCCACGGGGTGGAACGCCAGGACCTCGTGCCGGCACCCCTCGGCCAGGGCCTCCAGACGGATGCGGATGTCGTCGACGTCGTCGAGCTCCTCGATGCCGTCGGGACCGGACCGGCTCGACGCCGTGTACTCGGCGGCGAGCGCCGCCAGCGCGGCCCGGTTCTGCTCGATGCGCTGCTGCCGGTAGGCCAGTTCGTCCTGTTCCCGCTGGAGCAGGACCTTCAGGCCCAGCGACGGGTTCACCGCGCGCAGCGCTCCGGGCGAGTCCCGGGACGGGGCGAGGAGGGACAGCTCGGACAGCTGGGCGAGTGCCTCCTCCACCTCGTCGGCGGCGATGCCGAGGAGGGCGGCGAGTCTGTCCGGATCGTGTTCCTTGTGGAACAGGATCGCGCGGTAGACGGCAAGCGTTCGCTGACCGAGTGGAGATACGTCTTCCACGTGGTGTTTCCCCCTTGAACCACATGTCCGGACCGGGCACCGCGCCGAGTCGGACGTCTGCGGCACGGCACGGGGGAGGCACCGCGCGCCCGGCGAAGCATCCCCCGTAGATCCTTCACGTTCTCGCCACGCTACCTGCTCAGGAGTTCCGGTGTCGCACACAGTCGCGTTTGTCGTCCCTCCGTTGAACGGCTGTGTCGTGCTCGTCATAGACGCGACCACCGGGGCCGGCCGCAGTGTGGCCACCCGGCTGAGCGCGGCGGGCGCGGCGGTGGCGGTGGTCGGCGCGGGGCATCCGGGACGCGACGACGACGCGGCCACCAACGCGGCGTTCCTCTGCAAGGAACTGGCCGACATCGGACTGGTCGCGCTCCCCTATCAGGTGGATGTCACGCGGCCGGAGACACTGCGCGCCCTGCCCCGCCAGATCGCCGGCGATCTCGGCCCGGTGGCCGCGTGCGTCGTGGTCGTCCCGCCGGGTCCCGGCAGCGGTGGCCTGGCCCGGGACTTCCGCGCCGTCTCGGCCGTCGTCGCGGCGTCCCTGCCGGCCGGGGCCGAGCACATCGAGATCGACACGGAGCACTACGACGCCGGTCACGGGCGGGCGGTCCAGTCGGTCGCGGACCGGCTGATCGAGCGGTTCACCCGCTCGCACGAGAGCCACTGACGGTCCGCCGCACACGGCACGCGGGCCCCGGGCCCGATTTCCACGAGTCTTCTCACCGTTCGTCCGCACGGGGGTTCAGCATGTCGATACGGGTAGTCGTCGCAGGTGATCACCAACTCGTCCTGGAGGCCTTCGCCGAGACGCTCAACGGCGTCGACGGACTGGAGGTGGTCGGGCTGGCCACGGCGTGCGACGCCGTGCTGCCGGCGGTGGAGCGGCACCGGCCCACCGTCCTGCTGCTCGGCGAGTCCACGATGGCCGGCAAGGCGCTGCGCGTCGCCACCGACGTACGCAGTCACCATCCCAAGTGCGGGGTCGCGCTGGTGGTGGGAGCGGCCACGCCGTCGGTGGTGGACCGGGCCGTGGCGGCCGGCGCGCTCGGTGTCGTACCGAAGAACGCCCGGCTGCCCCAGCTGGTGACGACGCTGATGGGGGTGGCGGGCGGCTGTCTGACCGTCGACCCGTCGCTGCTGCGGCCGGTGGCGGTCGGGGAGACGATGCTGAGCGTGCGGGAGGTGGACGTGCTGCGGCTGACGGCCGGCGGGGCGACCGTGAAGGAGATCGCGGGAGAGCTGTACCTGGCGGCGGGCACCGTACGCAATCTGACGTCGGCGGCCATCAAGAAGCTCGGGGGACGCAACCGGTTCGACGCGGCGCGCATCGCCGGGGAACACGGGCTGTTGTGAGCGGACGCGCGCCTGCCCCGGCACGGTGGGTGCCGGGGCGGGGCGGGATGGTGCGCCTGCTCGTCACGCTCGTGCGGGCACGGGCGCGACGGGTGTGCGGGGCCGGGCCGGACTCACTTCTCCAGGCAGAACTCGTCGATCGGGTACCCGACGTGGCGGTCCGCCGTCGGCAGGTGCCCGAGGATCGTGTCGCCCGGCTTGAGTTCGGTGGAGTTGAGGACCGCCGCGCCCGGGCCGAGGACCCGTACGTGCCAGTCGTCCTGCAGGATCAGGTTGACCGTCTGCCCGCTCGGGGCCACCGCGTCGATGGAGATGAGCGGGCGGGTCTCTATCTTGACCCGGCCGACGCTGACCGGACGGGTGCGGCCCTTGGTGTCGACGGCCAGCACCTTGCTGCCGGCGTGGAGTTCGCTCAGGTAGTGGGTGCGGCCGCCCTGCGAGACGGTGTACGAGTGCAGGGCACCGGCGTTGACCCGGAACGGGCGGGTCGGCATGTACGGCAGCGGGTGGGTCTCGCTGACGCACAGCACCATGCCCTTGGAGTGCGAACCGACCAGGATGCCCTCGTCCTTGCGGAAGTGGGTCGTGGTGTCGACGCAGGCCCGCTCGCCCATGCCGATGTGGGTGGTGCGGGTGACGGTCAGCTCCACCAGGCCGATCTCGCCGCCGCGGGCGCTGGCGGCGGTGCGCAGCGCGGTGGCGTCACCGACCGTGTTGGCCCGCATGAGCACGCCGTCGGAGCCGAGTTCGAGGACGCCGTAGACGATCTCGGCCTCCTCGGTGTTGGAGGCGGTGGTGATGATCGAGCCGGGCGCGCCGGTGGCCGCCGCGATCACGATCTCGAGCGGGATCTTGGTGGGATCGCGGAAGTCGAGGACGCTCCACGGCTCCAGACGCGCCGCGAGGCAGGCGTCCTCGAGCGTGTCGGCGTCGACGATCTCCACGTACCGCCCGAACTCGGCGTCCGGGTGGGCCTCCTGGAGCTCGGCGCGCCCCTCCCGGGGGCCCGGCACGACCACCAGGTCGGCGGCGCCGAGGTCGGCGGGGACGGCGTCGGTGCCGTCCTCGAAGAGCAGGATCTTGCGGACGGTGGGGGGCAGACCGGCGAAGACGGCCGGGTCTGCGGCGACGATGCCGTCGATGCGCTGGTGCAGGGCCTCTTCGAGGACGGCTTCGGTGGCGTTGCCGGCGCCTCGGATGTCAAGCCAGCACAGTTTTACGTCCGTCATGGTGCGGACCTCCTGTCGGATGTGAAAGGTCGGAGAGGTGGTGGGTGTTCTCGGGGAAGGCGCCGGACGCCGCCAGGGGCGCCGGGTCGTCCAGATGGTCGGGGGTCAGCCGTTCGTCCCGGTGGGCGCCGGCCCGGGCGGGGAGGGCGACCGCGCCGAAGTGCTGCTCCGGGAAGTGGTGGACCAGCCGGGCCACCTTGGAGGCGAGCCTGCGGGGATCGGCGGCCCGGAAGATGTTGCGGCCCATCGCCACCCCGCCCGCGCCGCCGGCCAGGGCGTCGCGGACATAGGCGAGGACGTCCTCCTCGGTGGGCATCGCGGGACCGCCCGCGACCAGCACGGGCACCGGACAGGCGGCGGTCAGGTCGAGCATCTCCGCGGTCGAGCCGAGGAAGACGGTCTTGACCAGGTCCGCGCCCAGGTCGGAGGCGACGGTGACGGCGTGCGCCACCAGCTGCGGGTCGCGCGGATCGGTGACCCGCGGACCGCGCGGGTACACCATGGCGAGCAGCGGCAGGTTCCACCGGTCGCAGGCGTCGGCGATCCGTCCGAGGTCGCCGATCTGCTGCCGCTCGTCGTCCGAACCGACGTTGACGTGGACGCTCACCGCGTCCGCGCCGAGCCGGAGCGCCTCCTCGACCTCGGTCACCACGTACTTGGCGTCGGGGTCGTGCGCCTGGCCGGTGGACGCGTTGAGATGGATGATCAGAGACATCGCGGCGAACCGCTCCGGGCTGATGTGGCGGACGCTGCCCTTGTGCACGACGACCGCGTCCGCGCCGCCGGCGGCGAGCTGTCCGGCGAGCTGGTCGAGGGTCGTGCCCCGGGGCACCACGGGCCCGTCGCTGATCGAGTGGTCGAGAGGGGTGATCATCAGGCCGGCCGTGCTGTGGCGGTAGAGCCGCCGCAGCCGCAGTGACCTGGCGAAGTGGCCGAATCCGGTCATGGAGTGCCCTTTCTGTTGCGCGGATCGGTGCGCCGGCGGGCGTGGTGTCCGGGCGGGCCGTCCACCTCGGCGCCGGTGTCGGGTGGGCCGGTGCCGCGCGCCTCGGCGGCGGGCGGGGGTACCGCGCGCACCGGTGCGGTCGCGCCGCGCAACCGCGTCCGGTCGGGTTTGCCGGACGGCGTGAGCGGCAGTTCGGGCCAGACGGAGACGCTGACCGGGGCGTGCTCCGGGGTGAGCGTCGCCGCGACGTAGCCCCGCAGGTCGCAGGAGGTGTGCCCGGCGCCCGAGTACAGTTCGACGGCGGCGTGCACCTGCTCCACGAGGTCCTCGTCCCGGACGCCGAACACCGCGGCCTGGCGCACCTGGGGGTGCCGGAGCAGCGCCGCCTCGATGGCGGCCGGGTCGAGCTTGAGGCCGCCGTGCTTGATGACGTCGCCCACCCGGCCGTCCAGCCGCAGATAGCCGTACGCGTCCCAGTGCCCGAGGTCGCCGGTGCGCAGCCAGCCGTCGCGGTACGTGTCGGCGGTCAGCTCCTCGTCGTCCAGGTAACCGGCGGACACCGTCGGCGAGTCGATCCAGATCTCGCCGCTCCGCCCGCGCCCCAGCGGGGTGCCGGTGCCGGGCGTGCGGATCTCCACCCGCACCCAGGGGAAGGGCCGGCCGACCGAGCCGAGCAGTTCGGGCTCCCGGTGGTCCAGCGGGGTGAGACAGCTGATGCCGCCGGCCTCCGTGGTGCCGTACACCTGGATCAGTACGTCCCCGAAGATCCGCACCGCGTCGCGGACCCGTTCGGGGGCGGCCGGTGTGCCGCTGTAGGTGATGCGGCGCAGCGACGACAGGTCGTACGACGTGACCAGCGGATGGTCGAGCAGCCGGTACAGGTGCGGAACGGCCAGGTAGGCGTCGGTGACCCGGTGTTCGGCGATGGCCGCCAGGGTGGCGTCGGCGTCGAACTCGTCGTGGAGCACCACCGTGCCGCCCCCGCACAGCACGGCGTCGGCCATCGGCGCGGTCGTGTGGCTGACCGGGGTGACGGAGAGCAGCGTGGCCGGGCCCCGTGGATCGAGGCCGTCGGCGAGGCGTTCGACGAGGTGTTCACGGGTGCCGTGGCGCTGCGCCACCATCTTCGGCCGGCCGGTGCTGCCGCTGGTGAAGTCGACGACGGACAGGTCCTCGGGCCGGGGCGGCGGCGCCGGTGGCACGGTGTCGTGCCCGTCCGCCGTGCGAGGGATCGCCCGCACGGTGAGTCCGGGCCGCCGTCGGGCCAGCCATCTGCCGCGGGCCGCGCTCTCCTCGTCCGCCTCGTCCACCAGCAGCAGCGGCACCGCGAGGTCCCGCAGCAGTTCGGTCTGGGTGGCGAGGGAGAAGGTCTCGGTGTCCGTGCGCGGGTTCATCGAGCGGACGTACACCGAGGTCGCGCCGAGCAGGTGCACGGCGTAGCGGGCGCTGAGCATCAGCGGGTGGTTGGGGCCGGTCAGGATCGCCACCGTGGTGCCGGGGCCGACCCGCAGGGAGCGCAGCAGGGCGGCGCTGCCCAGGAGGGACGCGCGCAGCTCCCCCGCCGTCACGGCCGCGTCGGGCCGGTGCACGACGACCCGGGTGGGGTCGCGTTCCAGCGCGGCGAGCAGCCGGCGGGCGTAGGGGCGCGCAAGGGTTCCGGTGGTCATGGTCCTCCTCTCTTTTCGTCGGGAATTCGTCGGAAACGCGTCGGGAACACGTCGGGAAATCGCCAGGAAGGTCAGGAGATCTTCATCTGCGCCATCATTCCCATCGCGCTGTGGTCGATCATGTGGCAGTGATACGGATAGACACCGCGGTGCGAATCGAAGGTCAGCTGGAGTTTCGCCGTCTGTCCGGGAAAGAGCAGCACGGTGTCCTTCCATCCGGTCTCGGCCGGATACGGCGGCTGCCCGTCACGTTCGAGGATTCTGAACTGCACCAGATGCGTGTGGAAATTGTGCGGAACGCTGGTGCTCTTGTTGGTGACCGTCCACACCTCGGTGCTGCCCCACTCGACGTGCGTGTCGATGCGGTCCGGGTCGAAGGTCTTCCCGTTGATGTACGCCTGGTGGCCTCCGGTGCCCGGCTCGTCCATGTTCAGTTCGAAGGCGCGCTCCACGGTGGCCTTCGGCAGGGCCGGCAGCGTGGCGAGGGTGTCCGGGACCCGGCTGCGGTCGGGGGTCCGCCCACCGATGTCGAACCGCATGACCTGACCGACGAGTTCGGTGGGGCCGGGGCCCAGCATGTTGGCGAGGGTGAGCCGGGTTCCGGGCGCGTACTTCGAGAAGTCGGCGACGAAGTCGATGCGTTCGCCGGGCGACAGGACCAGCACCGGTGTCTCGGCGGGGGCGGCGAGCAGCCCGCCGTCCGTGCCGATCTGCTGCACGGGGTGTTGCGTGGCGGAACCGTCCGACAGCGCCAGGACGAAGATGCGCAGGTTGCACGAGTTGACCAGCCGGAAGCGGTACTTGCGGGCCTCGACCTCCAGGTACGGCCAGGGCCGGCCGTTGACCAGGATCGTCGTGCGGTTCTGCGCGTCGTCCATCGTGTGGACCATGGCGGCGTTGCCGTCGAGGTCCGCGTCCCTCAGCACCAGGGGGATGTCGTACTTCCCGGACGGCAGCCCGAGCCGGTCCTCCTCGGGGTCGCGCAGCAGGTACAGCCCGGACAGTCCCCGGTAGACGTGCTCGGACTCCATGTGGTGCGCGTGGTCGTGCATCCACAGGGTGGCGCCGGGCTGCCGGTTCTCGTACACGTAGGTACGCCTGCGCCCCGGCGCGATCGTGTCCATCATCCCGCCGTCGTGCTCCACCGGGTTGTTGCCGCCGTGGAGGTGCACCGACGTCGGCATGTCCAGCGCGTTGACGTGCCGGACCACCGTCCTGCGGCCGGTGCGGGCGCGGATGGTGGGGCCGGTGAAGGAGCCGTTGTACGTCAGGACGTCGGTACGGGTGCCGGGCAGGATCTCCGCGCTCGCACGGCGCATGGTGATGTCGTAGTAGTCGGCGTGTCTGGTTCTGCGGTACGGGGCCAACACCGGCGGCACGGTCAACGGCACCGCGAACGGCTCGACCGCCGGGGCCGCCGTCGCGGCGACCGGGACGGTGGCCGGCCCGCCCGCGGTGAGCGTCTTGAACAGCCCGCCCGCCGCGCCGACCGCCCCGACGGCGCCGGTGGTCATACCGAGACGTATCGCATGTCGACGAGTGAGCACGGAAATGTCCTTCTGTCGTTGGGGACGGCGGTCGTTGAATTCCT
Source organism: Streptomyces sp. NPDC020731 (assembly GCF_044334705.1). NCBI lineage: Bacteria > Bacillati > Actinomycetota > Actinomycetes > Kitasatosporales > Streptomycetaceae > Streptomyces > Streptomyces sp. NPDC020731. The sequence continues at coordinate 134,672 of NZ_JBIRTN010000018.1, forward strand.
GTTCCGAGCATGCGCTCGGGGCGTCGATTGTCCGAGCGGAGACGGTCCGTCCCTGTCATGTGTCACGTATTCCATGACCTCGGTCACGAACGGGAATGGTGACTGTCATGCGGTGCGGCCGGCCGGGGCGGAGAGGGTGTAGCGGGCGTCAGAGTGGGTTTCGCCGAGTTCTTCCAGAGAATCCCCAGACGGAGGCCCTGATGATTTCCGTGTCCACGGAGAAACCGCCCGAGCTCGCGGCCCGCGCGCTGCGTACGGACGTGCGGATCACGTTCGACGACACCGCGGACACGGCGGTGCTGCGCGGCCCCGACACCTCACTCGTGCTGCGCCCGGTGCGCGGCGGGCTGCGCACCGTACTGCGCCGGCTGGCCGAGGGCCCGGTGCCGTACGAGGAGTTGTACGAGGGGTTCGACGGCACCGCGCGGGAGCGGGCCGACGCCGTGTTGGTGCGGGCCGGCCACCTGCTGGCGTACAGCGTGCTCACGCACGACGAGCCGCCGCTGCGGCGGGAGTTGGTGCGGCTGGAGCCGACGGCCCGGGACGCCGGGCACCGTACGGCGGCCGTGCCCGCCGACGCCCGGGTCCGCCTGTCGCGGTTCGCCCTCTGCCGTACGCGCGGGGGCGTGCTCGTGCTGGAGTCCCCGCTGGTGAAGTTCCGTGCCGTGCTCGCCGACCGTGCCGCCCGTGAGCTCGTCGCCGCGCTGGGGCAGCCGGGTCCGGCGGTCCGGGCCGGTGAGGACACCGGGCTGAGCGGGGCGGAGACGCTCACGGTCCTGGCCCATCTCGTCGGCACCGGCTTCGTCGAACTCGCCGCCCCGGACGGCACCTTCGCGTCCGACACCGAGCCGGTGCTGCGCCAGTGGGACTTCCACGACCTGCTGTTCCACTCACGCGTCCGGTCCGGCCGTTTCGACGAGAGCTTCGGCGCGGCCTACCCCTACCGGGGCCAGATCGACCCGCTGCCTGCCGTGAAACCGGCGCCGGACGGCCCCGTGACGGAGCTGTACCGCCCGGCGCGTGAGGACATCGACGCCCGTGACCCGTCCCTGACCGCCGCCGTCGAGGGGCGTCGGTCCCACCGCGTCTTCGGCGAACGGGCGCTGACGGCGCGCGAGCTGGGCGAGTTCCTGTACCGGGTGCAGCGGGTGCGCGTCCATCGCACGCCCGGCCCCGGCGAGGACGAGGTGGTCTCGCGGCCCTATCCGGCCGGGGGCTCGCTCCACGAACTGGAGCTGTACGTCACGGTGCTGCGCTGTGAGGGAGTCGCACCGGGCGTCTACCACTACGACTCGTACGCACACCGCCTGGTCCTCGTCAGCGAGGCGGAGGAGGACCGGCGGGCGCTGCTGGGCGTGGCGTCCCGGTCCGTCGGGTTCGACGTGCGTCCGGCCGTGCTCCTCACGGTGACCTCGCGGTTCCAGCGCATGGCGTGGAAGTACCGGGCCATGGCGTACGCGACGACGCTGCGGCACACCGGTGTGCTCTACCAGACCATGTACCTGGTCGCGACGGCGATGGGGCTGGCGCCCTGCGGGCTGGGCAACGGCGACGCCGACCTGTCCGCCCGTGTGCTGGGCCTGGACTACCTGCGGGAGTCCTCGGTCGGCGACTTCCTGCTGGGCACGCCGGCGCCCGGTTCCGCGCTGCCCGCCGAGCCGGGCGATGAATGGCACATGGTGAACAGCCCCGAATGGGCACTTCCGGTGGCCCTCGACGAAAAGCCGGGCACCGGGAAAACGTCATCCGGGCCGTGATAAATGTCAGCCGACACCCGCAGGGGCTGGCGCAGGGGTGAGTGGCCGAGCAATATGGATGCCACAGCCCGACGGAAAAGAAAAACATTCCGGAAGGTATCCGGGAGTAATCCCGGAGTATGAATCCTCGGGAATTCCATCCAGGAGCTCCTGAATCGACGGAAGGACCACGACATGACCGCCAAGGACATCAAGAACGACGCCGACACCGCGTTCGAGGGCTTCGACGCCGACGAGCTGGAGACCCTCGAGGTCGCCGACGGCGTGGCGCTCCCCGAGATGGGCGCCTCCAGCGGCTCGATCGGCACCTCCTCCTCGTCCTCCAGCACCTGCTCGGCCTGCTGAACCACTCACCCACGGATCCCGGAAGGACCACGACATGACCGCCAAGGACATCAAGAACGACGCCGACACCGCGTTCGAGGGCTTCGACGCCGACGAGCTGGAGACCCTCGAGGTCGCCGACGGCGTGGCGCTCCCCGAGATGGGCGCCTCCAGCGGCTCGATCGGCACCTCGTCCTCCTCGTCCAGCACCTGCTCGGCCTGCTGAAGGCGCGTGAGCGCCTGAGCACGACCGTGTGAACGCACAAGGATGCGCCAACCGGCCCCGGGCCGGTCGGCACATCCTTGCGTTCGTTTCCGGGGCGGTCCGTCAGCCCCGTACGGCCAGGTGGTACGCGGAGGCCCAGAGCACCGCCGCACAGGCCAGGCCCACCACGACCAGCACGCTCTCGTCCGACATACCGGCCACGACCAGCACGGCACCCACGACCGCCACGGCGGTCATCAGTCCGGCCGTCCACCGGTACTGCCACTGGTCGTACAGGCGCGCGAGCGGGAAGAAGTGCAGCCCCACCACGAGGGCGATGCCGACCGGGATGAGCTCGGGGCGGCCGGAGGCGTTGGAGCCGGCGATGACGGCGAAGACGGCCAGCACCTCGATGCCGTTGACGACACCCACCCCGCGCGCCCAGTTCTCCGGGAGGCTCACCATCCGGGGCGAGGGCGCGGCGTCCTTGCGGTGCCCCAGGTAGAGCGCCGCCGCGGTGACCACGAGGGCCGCCACTTCTATGGACACCGGCACGACATCCGTCGCCGAACCGGTTCCGGAGGCCCCGGCGAAGGCCCACACCAGGGCGAACAAGGAGAGCACGAGGGTTCCTCGGCGTCGCAGTTTCCGGGTGAGTTCCAGGCACTCGGCGTCCGTGGCGGACGGGGTCGGGCCGGCGGTGGGGGGAGTAGGCGTCATTGGCGGAGAGTACAACGATCATCGCGACCGCCAGACGTTTTCCGGCCAGTCCGCCGGCCGACTCAAGCGGAATTGATCATTCCGAGACTTCGCCACGAAGAGCACGCCTCCCGGTCTTCCTCGGAAAAGGACGTGCGATGTCACGAGAACCGTGACGTATGTAAGCCGCCACCCCTTCTCCACTTCCGCCGCGCATTCCGGGCGCCAATGATGTGGAGCACATTCTCTGATTCATTCCCTGATTCATTTCCCGTTCGTCTCGGAAGGTGCGAAGGACATGGTGGTTGACGCTCCGGAGCGTATTGCCGTGAGGCCGGATTCCGCCGACCTGACGGGGGTACGACTCCACACTCGGATGCCGGTCACACCGGCCTGGCTGGCCCGGTACGTCGTACCGGTCGCCCGCGAACTGAGCGAGGGGGGCGTGCCCGGCGTCCAGGTCCGCCGCGGCTGGCTGCACGGACCCCACATCGACCTGCTCGCCCCGGCCGCCGGCGCCGCCGACTGGCCGGCGGTCGCGGCCGGGCTCGACGCGGGCCCCCTCGACCCGGCGCGGGCGCTGACCGAGGATGCCTATCTGGAGCAGGCCCGCGAGTTCGGCCGGCTCGAAGCGGTGGAGCCCCCGTACCTGCCGCTGCGCGACCACGGCGCGGTCCTGCCCGTCGCTCCCGGTGACCCGGCCCTGCGCTCCCGCGAGCCGCGCCTCGATCCGCTGCGCACCGTCGTGAACGGCGCGCTCGCCGTACCGGTGCTGTCGATGATCGAAGGCCTGGCCGAGGAGCCCGGCAACGGCACGGTCCTGCTCGCGGAGGCGTTCGCCGCGCTCGCCGACACCCACGCCCTCGGCCCGGGCTACGGGGTGTTCTCCCCCCGGTCGCACGCGGAGGCGTTCCTCGCCTGGGCGGCTCCCCGCAAGGACATGCGGCCCCTCTTCCGGGAGCGGCTCGCCAAGGAGGCGCCGCTGCTCCGCGCGGTGGTCGAACAGCGGCTGAGCGGTGAGGTGTCGCCCGCGGCGGCCCGGTGGCGCACGGCGTTCGCCTACGGCGCCGGTGTGCTGGACAGCGCGGTCGCCTCGGGCGCCCTCACCGCCGGCCTGCTCGACTCCGTTACCGACGGCGTCGACCGGGGGCAAATGGGACCGCCCGGGGCCGTGACCACGGTGCCGCGCGGTGAGCAGCCGGACACCGACTTCCACCGCACCGTGCACGGGTCCGGGGCGATCAGCACGCCCTCGCCGTTCTTCGCCGCGTTCCGCCTGCTGACCAACCTCTTCTACCAGCAGCTTCCCCTGCTCACCGTGTCGCCGATGCAGCGCTACTACATGTGTTTCGCGATCGCCGGAACGGTCGACGACGTACTCGGCAGCAGCTGGCGCGAGCGTCTGGAGCGCCCGCACACCGCCCGCACCACGAAGCCGACGGGAGCCCCGCGATGACCAGCCCCGAACCCCAGTGGTTCCTGCGCGTCAACCCGCTGCGCAGGACCCGCCTCGCCGACCCGGAGCTGCGCCGGCTGCTCGCCGAACTGGCCACCGCCGAGGCCGGACTGGCCGAGGTCGCCGAGGTCTGCTCGCAGGAGCTGTACGAGCGGATCGGTGCCGCGGAGTCGGACGCCGAGCGCCGCGAGCTGATCGCGCTGCGCCGGGCGATCCACAACGGCCGCGCGCCCCGGAAGGCTCCCGAGGGCCGTATCGCCGCCATCCCCTCGGTGACCCGCTGGCTGGCCCTCCAGGCCGGGCGGGAGCGGCTGCGCGCCACGATCACCGAGGGCTACCCGGCCGCCGCCGACCGCGAACGGACCGTCCTGGCGGGCCTGCTCGGCGACGACGACCTGCTGCGCTCGCTCGCCCTCGTGGCACCCGAGGTGCACCAGGAGGCCGAGCGCTACCGGACGGCGGTCGAGGGACCCGGCAAGGTCAACGCCCGCACCCGCAAGTCGGAACGCGGACTGATCCAGTACGTCACCCGGTCCATGGTGCGCACCAGCCCGCTCTCCCGGTTCACCGCGGTGGGCATCGCCGAACCCGCCCCCGCCGGCGACCCGGAGGCCGTACGCCCCGGCGGCGTGCCCTTCACCGGCGCGCTGGCCGTACCGGGCCTGGACCGGGTCATGCTGCACTACGTGCTCGGCGGCCTGCCCACCGCCGACGGGGCCGGTCCCACCGACCTGTGGGTGGGGCTGCCGCCCACCTCGGCACCCGACCCGGAGAGCGGCAAGCTGTTCTTCCTGAAGTTCTCCGAGCAGGGCATGCACCGGCTCGCGCTGCCGCTCGACGGTCCCGTCGCCGACCTGCTCGACGCGCTCTCCATGGGGCCGCGCCGGTTCCCGGCCGTGGTCGCGCACGTCGCCGCGCGGGCCGGCTGCTCCGACGGGGACGCCGACCGGCGCGTGCGGCAGGCACTCCAGCAGGGCGTGCTGTGCACCTTCACCCAGCCGGAGGACCACGCGGGGGCCGCCGGCTATGACGACCTGCTCTCCCCCGCCTCGGCCGGCACCGTCGGGGAGCTGGCGGACCGGGTCCGCTCCGGACTGCCCCGGGTGGCCGGGGCGACCGCCGGCGAACGGGGCGCCGTGCTGGCCGGACTGCGCGGGGACCTCGGCCGGTTCAGCCAGGCCGTGGGCCGCCCGGCGCACATCACGGTCGAGGAGGACTACGTCATGCCGCCGCTGAAGGTGGCCGCCTCCGACTGGCACGCCCCGCTGACCGACCTCGGGCCCGCCGTGGAGCTGCTGTCGGTCTTCGACTGGCTGCACGACGTACGAGCCCTGATGACCGCCGCGTTCACGGAGCGGTTCGGGGCCGGGGCGAACGTGCCGCTGGCCGAGCACGCGCCGTTCGTCGTCGGGGAGGTCTCCCGGCGGGCCGCCGCGATGGCCGCCGTGTACGGGCCGCAGGGTTCGGGCGAGCCGGCCGCGCTGACCGGCATCGGCCCGGCGGACGGCTCGCTGGAACGCATGTACCTGCTGCGCCGCGAGCTGTCCGAGGAGGTGCACGCGCTCCTCACCAAGACCGCCCGGGCCGGCGAGGACACCCTGGACCTCACCGCGGCGGACGTCGCCGGGCTGACCCGGCCGCTGCCCGACCGCTTCCGCCGGGACCCGCTGATCTACGGCGTGCTGCTCCAGCAGGCCGGCGACAGGCTCGTCCTCAACGACGGCCTGCCGGGCCACGGCATGCTGTACGCGCGTTTCCTGGAGGCCGACCGCCGCCAGGGCGGCCGGGCGCTGCCCCGGCTCGCCGACCGCCTGCGGCGCTTCTACGGTCACGACGGTGCCCGGGTCACCGAGGACCTCGGTCTGCACCGCCTCAACGTCAACGCCCACGCGCCGGTGCTGCCGGGCGGTCTCACCCCGGAGGACTGGTTCACGCTGCGGCTGGCCCACGACCCGGAGACGGACTCGCTGCGGGTCGAGGACGCGGACGGCACGCCCCTGCGGGTGCTGCCGCTGGGCACCGGCCATCCGGGCCTGTTCCCGCCCCCGCTGTCGGTGGCCTCCGGCCTTGCGATCAGCGGCCGGCTCTTCAACAGCCTGCCGAACTCCTGGCACGCGGCCACCCCGTGGGACGGCGAGCACACCCGCACCGCGCCGCGCATGGCGGTCGGCGACGTCCTCATCGGCCGCCGCCGCTGGTACGGCGGGGCCGAGCTGGACACGGCGGTCGCCGCCGGGCCCGACGAGCACGAGCGGCTGCTCGCGCTGACGGCCTGGCGGGTCCGGCACGGGGTCCCCGACGAGGTCGTCATCAAGTCGGCGCCCGAGGACGAGGGCCCGCTGTCGGTCGGCGCCCCGGACGTCCAGTCCAAGCGCCTCCAGCAGAAACCGCAGTACGTCGACCTGTCGAGCGCCCTCGCGGTGCGGGTCCTGCCTCGGATGCTGGAGCGCCGCGGGGCGGGCGCGAGCTACCTGGAGGAGGCACTGCCCGGTGTCACCGACGGCACGCACGCGACGGAATGGGTGCTCGAAGTCGGGCGCACGGCCGGCGGACGGTTCGTGTACGACCCGGCCGACCACATGGAAGCGGAAGGAGCTCGGTCGTGACGGTGACCGATCTGGACAGGGCCCCGGCCACACCGGCTCCGGGGACGGACACCCCGTTGAGGGCCCGGCCCGGGCTGCACTACGCGCCGGTGCCCGGGGGCGTGTACTTCAGCGGTACGCGCGGGCAGTTCGTGCTGAGCGGCTCGGAGCTCATGCACGCGGTGGCGGACGGTTGCGTACCGCTGCTGGAGACGGGGACGACGGAGGACGCCCTGGTCGCCGGGTTCGGCACGGAGCGTGCCCGTCCGGCCGTACGGCATCTCGTCGCCCAACTGCGGGAGAACGGCCTGCTGCTCGACCCGGCCGCCTTCACCGAGCCGGAGCCCCCGGCCGAGGTGCGCGCCCGCCACGCCGACGCCCTGGCCCGTCTGGCTGCCCGCCTCGACGATCCGTACGCGGCGTTCGCCCGTCTGCGCCGGGCCCGGGTGGAACTGCGGGGCCCGGACACGGCGACGGCCCCGGCCCGGCGCGGGCTGCTGCGTACCGGCATGACCCAGGTGACCCCGACCGACGGGAGGACCACACCTTCACCGGCCCTCGTCCCGGTCTGCGACCCGGCCATGTACGCGGACCCCTCCCTCCTGGTTCCGATTCCCGCCGGCGGCCCGGCGGTGCGCGAACCCTCGACTCCCGCCGGCGGCCCGGCGGTGCGCAAGCCCAAAACCCTCACCCCCACCGGCGACCCGGTGGCGGACGGGGCCGGCACCACGACCCCCGCCGGCGACCCGGCGGCGCGCAGGGACCAGGCACCGATTCCCGCCGGCGACCCGGCGGTGGACCTCCCGGGGGCCGGTGGTCCGCCCCGTGCCGTCATCGAGTTCCTCACCGGCGACGAGACCTGGACCGAGCGGCACGGGACGCTCCACGTGCCCGTGCTGCTCGGCCCGGGGCCGGTCCTCGTCGGACCGGTCGGGACGTCTCCCGCCGTCTGGGCGGCGTTCCGGGACCGGGCCCGTGTCTGGGCCGGCGCCGAGGGCGTCGAGCCCCCGGCCGGACCCGTCGCCCACTCCCTCGCGGGAGCCCTCGCCGCCCAGCTCCTGGCCGACACCCTCACGGGTGTCGCGGAGCCCGGCGAGGCCCATGTCGTGCACGGCCCCGATCTCACCGCCGACCGCGTCACCGTCACGGGCGGCCCCGTGACCGAAGCGGTCGTCGCCGGGCTCGACGACGCCCCCGCCGAACCCCTCCCCGAACCGGCGGCCGCACTGGAGGAGACCGCCGTCCTCACCGCCCGCTGGACCGGACTCTTCGCCTCCGCGCAGGGCGAGCACCTGCCGCAGATGCCCCTCGCCCTGCGCGCGGCGGAGCACCGCACGGACCGCACGGACACGGTCACCGCCTGGGCGGCGCACCAGGAGACGGCGACCGTCGCCGCCGCCCTGGCCGCCCTGCGCGACCGCGCCGCCGGCGCCGCCGGACTCACCCGTGAACACTGGCTGCTGGACGGCGCGTTGCGGTGGCTCGCCGAGCGCCGGGACCGGTTCGAGCACCTCACCGGCACCGCTCCCCCGCTGCACGTCGAGGGCGAGCGCATCCTCGCCGCCCTGCGCGCGCAGCTCGGGCCGGCCGTTCCCGTACTCGCCCTGGCCCGGGCCTCCGGAGTCGACTGGCCGCTGGCCGAGGTCACCGCCGACGGCCGGTCGCTCGGCGCCGGCTGGGGGCCCACGGCCGCCGACGCGACGTACGCCGCGCTGTGCACGGCGCTCGCCGCCGCCCAGGCCGACGGCACCGTCGCCGCCCTGTCCACCGACGCCCTGCTCACCGTCGACGACACCACCCGCACCGCACTGAGGAAGCAGCTCACCGCGCTCGCCACGATCCGGGGACAGGCCCGCCGCACGGACCCCGTGCTGGGCGAACTCCCCTTCTGGCATGGCCCGGTGACCGCCCGGACGGCCCAGGAGCCCACCGATGCCGACCACTGACCCGATCACCGAGAACCCGGTCCAGGCAGGCCCCGCGCTGCCCGCGACGGCACACGACGACTGGCTGCCCGCCCTCGCCGGACTGGCCCGCACCACCGGAGCGACCGTCTCCGTCAACCTCGGCTGGGACCTCGCCTGGGAACGCGGCCCGGTCGACGCGGCGGACGGCCCCCACCTCTCCGTACGCCTGTACGACGACGAGGTCATGGTCGGCCCGTTGTGGGTGCCGGGCACCGCTTCCGGCTGCGCCGCCTGCGCCGAGGTGCGCGAACGCACCGTCCTCGACCACCCGCTCGTCGGCGACCTCACCCGGGCGACGCGGGTTCCCGCCGCCCCCGCACCGCTGCTGCCCGAGCTCCTGCGCACCGGTCTGGAACACCTGGCGGACCGTCCCCTCGCACCCGGCGAGGCCTACTCGGTGACCGTGCGCGGCACCCGCCGCCACCGCATCGCGCGCAGCTTCCACTGCCCGGCGTGCGGCCCCGCCCCCGAGGACCTGGTCAGCACCGGGACCCCGGCACCCCGTACCCTCCGCTCGCGCCCGGCCGTCCCCGGTGACGCCACCCGCACCGCGGCGAGTCGGCTCGTCGAGCCCGGCTTCCTGCGCGACCGCCTGGCCGACGACCGCTTCGGGCCGGTCCGGGCGATCCTGCGGGAGTCCCACGCCCCGTTCGCGATGAGCATGGCCGTCGTCACCGACGCCCCGGCGATGGGCCACGGCCGGGCCCGTACGTTCGCCGAGACCGAACCGGTCGCCGTCCTGGAGGCCTACGAACGGCTCGGCGGATACCCCTACGACATCCCCCTGGTGACCCGGCGCTCCTACCGGGAGGTCGCCGACCACGCCGTCGACCCGGACACCCTCGGCCGCTACACCGCCGAGCAGCTCGCCCACCCGACCAGCAGGGCGACGCCGTTCACGGCCGACACCCCGATGGACTGGGCCTGGGGACACGACCTCGCCGACGGCCGTCCGCTGCTGGTCCCGGCCGACCACGCCTTCTACCAGTACGAGTACGCGTTCCGCCGGGACCGCCGGGCGGCGCGCGTGGCCGGCGCGGCGAACCGGCGGCACTACTTCTTCGACTGCTCCAGCGGCTGCGCGGTCGGCGCCAACTACGAGGAGGCCGCCCTGCACTCGCTGTTCGAACTCGCCGAGCGGGACGCGTTCCTGACGTCCTGGTACCGGGCGGCGCCGCTCCCGCACATCCCCGTCGCCACCCTCGCCGACCCGACCAGCCGGGCCATGGTCGAGTTGATCCGGGCCCGCGGCTTCGACGTCCATCTGCTGGTCGCCACCCGTGACATCGGCCTTCCGGTGGTGTGGGTCGTCGCCGTCAACGAGAAGAACCCGTTCCCCGCCACCTTCTCCTCCGCCGGTTCGGGGGCGGACCCGGAGTCGGCGGTCCGGGGCGCGCTGCGCGAGGTGGCCCAACTGGTCACCAACCCGGTCGACTGGACCCGCGAGCAGGCCGAGCGGATGGCCGAGGACCCGTGGCTGGTGGAGGAGCTGGAGGACCATGTCCGGTTCTCCTCGATCCCCGAGACCCGCGACCGCGCCCTGGCGGGGCTCGGCGGCCCGGCCGTCACCCTCGAGGAGGCGTTCCCCGACTGGCCCGGCCGGCTCGAACGCGCCGCGGACGGCGATGTGCGCGGCACGCTCGAGTACGTCGCCTCGCTGTTCGCCGACGCGGGTCTGGACCGCGTCGTCGTCGTCGACCAGACCAGCCGGGAGCACGCGGACGCCGGTGTCGCGGTCGCCCGCGCGGTCGTCCCCGGCATCCTGCCGATGTGCTTCGGCCACGCCCAGCAGCGCCTGGACGGACTGCCCCGGCTCCGGGCCGCCCTGCGCGGCACGGACCAGGAGCACCGGACGGTCCCCTACGACCCCCACCCGTTCCCGTGACCGCCCCCGCCCCGGAGTGGACCCGGCGCGCCCCGGTCGACCTGCCGGGCCCCGAGGGCGACAACAGCATCGCGCGCGAGTCGCTCTGGTACGCCTACGGCCGGGGTGACGACCGCCCGGAGCCGCCGCCCTGGACCTGGGCGAGCACGCCCCCGCCCGACAGCCACGTACCGCCGGGGCCGCCGCGCCCCGCGGGGCCGAGCAGGGTGCTGCCGACGGGCACCACCGACCGGTTGTCGGCGCTCGCGTATCCGCGGGTCCCGGCCGCCGGACCGGCGGCGCCGGACGCCCTGCTGCACGCCCTGGCGGCGACGTTCGGTCCCGTGCGCCGTGAACCGGAGAACCCGTACAACGAGCACCGCCCGTACGCCTCGCCGCGCTGCCTCTTCCCCGTCCACGCCTTCGTGGGCGACGGGGCGGCGTGGCGGCTGCTGGAGCCGGCCCGCCACGCTCTCACAGGACCGGACACCGAAGCGCCCACCCGCATCGCGCTCACCGGCCGCTACACCGCGATCCCGGTGGCGTACCAGTGGTTCCGCGGGTCGCTCGTCTCCATCGAACTCGGCATGGTGCTGCGGGCGTTGAGCCTCGGTCTCGAACTGTTCGGGGTGCCGGCGACACTCACCCCGCCCTCCGGCGGCGGGGCGGGGCCGCTGCGCGAGCTGGGTCTTGAGCGGACCTGGGAGTGGTCGCTGCCCTGGTTCGTCGACGTGGCCGGGCCCGGTCCCGTGGCGAGGGCCGGGCGAGACGCGCCGGTGCCCGCGGGCGACCCCTCGCTGACGCACGTCGTACGCGTCGACCGGGAGCAGACGTACCCGGCGGGCCCGGCACCGCTCACCACCGCCGTCCCGGCCGGCCTGCCGGACGGCCCGGTCGTGCCCGACTGGGCGGAGCTGCTGTGGCGGCGCCACTCCGGCCGTATGCCCCGCGCCCTGCACGGCATGGACTCGGCACCGCGCCCCGCCCCGGTCCCGGCCCGGCACCTGGCCGCCGCCCTCGCCTGGCTCGGTGTCCCGCCACCGCACCCGGTGCTCGCCGCCGCCTTCGACGCGGTCACGGTCACCGCCGTGGTGCAGCACGTCGAGGGGTACCCGGCCGGGGTGCACCGCTTCGAGCGGGGCGCGGCGCACCTGCGGAAGGCCGATCCGACCGCCCCCGCGGGTCTTGAGGCGAACTACGGCTACGGGTTGTCACCCGTCAACGGCTGCGGCATCGCCAAGGCCCCGCTCACCGTCTTCTTCTCGGTACGCCCCCGCGAGCTGTTCGCCCGCTTCGGCCCCACCGGCTGGGGCGCCGCGCAGCTCGCCTGCGGCTGGGCCGTCCACGGACTGTGCCTGGCGGCGGCGGCGGCCGGTCTCTTCGCGCGGCCCGTCCGGGCGTTCAAGGAGATCCCCACGAAGGAGGTCATCGGCCTGGCCGAGGACGAGACGATCGTCCTGTCGGCGGTGGTGGGGGTACCGCGCGAGACCGGGGGCGACCAGCTCGACCTGCGCACCTGAACCCACTTCTCCGCACGCCGCCCGGACGACAAGGAAGCCCGCCCATGCCCACACCCGCCACCACACCGCATCGCTGGAGCGCCTGGCACCTCCACCTCGCCACCACTGCCCGCAGCGCCCACGACCGCGTCCTCACCGACGTCATCGGGCCCACGGTCCGCGAACTGCCGCCCGGCACCGAGTGGTTCTTCATCCGCTACTGGCAGTCGGGTCCTCATCTGCGGCTGCGGATCGCGGACCTCGCCCCGGACGCCCGCGCGCGCGTCGCGCACGCCCTGCGCGACCGGCTCGCCGGGGCGGGCCGGCTCGCACCCGGGGAGGAACCGCTGGCCGCCGACGCCTACCAGGAGGGCGCGGCCCGGCTCGCCGCCGCCGGGGAGACCGGCGTCAACTCCTCCGTCCGGGCGCTGCTGCCGCCCGGTGTGCACCGTGCCGACTACGACCCCGAGTTCGAACGCTACGGCGGTCACGCCCTCATGCCGGCCGCCGAGTCCCTGTTCCACCTGTCCAGCGAACTCGTGCTGCGGCTCGCCCCGGGCATCACCGGGGAGGCGCGGCGCGCCCGGCTGGCGCTGCGCGGCACCCTGTCCGCCGCCGTCGCCCTCGGCGGTCCCGTCGAGCGTGCCCACTACTTCGCGCGGGGCCTGGGCGCCTGGCGGGCCTGGGCGTCCGACGCGGGCCGTCCCGACGCCCTGCTCGACCGGATCACCCACGTCGGCCAGGACCCGGACGCGGTGCGGGTCACGCCCGAGGCACACGGCCCGTTCACCGGCTGGTACGAGGAGCTGGCGGCCCACGCCGACGCCGTCCGGCGGCACGCGCCGACCCACCCCGGCATGATCCTCTTCTCCCACGCCCACATGCTGCACAACCGGCTGGGCCTGAGCCTGCTGGAGGAGCTGCGCACCTACGCCTGGCTGTCCCACGTCTTCCCGGTGCGCGAGCCGGCACCCGACCCGGCACCCGCGGGGTGACCCCCGCACCCTGTGGGTGCCGACGCAGAGGCCCGGCCGGATTCCCCCTCCGGCCGGGCCTCGTTCCGCGTGCGTCCGCCGGGCGGCTCATGACCGCCGTACGAAGACGGCCCGCACCCTCACCAGGAGCTCCGCTCCGACCAGGCCGCGCAGCGCGCCGACACCGCACGCGTGCCGGTCGACGCGCGCGGTGGCCCGTACGGTGACCCGCTCGCCGTCGACGGTCAGCTCCTCGGCCGTGAACGTCACCGGCGTCCTGCGGCCCTTGACCTCCAGCAGTCCGGTGACGCTCGGGCCGACGGTGAGACGCTCGCCGGTGAAGCGCAGTTCCGGGAAGCGCTCCGCGTCGAGGAACCGCGGGCCGCGCACCGCCGTGTCCCGCCGCGGGTCGCCGCTCTCGAAACCCGCGACGCCCACCGCGGCGTCCAGGCCGGCCAGGGTGCCGTCGGCGGCGATCTCGGCGCGGCCGGAACGCACGGGCAGTGAGCCCCGTACGGGCAGGAAGAAGAAGTGGCGGCCGGTGAACTCCACGGTGGAGCCGACGGGTTCGAGGTCCCAGCTGCCGGCCGGGGCGTCGACGGTCTGCGGGTGGGCGGTGTGGTTCGTGGACATGGTGGGGGTCCTTTCGGTGCCGTGGGGGTTTTCCGGTGGGGCGGGAGAACCGCGAGGGGGCCTCCGCGAGGCCCCCTCGATGTGGTGGTTCCGGACGGGTCGTCCGGTCTACTCGGGGCGCGGGTCCCAGCGGAAGCGCCGCACCGCGATCAGAGCGCCGACGACGCCCCAGGCCGCGAGCACCGCGAGTTCCTTCCACTGGAAGCCGGCGCCGTGCGCGAAGGACGCCAGCATGGCGTCGTTGAAGGGCTTCACCGGAAGCAGCCCGGAGATCTCGTTGAGGACGCCGGAGTGGATGGGGAAGTAGCTGCCGGAGATGAACACCAGCGGGAACTGGATGAACTGCACGACCGCGGGCGCCGCCTCGGAGTTGCGGATGAGCGAGGCGACCCCGACACCGAGCGCGCAGAAGCTGGCCGCGCCGAACAGCAGGGTGACCGCGAGCGCGGCCCAGTGGACGGGCCACGGCACCCCGTACAGGCGGCCGATGCCGATGACGAGAGCGACGTCGACGATGCTCACGACGACGCAGTGCACCAGCAGGCCCGCGAAGTACACCCAGGCGGGCAGCGGGGTGGCGTGCAGCCGCTTGAGGACGCCGGTCTGCCTGCGCATGGCGAGCACGATCGCCAACTGACCGTAGCAGGCGCCCAGTACGGACACGGCGGCGATGGTCGGCGTGTAGTACTGCATGCCGCTCATGCCGAAGAAGAAGTCCTCGCCCTGGCCGCCGCCGAACACGGCGCCGAAGATCGCGATGATCACGACGGGCAGGACGAAGGTGAACACCATCGACTGCGGGTTGCGCCAGAACGACAGCTGTTCGTAGCGGATCTGGTGGGCGAGCAGGGCGAACGCGCCCCGTTCGTCCGGCCGTTCGGCACCGGGGCGCGCGGAGCGCCGGCCGGGTGTGCTGGTCGTAGGAGGGAGGGTACTGGTCATCGGCTGCTCCGTCCGGGTCGGCGCCCCTGGCGCCCGCGGGCCGCCGGGGCCGGGGCCTGGCTCCGTTCGGCGGACGGGGACGAGGCGTCCTGCTGGGCGTACGAGCTGGTCAGCCCCAGGTAGACGTCCTCCAGGGTGGGCTGTTCCACGGTCAGCCGCTCCAGCGGCGTGCCGCGCTCCAGCGCCCAGGAGGTGAGCCGGTGCAGGACCGCCGTCGGCTCCTCCGCCTCCGCCGTGACCAGGCCGTCCTCGGCGTCGCTGACCGGGATCGGCAGGTCCCCGATGGCGGCACCGGCCGGCAGCGCGAACCTGATCCGGGCCAGCGCGCTGTCCCGGCCGCCCAGGGTGTCCGGTGTGCCGGAGGCGACGATCCGCCCGCCGGCGATGACGGCGACCGAGTCGGCGAGCGCCTGCGCCTCGTCCATGTAGTGCGTGGTCAGCATGATGGTCGTACCGGCGTCGCGCAGGTTGCGTACGACCTCCCAGGCGCCGCGGCGGGCATTGGGATCGAAGCCGGTGGTCGGCTCGTCCAGGAACAGCAGCTTCGGGTCCCCGATCACGCCCAGGGCGAGGTCGAGCCGCCGCTTCTGCCCTCCGGACAGGTCCTTGACCTTCGCGCCCTCCTTCTCCCGGAGCCCCACCAGGTCGATGACCTCGTCGGTGTCGCGCGGGGCGGGGTAGTAGCCCGCGTTGCGGGCGACGGTCTCGCGCACCGACAGGTACGGCTCCACGGCGATGTCCTGGAGCACGAGCCCGATGTGCCCGCGCAACCACCGTCCGTCGGCCTTGTCGCCGGGGTCGCGGCCGAGGACGCGCACGCTGCCGCCGTCCCGCTGCCGGAAGCCCTCCAGGATCTCCATGGTGGTGGTCTTCCCGGCGCCGTTCGGTCCGAGGAGCGCGAAGATCTCGCCCTCCTCGACGGCGAAGTCCACGCCCCGGACGGCCTCGTGGTCCCCGTACCTCTTGAGCAGGCCGTCAACGGCCACCGCGGTCACCGCGGTCGCTCCCGTCGTCGTTCACCTGTCACCGCGTGCCTCCAAGGGTGTCGTGCGTAACCGGCTGTCTCCTCCAGGACGTTAGGGCCGGCCGGGGGTGCTGCAGCAGGGATGGCGGGGGAACCGATGACGTCCGTCACGCAAGCGGCGACAGTTGTCAGTGACGGACCGGCGGACCGTTGCCGCGCCGTGCGGCGCTGCACATGCTCGGCACACGACCGATGACAGTGCGCTCACGCCGCGCACCCATCGCGACGGTGAACGGGCGTGCAGCGACGACGCGGAAGGCGGTCCCAGACGTGCGGTTGGGGAGCAAGAACGGAGCGCAGCGACGGCCCGGCGACTCCGGAAGCGCCGCGGACCGGGAGCGGCCACGGGTCGCCGTCGTCGGCGCCGGAATCGGCGGACTGGCCCTGGCCGGCGCGCTGGCCGCGAACGGCACGCCGTACGTGGTCCACGAGCAGACCCGCGTGCTGTCCGAGGTGGGCGCGGGCGTGCAGCTCTCGCCCAACGCGGTCCGCCCGCTGCAGCGCCTGGGCCTCGGCCCCGCGCTGGACGAGCACGGGGTGCGCGTCGAGGCGATGGAGGTGCGCGGCTGGAACGGACGGCCCATCGCGCGCACACCGCTCGGCGCGGAGTGCGAGCGCATGTTCGCGGCGCCGTATCTGACGATCCACCGGGCGCATCTGCACGAGGCGCTGCTCTCCCTGACCGACCGGGACCGCCTGCGTCTCGGCGAACGGCTGCGGGCGGCGGAGGAACACCCGGACGAAACGGGCGTACGGCTCACCTTCGACGACGGCACGGTCCGCGAGGCGGACGTGGTGATCGGCGCGGACGGCATCCACTCCACGGTCCGCGAGACCCTGCGCACCGACGCGCCGGTCTTCTCGGGGCTGGGCATCTACCGCGGCCTGGTCCCGGCGGAGGCGCTGCCGGCGGGGGCCCGCGAGCGGCTGGTACGGCTGTGGCTCGGGCCGGGCGGGCACTTCGTGTGCTATCCCGTGGCGTCCGGCGCGTATCTCAGCTACGCCGCGACCGTGCCGCTGACCACCGGCGCCCCGCCGCGCGAGTCCTGGTCCCGGCCGGGCGACCCGGACGCGCTGCGCGCGGTCTTCGGCGGCTGGACGGGGCTCGTCGCGGACGTCGTCGCGGCGGTCGACTCGACCCACCTGTGGGCCCTGTACGACCGTCCGCCGCTGCGCACCTGGTCCACGAACCGCATCACGCTCCTCGGGGACGCGGCGCACCCGATGCTGCCGTTCATGGCGCAGGGCGCCAACCAGGCGATCGAGGACGCGATGGACCTGGCCGCGTGTCTGGCGGACACTCCCGCTCCCGCGATCCCGCAGCGCCTGGCCCGCTACGAGTCCCTGCGCGTCCCGCGCACCGCCGAGATCCAGCGCGGCTCACGGGGCAACGCGGGCATCCTCCACCTCCCGGACGGCCCCGCCCAGCGTCGCAGGGACGCCCACATGGCGGTCCACGCCGCCCTCCACGACCGCACGCCCCTCTACGCCCACGAAACAGGCCGCAACGTCGTCGCACACCCGGCCCCGGAACCGGCCAGGATCGGCTGACCCCACTCCAGCCGTGCCGCCGCCACTGCGGGCAGTCGTGCCACCCCCAGTGCCTCAAGGGCCCGGGTGGCGCCCCCAGGGCGGCACGGGTGGGCTGGGGGTACCCCCTCTGGGGGAGGCACCCGGTCGGCGCCGGGCAGCGCGACCCACCCCCGGCCGGCAGTCACGCCGCCCCGCGCTGCTCAGGCCTCCGTATCCCGCTTCCACCCCTGCCGCCGCAGCACCCCCGCCACATCCGGCGCCTCGTAGTGCTCCCCCTTGAGCACCTTGCCGTCGGCGCGACGACTGACCTGCCCCTCGGGCCCCAGCTTCGTCATGTTGGACCGATGGATCTCCGCGATCACCGCATCGAGGTCGATCCCGTGGACCAGCGCCGTCCCGTACGCGACGTACACCACATCCGCCAGCTCGTGCGCGAGCCGGTCGAGCGGCCCCGTCACCGACACCTCGCCCACCTCCCGTGCCTCCTCGGCCAGCAGCTCACCGCGGTGCGCGGCGAGTTCCGGCGAGACCTCGGACGGTATGTCGCAGGCGTCCAGCCCGAAGGCACGGTGGAAGTCACGGACCAGGTCGGCGGGCGAAGCACTCATGCCGTGACTGTAGCGGCCACCCCAGACATCCCCGTTGTGAGCTCCGCCCTGGTCAGCGGGCACCCCGACTGGCAGGATCGCGCGCATGTCCCACACGCTGTCCCGGATCGGCAGGCGACGGGCCCTGCGGGGCACGGCCGCCGGTTTCGTGGTGCTCGGACTGCTGCTGTGGTGGCTGGCGCCCTGGGAGGAGGAGCCGCCGGGCGGGACGATCACGCTGAGCACGGGCACCCGCGCGGGGGTCTACCAGAAGTACGGCGTGCTCCTGCGCAGCTCGCTCGGCAAGTACATGCCCGACCTCGACGTACGCCTGGAGACGAGTGACGGGTCGCAGGAGAACGTGCGCCGCGTGGCGACCGGGGAGGCCGACTTCGCGATCGCCGCGGCCGACGCGGTGGAGACGTACCGGCTGAGCGACCGGCCGGGCGCCGACCGGCTGCGCGGGGTGGCACGCCTGTACGACGACTACGTGCAGCTCGCCGTCGCACCCGACTCGGGCATCCGCTCCGTCGCGGACCTGCGGGGCAGGCGGGTCGCCATAGGGCCGCCCAAGTCGGGCGTCCGGCTCATCGCCAACCGCGTGCTCCGGGCGGCCGGCATCGACCCGGAGACGGACATCAGGCCCTCCTCCGACGGCATCGACACCGGCCCGGAGCGGCTCGGACACGGTCTGGACGCCTTCTTCTGGTCGGGCGGACTGCCCACGGACGGCCTGAAGACGCTCGCCGAGCGGTCCGCGCTTCGGTTCGTGCCGATCGGCGCCGACCTCGTCTCCGAGCTGCACAAACAGGGCGGCGCCACGCGCTACTACCGCGCCACCAACATGCCGGAGTCGGCGTACCCGGGCAGTCAGCTCGGCTCGGCCGTCCCGACGATGGCGGTGTCCAACCTCCTGATCACCCGGGCTGACGCCGACCCCCGCCTCACCGAGTGGCTCACCCGCATCGTGCTCAAGAGCAGGGACGGCATCGGCGCGCACGTCCACTCCGCGCAGCTGGTCGACGTACGCACCGCGATCTACACCGACCCGCTCCGGCTGCACGAGGGCGCCCGCCGGTACTACAGGTCCGTCAAGCCCTGACCCGTCGCCTCACCCGTGGGGGCGTTCCTCGGCACCGTCACGGTCACCCGCAGCCCGTGCGGCTCGTGACGCTCGTACGCGATCGAGCCGCCGCCCGCCGCGAGCAGCGCCCGGGAGATGGACAGGCCGAGGCCCGAGCCCTTGACGTTCTGGTGCCGGCCGCTGCGCCAGAAGCGGTCGCCGACACGGGTCAGCTCCTCGTCGGTCAGGCCCGGACCGTTGTCGGTGACGACGACGGTGGAGGTGTCGCCGTTGGAGGCGACGGTGACCTCGACGGTCTCGTCCTCGGGCGTGAACTTCACCGCGTTGTCGATGACCGCGTCCAGGGCGCTGGACAGCGCCACGGGGTCGGCCCACGCGGTGGTCGGCGGACAGCTGCCGGTCAGCCGGACCCCCTTGGCCTCGGCGGTGGGCGACCAGGCCGCCACGCGTTCGGCGGCCAGGGCGCCGATGTCGGCGACCTGGAGGTCGGCCTCGCTGTGCTCGGCGAGCGCCAGGCCGAGCAGGTCGTCCAGGACCTGCGCCAGACGCTTGCCCTCCGCCTGCACGGAGGCGATCTCCTCGTTGCCCTCGGGCAGCTCCAGGGCGAGCAGCTCGATGCGCAGCAGCAACGCCGAGAGCGGGTTGCGCAGCTGGTGCGAGGCGTCGGCGACGAAGGCGCGCTGCTGCTCCAGCACGCTCTCGACGTTGTCGGCCATCTCGTTGAACGACCGGGCGAGCCGTCTGAGTTCCGGCGGCCCGCCGGCCGCCGCGACCCGGGACTTCAGCCGTCCGGTGGCGATGTCGTGGGTGGTGGCGTCCAGGATCCGTACGGGCCTGAGCACCCAGCCGGTCAGCCGCAGGGCCGCGCCGACCGCGAGCAGCATCGCGGCCGCCTCGCCCGCGGCGATGACCAGCCAGCCCTGGAGGATGCGGGAGCGCATCTGTCCGGTCGGCGAGTCGGTGACCACGACCGCGACGACGTCGCCGTCCCGGATGACCGGCGAGGCCACCACCAGGCTGTGCCGCTGCCACGGCCACACCTGCTCGGGGTCGTGGCTGCGGCGGCTGAGCAGCGCCTCCTCGAAGGCGTCGCGCACCTCGCCCGCGCGGGGCAGGAACCAGTCGTCCGGGGCGTGCGCCATGGGCGAGTCATTGCGGTAGAAGACGCCCGCGCGGATGCCGTAGACCGTGTGGTAGCTGCGGAGCTCACTGCGGAGCGTCTCGCGGCGTTCGTTGATGTCCGCGCCGGCCGGGTCGGTGGGCTCGGTGACGAACTGGGCGAGGGCCGCGAAGCGCGCGGTGTCGTCGATCCGGTCGACGACGACCCGCTGCTGCTCCGCGCCGGCCAGGCTGACGGCCAGCGGGACGCCGAGCGCGAGCAGGACGGCCGCCATCAGGACGATGAGCAGCGGAAGCAGACGCGTGTGCACCCGGCCCCGCTACGCCGCGGGCGCGACGAGCCGGTAGCCGACGCCGCGCACGGTCTCGATGAGGGCGGGCATGCGGAGCTTGGCGCGCAGGGAGGCGACGTGCACTTCCAGGGTGCGCCCGGTCCCCTCCCAGCTGGTCCGCCACACCTCGCTGATGATCTGTTCCCGGCGGAAGACGACCCCCGGCCGCTGGGCGAGCAGGGCGAGCAGATCGAACTCCTTGCGGGTCAGCTGGACGACCGAACCGTTCACGCTGACCTGGCGGGTCGGCAGCTCGATGCGGACCGGGCCGAGCCGCAGCTCGGTCTCCGTACTGCCCGTGGCCTCCTCGTGGACGGTGCGCCGGCTGACGGCGTGGATCCGCGCGAGCAGTTCCCCCGTGTCGTACGGCTTGACCACGTAGTCGTCGGCGCCGAGGTTGAGGCCGTGGATGCGGGAGCGCACGTCGGACCGCGCGGTGACCATGATCACCGGCGTGCTGGTGCGCTTGCGGATCTTGCCGCAGACCTCGTAGCCGTCCTGGTCGGGCAGCCCCAGGTCGAGCAGGACGACGCCGAAGCCGTCGCCCTCGGGGACGAGTGCCTGGAGCGCCTCCTCGCCGCTGCGCGCGTGGGTGACGTCGAACCCGTGCCGCACCAGGATCGCCGACAGGGCGGCGGCCACGTGGTTGTCGTCCTCGACGAGAAGCAGTCTCACCAGGGCCCCCTTCGGTTCATCGGCCGTACGCTCTCCATGTGTACAAAAACGCGTGCACGCGCGCGTGCACCTTGCAGTGACGCCGATGAACGAGGACGGCGTCAAGAGGGTTCCGGTTGCTCTTTCGTACCGTTACCCGGCCGAAATCACCCCTGCTCACAAGTGCTACGACAGGTGTCCGATTGCTATCGGATCGTGATGCTCAGATTCCCCTCAGATGTAATGACGCAGGTCTGAAGGATTACTACTGTCCTCCGAAACCGAGGAGGACGGAGCCTGAGAGCGATGACCGAAGTATCGGTGGCCAAGGAAGATGTGGCCGCGACCGGCGATCTGGTCGTCCTGAAGAGCGTCAACAAGCACTTCGGCGCGTTGCACGTACTCCAGGACATCGACCTGACGATCGCCCGCGGCGAAGTCGTCGTGGTCATCGGACCCTCCGGGTCCGGGAAGTCCACCCTGTGCCGCACCATCAACCGTCTGGAGACGATCGACTCCGGGTCGATCTCGATCGACGGCAAGCCCCTGCCCCACGAGGGCAAGGAGCTCGCCCGGCTGCGGGCCGACGTCGGGATGGTCTTCCAGTCCTTCAACCTCTTCGCGCACAAGACCGTGCTCGAGAACGTGATGCTGGGCCAGGTCAAGGTCCGCAAGGCCGACAAGAAGAAGGCCGAGGAGCGGGCCCGTGCCCTGCTCGACCGGGTCGGCGTGGGCGCGCAGGCCGAGAAGTACCCCGCGCAGCTCTCCGGTGGCCAGCAGCAGCGTGTCGCCATCGCGCGGGCCCTGGCGATGGAACCCAAGGTCATGCTCTTCGACGAGCCGACGTCGGCTCTCGACCCGGAGATGATCAACGAGGTGCTGGAGGTCATGCAGCAGCTCGCCCGCGACGGCATGACCATGATCGTCGTCACCCACGAGATGGGATTCGCCCGTTCGGCCGCAAATCGCGTGGTGTTCATGGCAGACGGTCGAATCGTCGAAGAAGCTGCGCCGGACCAGTTCTTCAGCAATCCGCGCAGCGATCGCGCCAAGGACTTCCTGTCGAAGATCCTTCACCACTGAGGCGCACCTCGCGCCCTGACGACTTGCGTCACCGGACACCGGCCGGGCCGCATCACTTCACCAGTCAAAGGATGTGCACCATGAAGCTCCGCAAGGTCACCGCCGCCTCGGCCGTCGTGTTCGCTCTTGCCCTGACCGCGACCGCCTGTGGCGGCGACGACAGCAAGGACAACGGCTCGTCCTCCTCGGGCGGTGGCGAGAAGATCAAGATCGGCATCAAGTACGACCAGCCCGGTCTCGGCCTGAAGACGCCGGACGGTTCCTTCACCGGTTTCGACGTGGACGTGGCGACCTACGTCGCCAAGGAGCTCGGTTACGAGCCGAACCAGATCGAGTGGGTCGAGACCAAGAGCGCCGACCGCGAGACCGCCCTCGCCCGCGGCGACGTGAAGCTCATCGCCGCGACGTACTCGATCACCGACGAGCGCAAGCAGAAGGTCGACTTCGCGGGCCCGTACCTGCTGGCCCACCAGGACCTGCTGATCAAGTCCGACGCGGACATCAGCGAGGCCACGGACCTGAACGACAAGAAGCTCTGCTCCGTGACCGGCTCCACCTCCGCGCAGAACGTGAAGAAGGACTTCGCGCCGAAGGCCCAGCTGAGCAACCGCGGCGGCTACTCGGAGTGCCTCTCCGCTCTGCAGAACGGCCAGGTCGACGCGCTGACCACCGATGACTCGATCCTCGCCGGTTACGCGGCGCAGGACGCGTACAAGGGCAAGTTCAAGCTCGCCGGCCTGAAGCTGAGCAACGAGAACTACGGCATCGGTGTCAAGAAGGGCGACACCGAGACCGTGAACAAGGTCAACGACGCGCTGGAGAAGATGGTCAGCGACGGTGCGTGGCAGAAGGCCGTCGACGACAACTTCGGCCCGGCGAACTACAAGAACGAGCCGGCCCCGAAGATCGGCCAGCTCGTCAAGTAACGCGGGACTCCGCCGACGCAGGATCCCCGCGGTCTCCGCGGGGATCCGCCGGCGTGCCGCCGCCCACCATCTCTCCGGCGGCGGCGCGTCACGTCCGCCACGTACGTCACACACCCGGAAGCGCGGGAGATCGTGTTCGACTTTCTTTCAAACTATGACGACCCGTCCCTGCTGGGCGCCTTCTGGGTCACGGTGCAGCTCACCGTCTTCTCGGCCATCGGATCGCTGATCTGGGGCACCCTGCTGGCAGCCATGCGGGTCAGCCCTGTGCCTCTGATGCGCGGCTTCGGCACCGCTTATGTGAACATCGTCCGGAACATTCCCCTGACCGTCATCATCGTCTTCACGTCGCTCGGCCTCGCCGACATCTTCGGCGTGACGATGGGCGCGCCGGACGACTTCGAACTCAAGTACTTCCGGCTCGCCGTCCTCGGTCTCGTCGCCTACACGGCGGCCTTCGTGTGCGAGGCGATCCGCTCCGGCATCAACACGGTGCCCGTCGGGCAGGCGGAGGCGGCTCGGGCCCTCGGGCTCAGCTTCAGCCAGGTGCTCAGGCTCGTGGTGCTGCCGCAGGCGTTCCGCTCGGTGATCGGCCCGCTGGCCAACGTGCTGATCGCACTGACCAAGAACACCACCGTGGCGGCCACCATCGGTGTCGCGGAGGCCGCTTTCCTGATGAAGGAAATGATCGAGAACGAGGCACAGACGCTGCTCATCGGCGCGGTCTTCGCCTTCGGGTTCGTGGTACTGACCCTGCCCACCGGCCTGTTCCTCAACTGGCTGAGCAAGCGCCTGGCGGTGAAGCGATGACTTCTGTTCTCTACGACGCCCCCGGCCCGAAGGCCAAGCGGCGCAACCTGGTCTTCTCGGTCGTCTTCGTCGCCCTGCTCGCCCTGCTGCTGTGGTGGGTCTGGCAGGTACTGGACGACAAGGGCCAGCTCGAATGGTCCCTGTGGAAGCCCTTCACCACGGCCGACGCCTGGACGACGTACCTGCTGCCGGGCCTCGCCGACACCCTGAAGGCGGCGGCGCTGGCCATGGTCATCGCCCTCCCGCTGGGCGCGGTCCTCGGCATCGCACGCATGTCCGACCACCGCTGGGTGCGTGTCCCGGCCGGTGCGGTGGTGGAGTTCTTCCGCGCCATCCCGGTGCTGCTGCTGATGCTGTTCGCCAACGAGTTCTTCGCCCGTTCCACGGGCGTCGCCAGTTCCGACCGGCCGCTGTACGCGGTCGTCACGGGCCTGGTGCTCTACAACGCCTCCGTCCTCGCCGAGGTGGTCCGGGCCGGCATCCTCGCCCTGCCCAAGGGACAGTCGGAGGCGGCCCAGGCGATCGGCCTGCGCAAGAGCCAGACGATGAGCAGCATCCTGCTGCCGCAGGCGGTCACGGTGATGCTCCCGGCGATCGTCAGCCAGCTGGTCGTCATCGTGAAGGACACCGCACTGGGCGGCGTGATGCTCGGCTTCACCGAGCTGCTGAACTCGCGCGGCACGCTGGCGGCCAACTACGCCAACGTCATCCCGAGCTTCATCGTGGTGGCGGTCATCTTCATCGTCCTCAACTTCCTCCTCACCTCGTTCGCCTCCTGGCTCGAGGGACGCCTGCGCCGCAGCAAGCGCAGTACGGGCGCGGTGCTCGGCCCGGAGGACGTCGACGACCTCAACGCGGCCGAGATCGGTGGCACGTTCGGGACCGGTGCGGAGAAGTGACACCGGCCTGACGTACGACATGACTGTGGCCCGCCGGATTCCGGCGGGCCACAGTCATGTCGAGTTGCCGACTGCCGTCGGCGGTGCGGAGGAGTCGTACGCCCCGGACTCGTGTGATGAACAGTCAAGTGGTGTGACCGGCCCCTCCCCACTTCATGATCGCCACTGCCCTTCGGTCACTTGACGCAAGCACCGGCAATAGGTTGCATACGTTCTGTGATCGTGCACCCTGCTCCATCTTCCTGTTCCTCCACGTCCCTTCAGACGTCACTTCGGGCAGGGGGCGCCGCGCCGTGGACCCGGTGATCATCGTCGGAGCGGGACCCGTCGGGCTCACGCTCGCACTGGCGCTGGCACGCCAGGAAGTACCGTGCGTGGTCCTCGACGAAGGACCGGGCAAGGACGAACCCCGCCCGGCGCGCACCGTCGTCCTGCGCGAGGACACCGCCGCGCTCATGGAGCGACTGACCGGCGTGCCGCTCGCCCACGCCGGTGTCCGTTGGGCCGGATGGCGGTCGATGCGGCGCAAGCAGGTGACGGCCGAGATCGCCTTCGGCGACGCCGAGCCCGCACCCCTGCACATCGCCCAGCACGTCCTGACGGGTGTCCTGCGCGCGGCCCTCGCCGGCGAACGGCTCGTCAAGGTCGCCGTGAACAGCCGGCTGGACGCCATGGAGCAGGAGCCCTCGGGCGTCACCGCCCATACCCGCGGCGACACCGGCACCTGGTGGCGCGGCAGCTACCTGGTCGGCTGCGACGGTCCGCGCTCGACCGTGCGCAAGCTCCAGGACATCCGCTTCCCCGGCCGCACCGCGGTGGAACGTCACGCCGTGGCCGCGCTGCGCACCGAACTCCCCTGGCACGACGAGGCGCTGCTGCACCGCACGCCGCCGTGGCGTACGTCCGGCCCCTCGGCCGGGGAGATCACCGCGCGCCCGCTGCCGGACGGGGTGTGGCGCCTGGACTGGCTGCTGCCGCCGGGCAAGGACCTGGTCACGCCCGAACTGCTGCTGGGCCGGGTCCGGGAGACCCTGGCCGGCTGGACCGACGGTCCGACCCCGCCCTACGAACTGCTGGACACCGGGGTGCACACCGTCCACCACCGGCTGGCCCGGCGCTGGCGGGCCGACCGGGTGTTCCTCGCCGGGGACGCCGCCCACCTGCTCGGCGCGCTGGGCACGCACGGGCTGGAGGAAGGGCTCCGCGACGCCGACAACCTCGCCTGGAAGCTGGCACTGGCCTGGCACCACGGCCCGCACGAGGCGCTGCTCGACAGCTACCAGACCGAGCGCCGGGCGATCGTCGCCGCCCGGCTGCGCGCCGCCGACCAGGCGCTGCCGCTGGTGCGCAGCGGCGGAGGGCTGCGTTCCTACGTTCCCGGGGCCGCGCGGGGGCACGACACGCTGCTGATGGACGGTCATCTGGGGCGGGGCGCGCTGGGCGCGCCGGGGACGTACGTCGACTCACCGCTCACGCCCGGCCCCCTCGAGGGCGAGGCGCCCCTCCGTACGGCCCCCGGGTCGGCGGTGACGGACGTACGGGTCACGGCGGAGGACGGCACCTTCGTCCGGCTGCGGGACCGGCTCGGCCGGGGCGCGCTGCTGGTGGTGCTGATCGCGCCCGGTACGGGTGTGTGGGAGCGCCGGCACTGGATGTCCGCCGGGATCATGCCCCGGCTGGCGGCGGCCGTCTCCGCGCTGCCGCACCGGGCCGAACTGCTGGTCGCCGAGAGCTATCCGGGAGCGGCCGCCCACACCGTGCTGCTGGTGCGCCCCGACGGTCACCTGGTGACGGCGCTGAGCGGGGTCCGCCCGGCGGATCTGTACGCGGCGGCGGAAGCGGCGCTCGGCGGGCCCGCCGCGGTGGAGGCGGAGGCCAGGGCCGATGCGGGGGCCGGGTCGCGCTGAAAGCCCCGGTCCCGTCGAGTCGTCGTCATCCTGCGGTCCGCATGGTGACGACGAGTTGAATCGGTGTACGGCCCCGTGGTGTACTCCGCTCGTGACCGACACCTGCGTGCACCTGTGGCGGAGGGTCCACATGGACCTCGTCCGCTATGCGGGCTGCGTGTGTCGCCCGTCCTGCTGATTCGCGTCCCTCACCCTTCCCCGCGCGCCGCCCGCCGTCTCGTCCGAGTGGCCGCGCGTCTCCGCGAACCTTCTCCAGGACGGTGCACATGTCTGTCTCCTCCCCCGTTCCGGCTCCCGTCTCCGCACCCACGCAGGCGGACCTTCTCGACTTCGTACGGCGTGCCGTCGCCGACGCCGCACTGGTCTCCTCCCTTCCGCTCGATCCCGAGGGACGCACCTGGGTGCGGCTCGACGGGCCCGGTGGCAGCGAGGCCTGGCTGATCGGCTGGCCGCCCGGCACCAGTACCGGCTGGCACGACCACGCCGACTCCGTCGGTGCCTTCATGACCGCGTCGGGCGAGCTGAAGGAGAACTCGCTCGCCGCGCGGCTGCCCACCGACGGCTGGAAGACCCTGGAACTCACGGACGGCGTGGACCGGGAACGGCGGCTGGGGGCCGGGCAGGGGCGTGCCTTCGGGCGGCACCACGTCCACGAGGTGCTCAACGAGTCCCCGGACCGGCACGCGATCTCCGTGCACGCCTACTATCCGCCGTTGCCGCGGATCCGCCGCTACAGCCGCAGCGGCCGCATTCTCCGGCTGGAGCAGGTCGAACGCCCCGAGGACTGGCAATGAGCGGGACGAACGAACCGGCCGGTGGTGCCGTGGGCATCGACGGGCTGCTGGAGCGGGTGCGCGCCGGTTACGAGCGCGTCGGCCCCCGGGACGCGTACGAGGCCGCACGGACCGGTGGGGCGCTGCTGGTGGACATCCGCTACGCCGCACTGCGGGACCGGGACGGGCTCGTTCCGGGGGCCCTCGTGGTCGAACGCAACGAACTGGAGTGGCGCCTGGACCCGCGGGGCAGCCACCGCCTCCCGGAGGCCACGGGTCACGACCTGCGGGTCGTGGTGATCTGCGACGAGGGCTACGCCTCCAGCCTGGCGGCGGAGTCCCTCCACCGCCTGGGCCTGCACCGGGCCACCGATCTGATCGGCGGCTTCCAGGCCTGGCGGACGGCGGGCCTGCCGGTGGTGTCCGCGCCCGCGTAGACATCGCGCCGGGAGCGGTCCGTCCGGTGCCGCCGTCGAGACGGGCGGGGCCACCGCCCTGATCGGCGGCTTCCAGGCCTGGCGAAACGCTGGACCGCCGGTGGCGCCCACGGCCGCACAGGCGTCGCGCGGGCGGCGACCGGGTGCCGGGGCCCCGCCGGGCCACGGATCCGGGTGAGCGGTTTCCGGGCCTGCGGGAGGCCGGGGGCTGCCGGTGACGCCGACGCCCGCGCAGGGCGTGGTACCGGGAGCAGCCGGGGCGGGGCGGCGTCTCCCCGTCGGCTCAGAACCCCTCGTCGCCGAGGAACTCCGTGTCCTCGCCCTCCTCCTCCAGCGCCTGCCGGACGACCCGCAGGGCGAGGCCCTCGGGGTAGCCCTTGCGAGCGAGCATGCCCGCGAGGCGGCGGAGCCGCTTGTCGCGGTCGAGTCCGCGGGTGGCGCGCAGCTTGCGGGCCACCAGCTCCCGGGCGGTCTCCTCCTCCTGCTCGGAGTCGAGCCGGGAGACGGCGGCGTCGATCAGTGTGGGGTCGACCCCCTTGGTGCGCAACTCCCGGGCGAGCGCACGCCGGGCGAGTCCCCGGCCGTGGTGCCGGGACTCCACCCAGGCGTCCGCGAAGGCGCTGTCGTTGATCAGTCCGACCTCTTCGAACCGGGACAACACCTCCTCGGCGACCTCGTCCGGGATCTCCCGCTTGCGGAGGGCGTCGGCGAGCTGCTTCCGGGTGCGCGGGGTCCCGGTGAGCAGGCGCAGGCAGATCGCCCGCGCCCGCTCGACCGGGTCCGCCGGAGGTTCCTCCCGCTCGGCCCTCGACGAGGAGGAGGCGCCCCCGTCCTCCGCGGCCGCCTCGCCGAAGATCCGGCGTCTGCGCCCGCGTCCACCGCGCGGCCCGCCGTCACGCGAGCCGCCCGCCCGTGCGCCACCCCCGTCGCGGGGGCCGTCCCCGCCGGTGATGTCGTCGTACACCGCGTCACCGTCCACGGCTGAGCCGTCGTCGCCTCCGGTGCCCCTCCCCCGTGGGGCACCGGAGGCGGCGAACTCGTACTCGGCCCAGTCGGTTCGTCGCGTCACGGGTCAGCTCTTGGCCGCCGCGGCCTTGGACTTGGTGGCCTTGGCCACCGGGGCCGGTACTGCGGCCGGCTCGGCCGGAGCGGTGCTCGTGGCGTCCGCGCCCGGCTCGGCGGCGGGCTCCTCCGGTCGTACGCCGACGCCCAGCTTCTCCTTGATCTTCTTCTCGATCTCGTTGGCGAGGTCGGGGTTGTCCTTCAGGAAGTTGCGGGCGTTCTCCTTGCCCTGGCCGAGCTGGTCGCCCTCGTACGTGTACCAGGCGCCGGCCTTGCGGACGAAGCCGTGCTCCACGCCCATGTCGATCAGGCCGCCCTCGCGGCTGATGCCCTGGCCGTAGAGGATGTCGAACTCGGCCTGCTTGAAGGGCGGCGCGACCTTGTTCTTGACGACCTTGACACGGGTACGGTTGCCGACCGCGTCGGTGCCGTCCTTCAGCGTCTCGATGCGTCGGATGTCGAGTCGCACCGAGGCGTAGAACTTCAGCGCCCGGCCACCGGTCGTGGTCTCCGGGGAGCCGAACATCACGCCGATCTTCTCGCGGAGCTGGTTGATGAAGATCGCGGTGGTCTTGGACTGGTTGAGCGCGCTGGTGATCTTCCGCAGGGCCTGGCTCATCAGGCGGGCCTGCAGACCGACGTGGCTGTCACCCATCTCGCCCTCGATCTCCGCGCGCGGGACGAGCGCGGCGACGGAGTCGATGACGATGAGGTCGAGGGCGCCGGAGCGGACCAGCATGTCCACGATCTCCAGGGCCTGCTCACCGTTGTCCGGCTGGGAGAGGATCAGGTTGTCGATGTCGACGCCGAGCTTCTGCGCGTACTCGGGGTCGAGGGCGTGCTCCGCGTCCACGAACGCGACCTGGCCGCCGGCCTTCTGCGCGTTCGCCACCGCGTGCAGGGTCAGGGTCGTCTTGCCCGAGGACTCGGGGCCGTAGACCTCGATGACACGGCCGCGCGGCAGGCCGCCGACGCCGAGGGCCACGTCGAGCGCGGTCGACCCGGTCGGGATGACCTCGATGGGTTCCTTCGAGCGGTCGCCCATGCGCATGACCGCGCCCTTGCCGAATTGCCGTTCAATTTGTGCGAGCGCGGCGTCGAGCGCCTTCTCGCGGTCGGTTCCTGCCATGGGTTCCACCCGATTTGCTTGAGTCGATCGCTTCACGTCAAAGACGCTAACGCCTGCCACTGACAACGCGCCCCGACGCACCTCCGGCCTGTGGATAACGCGGGTGCATTCCTACCCGAACCGGGACATAGCACCTGCCGTCGAGCCTCACCGGCACTTCCATAAGAATGGATGTTCGATTTTTGTGTCAAGCGACACACACGGCACCACAGCCCTGTGTGTCGCGCGGGACGCCCGCCCTCAGGAGGCCCCGGTGTCTCCGCCGCGGGGCCGCTCCGCACCCGGCCGGCGGGCCCACAGACGACGGACGCGGGTGAGGGCGCCCGGCCCGCCGCCTGGGCCGCGGTGCCCGAGCACACGGGGGTCGTCCGTGACGTCGTACCGCCGCACGTACGCACCCAGGAACGCCTGGAGGGTGGCGACGGCGGGGATGGCGATCAGTGCGCCCACGGCACCGAGCAGGGCGGTGCCCGCGACGACCGAGCCGAAGGCGACCGCCGGATGGATGTCGACGGTCTTGGAGGTCAGCTTGGGCTGCAGCACGTAGTTCTCGAACTGCTGGTAGATCACCACGAAGATCAGCACCCACAGCGCGTACCAGGGGTCGACCGTGAAGGCGATCAGCATGGGCAGGGCGCCCGCGAGATAGGTGCCGATGGTGGGGATGAACTGCGACACCAGGCCCACCCACACGGCGAGGACGGGCGCGTAGGGCACCTCGAGGAACTCCAGCAGGACGTAGTGCGCCAGGCCGGAGACCAGGGCCATCAGCCCGCGCGAGTAGATGTAGCCGCCCGTCTTGTTCACCGCGATCTCCCACGCGCGCAGCACCTCGGCCTGCCGGGCGGGCGGCAGCAGGGAGCAGACGGTGCGCCGCAGCCGCGGGCCGTCGGCGGCGAAGTAGAACGAGAACAGACCGACGGTCAGCAACTGGAAGAGACCGCCGAGGACCTGCGCGGAGACGTCCAGGACACCGGTGGCGCTGTTCTGGACGTAGTTGCGCAGCCAGTCGGAGCGCAGCAGGCCCTCCTGGATGTCCACCCGCCGCAGCTCCGTCTTGAAGTGCGTGTTGATCCAGTTGATCACGGAGTCGAGGTAGTCCGGAAAGTCCTCGACGATCTTGATGATCTGTCCCGCCAGCATCGACCCGAGCAGCGTGACGAAGCCCGCCGCCACGATCAGCACGCCCAGGAAGACGAGGAAGGTGCTCAGGCCCCGACGCACCCCGCGCGCGGCCATCCAGCTCACCGCGGGCTCGATGGCGAGTGCCAGGAAGAACGCGATGAGGATGTTGACCAGCAGGCCGATGAGCTGGTGGAAGGCCCAGCTGCCCAACTGGAACACGGCGAACAACGCGAGGGCGAGCACCATGGCGCGCGGCAGCCAGCGCGGCATGCGGGCGCCCGGCCCGGACATGGGGGCCACCGGGGGCCCGGCGGGCGGCGGCGCGCCGGGCGTGGTGGGATGCTGGGCTGCCTGCCCGGTCTCGTCAGTGGGTGCCACGGATCAAGTCTCGCCCACGTCGGCGGCAGCCACGCACCCCACGACGGTCTCTGTGACGATCAACGCTTTTCCGCGGGGACGTCCATCACCGCGCAGACCACCTGCCAGACGTCCTTGGCGTTCCAGCCGGCTGCCAGCGCCTCGTGCACGGTGCGCCCGCCGAGCTCGGACATGACATGGTCGTGCGCGAAGGTCTCGGCATGGCCCGCGCCGAAGTGCTCCGCCATCCGCTCCCAGAAAACCGTCAACCGCATGCACCCAGTATCCCGCCTGCGGGGGTGGCCCCGAGCCGGGCCGCCCGCCGGCACCGCCTTCCGCCTACGGTCGGACCCATGGCCGACACCGGAGCTGCCCCACCGCCCCCGACATCCCTGTCCCAGGGCCCGCTCGCGCGGGCGGAGCGGTTCGTCTGGCTCACCGCGCGGGTGCTCGAACAGCACCTCTTCGCCCACCGCTTCCGGGGCGGCGGCGCCGGTCCGGTGGAGGCGGCACTGAACGCCTACCGCAACGACGACGGCGGTTACGGTCACGCGCTGGAACCCGATCTGCGGGGTCCGGTCAGCCAGCCGCTGCACACCACCCGCGCCCTGCGCGTGCTGGACGCCGTGGGGCGTTGCGGCGGCCGCCGCGCGGAGGACGTGTGCCGCTATCTGACGTCCGTCTCCACGGTGGAGGGCGCGCTTCCGGGGATCTCGCCCGGCCAGCGCGGTTACCCGGCGGCACCCTTCGTACCGGTCGTGGACGACCCGCCCGGCGAGCTGTCGGCCACCGGACCGGTGGCGGGCCTGCTGCACCGCAACGAGGTGTGGCACGCGTGGTTGTTCCGTGCGACCGACTTCTGCTGGCAGGCCGCGGAGTCGCTGGAGAAGTCCCACCCCTACGAGGTCCAGGCCGCCGTGGCCTTCCTGGACCACGCCCCCGACCGTCCCCGCGCGGAGGCCGCCGCGGACCGGCTGGGCCGTCTGGTACGCGGGCAGCGGCTGGCGGCGCTCGATCCGGAGGACCTCGCCGCGTACCCGGTCGCCCCCGGCTACGCCCCGGGCGAGCACCACTTCCCGCACGACTACGCGCGGACGCCGCACTCCCTGGCGCGCGCGTGGTTCACGGACGAGGAGACGGCGCGCTCCCTGGACTTCCTCGCGGCCGAGCAACAGGAGGACGGCGGCTGGCCCGTCCGCCGGCGCCAGTGGGCCCCGGGCCCTTCCCTGGAGGCCCGCCCCATGGTGACGATCGAGGCCCTCCACACCCTGACGGCGTACGGCCGCACCGTCGACTGAGCAAACTGCGTGACGACCGCTGCTGCGGTAGCTGCGGGCAATCGTGCCGCTGGGGTGGCACGGGTGGGCGCAGCGGCACCCCGCGAGCGCGGGCGAGCGAGCGAAACCCACCCCCGGTCAGCGGTCACGCCGCCCAGGTGGCCGCATCGCATCCCGTTTCGTGGACGGCAGCCGTTCTCCGGGCACGGAGACGGAACTGTGGCACCGCCGGGCACCGTGCCCGGCGCCTCACCCACCCAGTGCCCGCACCCCCGCCGTCACCACGACGGCCGCTCCGACGACGAGCAGGAACGGGGCGCGCAGAACCAGCGCCACGGCGGCCGCCGCCACGCCGGCCGCCCGTGCGTCGAAGGCCAGGGCCTGGCCTTCGGAGAAGGTCTGCTGGGCGGTCAGGGCGGCGAGCAGGGCGACCGGGAGGAGCGCGGCGAGACGCCGGACGAGGGGCCGTTCCAGGACCCCGGCGGGCACCAGCAGCCCCACGAGCTTGACGGCGTAGCAGCCGAGGGCGGTCACACCGATCGCGATCCAGATGTTCAACGGTCCTCCTCCGCCATGTCACCGCGCGAGGCGCTCTTCCGGCCCTGCGCCCACAGGACGGCCGGTGCCGCGAGCGCGGCCACCAGGACCGGCACACCGGCCGGCAGCACGGGCAGCAGACCCAGCCCCAGGAGAACGGCGAGCCCGGCGACGGTCCGCTCGGTACCGGTGCGCAGCATCGGCGCGAGGAGCGCCAGAAAGACCGCGGGGCCGGCCGCGTCCAGCCCCCACGCGTCGGTGTCCCCGATCGCGTCGGCGCCCAGTGCGCCGAGCAGCGTGGTGAGGTTCCACAGGAGGTACAGGCTGAGCCCGGTCACCAGGAACCCGATGCGCGCGCCGCGCCGAGTGGGTTGGGCGAGCGAGACGGCGGTCGTCTCGTCGATCACCCACTGGGCGGCGAACGGCCGCACCGCGCGGGGCAGCGCGAGCAACTGTGACAGCCGCAGCCCGTAGAACGCGTTGCGCACCCCCAGAAAGAACGCCCCCGCGGCCGCGGTGAACGGACTCCCGCCGACCGCCAGCGCCCCCACCAGCGCGAACTGGGAGGCGCCGGTGAACACCAGGAGGCTGAGCGCACAGGTCTGGAGCAGGGTGAGCCCACTGCCCGCCGAGGTCACGCCGAAGGCGAACCCGGAGAGTCCGACGGCGATCCCGACGCCGAGGGCGTCCCGTACGACGGCACCGTCCGGCTTTCCTCCTCCGTCGTCCCGTACGTCTGCGAGCGCTTCTGTCCGTTCCACTGCCACGCCCCGGACGGTACGGGCGTACCGCCCCGCGCGTCTTGTACGTTCTTGCGCTCGCGCTGGTAGGCCCCCGGGGGCACGCCGACGATCCGGCTGAAGTGCCGGTTCAGATGCGGCTGGTCGGTGAAGCCGACCGCGACGGCCGCCTCCGACGGCGCGGTCCCCGCGTCCAGCAGCCGCCGTGCCCGCCGCACGCGCGCGTCGATGAGCCAGGTGTGCGGCGGCATCCCGTAGGTGTTCCGGAAGGCGCGCAGCAGCGCGAACGGGCCGGTGCCCAGCTCACCGGCCAGCCGCTCCAAGGTCGGCGGATCGGCCAGCCGTTCCTCCAGCACGGCACGCGCGCGTACGGCGATCCGGGCTCCCGCCGTGCGTATCTCGCGTCGCGGCAATGTCCCGCCGTTCAGCCGCAGCAGCCGGGTCACCGCGACCCGGAGCAGGGTGTCGGCGGCGAGCGCGTTGCCCTCGTCGGTGGCCCGCAGCACCTGGTGCACCAGATGGACGGTGTACGGATCGTCGAGCACCGGCGTCACGAACCCCGGTGTGCCGCGCAGCGTGGTGGTCTCGGCGGCGATCGCGCCCACCACCTCGGGCGACGGGTACACCGCCCCGTACTGCCAGCCCTCGGGAACGCCCGCCCGGCCGGTGTGCGGGGTGTCCGGGTTCACCAGGGCGAGGGCCCCGGCGCCCGCGTACTGGTCGGCGCCGCCGTGGTGGAAGACCTCGACCCCGTCGGCGATGGCGGCGATCACGAAGTGCTCGTGAGTGTGCCGGACGAACGTCTTCCGTATGTACCGGGCACGCAGCAGATCGACACCGGGTAGTTCGTCGTACTGCCAGTGCCGCGCCCGCTCCTTGCCCGATTCCGCCATACGGCCATTGTCACGCGGTCCCGGCCGCCCCCGCCCGTCCCCCGGCTCGGCCCGATTGTCAGTGGCCGGGTGCACGATGGACGCATGGTCAGCGATCCGCACCGAGCCCTGGACGGCTTCTCCCCCGCGACCCGCGGCTGGTTCACGGGGGCGTTCTCCGCACCCACCGCCGCCCAGGCCGGTGCGTGGCGGGCCATCGGGGAGGGCTCGGACGTGCTGGTGGTCGCCCCCACCGGTTCCGGGAAGACACTGGCCGCCTTCCTCGCCGCCCTGGACCAGCTGGCCTCCACACCGCCGCCCGCCGACCCCAAGAAGCGCTGCCGCGTCCTGTACGTCTCGCCGCTGAAGGCCCTGGCCGTCGATGTCGAGCGCAATCTCCGCAGCCCGCTGACCGGCATCCGCCAGGAGTCCGTGCGCCTGGGCCTGCCCGAGCCCGAGGTGAAGGTCGGCATCCGCTCCGGCGACACCCCGCCCGCCGAGCGCCGCGCCCTGGCCACCCGCCCGCCGGACATCCTGATCACCACGCCCGAGTCCCTGTTCCTGATGCTGACGTCCGCCACGCGCGACGCGCTGACGGGCCTGGAGACGGTGATCCTGGACGAGGTGCACGCGGTCGCCGGAACCAAGCGCGGCGCGCATCTCGCGCTCTCCCTGGAGCGGCTGGACGAGCTGCTGCCCCGTCCGGCCCGCCGTATCGGCCTCTCGGCGACGGTGCGCCCGGTCGACGAGGTCGCCCGGTTCCTCTCCCCGCGCCGCAAGGTGGAGATCGTCCAGCCGGAGTCGGGCAAGGAGTTCGACCTGTCCGTGGTGGTGCCGGTCGAGGACCTGGGCGAGCTGGGCGGCTCCCCGGTCGCCGACGGGTCGGAGGGCGCCGAGCGCCCGTCGATCTGGCCGCATGTCGAGGAGCGGATCACCGACCTGGTGCAGGCGCACCGCTCGACCATCGTGTTCGCGAACTCCCGCCGCCTCGCCGAGCGGCTGTGCAACCGGCTCAACGAGATCGCCCACGAGCGGGCCACCGGGGAACCCCTGGACGAGCACCACTCCCCCGCCGAGCTCATGGGCGGCTCCGGGACCACCCAGGGAGCGCCCGCGGTCATCGCGCGCGCCCACCACGGTTCGGTGTCCAAGGAGCAGCGCGCCCTGGTCGAGGAGGATCTCAAGGCGGGCCGGCTGCCCGCGGTGGTCGCCACCTCCAGCCTGGAGCTGGGCATCGACATGGGCGCCGTCGACCTGGTGGTCCAGGTCGAGTCGCCGCCGTCCGTCGCCTCCGGGCTCCAGCGCGTCGGCCGCGCGGGGCACCAGGTGGGCGCGGTGTCCACGGGCGTGGTGTTCCCCAAGTACCGGGGCGACCTGGTGCAGGCGGCCGTGGTCACCGAGCGGATGCGCACCGGGGCGATCGAGTCCCTGAGGGTCCCCGCCAACCCCCTCGACGTCCTGGCCCAGCAGCTCGTCGCCATGACGGCCATGGACGCCTGGCAGCTCGACGACCTGCTCGCGATGGTCCGCCGTGCGGCGCCCTTCGCCTCCCTGCCCGAGTCCGCCTTCACGGCCGTCCTGGACATGCTCGCCGGCCGCTACCCGTCCGACGCGTTCGCGGAGCTGCGCCCGCGCGTGGTGTGGGACCGGGTCACGGGCGAGATCACCGGCCGCCCGGGCGCCCAGCGTCTCGCCGTCACTTCCGGGGGCACGATCCCCGACCGCGGCCTCTTCGGGGTGTTCCTGGCGGGCGCAGACCCGAAGAAGGGCGGCGGACGGGTCGGCGAGCTGGACGAGGAGATGGTCTACGAGTCCCGCGTGGGTGACGTCTTCACGCTCGGCACCAGCTCCTGGCGCATCGAGGACATCACGCGCGACCGGGTGCTGGTCTCCCCGGCGCCGGGCGTGCCGGGCCGGCTGCCGTTCTGGAAGGGCGACCAGCTGGGCCGCCCGCTGGAACTCGGCCGCGCGGTGGGCGCGTTCCTGCGCGAGGTGGGCTCGCTGTCCAAGGACGACGCCCGGCTGCGGCTCCTCACGGCGGGACTGGACGCCTGGGCCGCCGACAACGTCCTGTCCTACCTCGACGAGCAGCGCGAGGCCTGTGGTCACGTCCCGGACGACCGCACCATCGTGGTGGAGCGCTTCCGCGACGAACTGGGCGACTGGCGGGTCGTCGTGCACTCCCCGTTCGGCGCCCAGGTGCACGCCCCGTGGGCACTCGCGCTCGCCGCCCGCCTCTCCGAGCGGTACGGCATGGACGCCCAGGTGATGCACGCCGACGACGGCATCGTGCTGCGCCTGCCGGACGCCGACCTGATGGGCCTCGACCTGCTCGACCAGGAGCCGGTGAAGGCCGGCACGGAGTACGACGCGGAGCGGGCCCCCGTGGGCGCGGCCGACGTCGTCTTCGACAAGGGCGAGGTCGACCGGGTCGTCACCGACCAGGTGGGCGGTTCGGCGCTGTTCGCGTCCCGGTTCCGCGAGTGCGCCGCCCGCGCGCTGCTGCTGCCGCGCCGCAGTCCCGGCCGGCGCACACCGCTGTGGCAGCAGCGTCAGCGCGCCTCCCAGCTGCTCCAGGTGGCCGGCGAGTTCGGCTCGTTCCCGATCGTCCTCGAAGCCGTCCGCGAATGCCTCCAGGACGTCTTCGACGTGCCCGGACTCGTCGAGCTGATGGGTGACCTGGAGGCCCGCAAGGTGCGCCTGGTCGAGGTCACCACACCCGAGCCGTCCCCCTTCGCCCGCTCCCTCCTCTTCGGATACGTCGCGCAGTTCCTGTACGAGGGCGACTCCCCGCTCGCCGAGCGCCGCGCCGCCGCCCTGTCGCTGGACTCACGGCTGCTGGCCGAGCTGCTCGGCCAGGCGGAGCTGCGCGAACTGCTCGACGCCGAGGTGCTGACCGAGCTGGAGCGCGAGCTGCAGTGGCTCACCGAGGACCGGCGGGTCAAGGACGCGGAGGGCGTGGCCGACCTGCTGCGGCTGCTGGGCCCGCTCACCGACACCGAACTCACCGAGCGGGGCGCCGAGCCGCAGTGGGCGCGGGAACTCGCCTCCGCGCGGCGCGCCATCCGGGTGCGAGTGGCCGGCGCCGACCACTGGTCGGCGATCGAGGACGCCGGCCGGCTGCGCGACGCGCTGGGCACGGCGCTGCCGGTCGGTGTGCCGGAGGCGTTCACCGAACCCGTCAAGGACCCCCTCGGCGACCTCCTCGCGCGGTACGCGCGCACCCACGGCCCGTTCACGTCGGCGACGGCGGCGGCCCGCTTCGGGCTGGGTGCGGCGGTCACCGAGGGCGCCCTGCAGCGGCTCTCGGCGGCGGGCAGGGTCGTCCAGGGCGAGTTCCATCCGGCCGGGATCGGACAGGAGTGGTGCGACGCGGCCGTACTGCGCCGACTGCGCCGCCGCTCCCTGGCCGCGCTGCGGCACGAACTGGAGCCGGTGCCTCCACCCGCGCTCGCCCAGTTCCTCCCCCAGTGGCAGCACATCGGCAAGGGGCACTCCCTGCGCGGCATCGACGGCCTGGTGCGCGCCGTCGAGCAGCTGCAGGGCGCGTCCGTGCCCGCGTCCGCCCTGGAGAAGCTGGTCCTGCCGTCCCGGGTGACGGACTACGCCCCGGCGATGCTGGACGAGCTGACGGCCGCCGGGGAGGTGGTGTGGGCGGGCGCCGGTTCGCTGCCCGGGAAGGACGGCTGGGTCTCCCTCTACCTCGCGGACGCGGCCCCGCTGCTCCTGCCGCCCCCGCACCCCCTGGAGCCGACCGCCCTCCACCAGTCCGTCCTGGACGCCCTCTCCGGCGGCTACGGCCTGTTCTTCCGCCAGATCGCCGACCAGGTCCGCGCCACCACGCATCCCGAGGCCACCGACCCCCAACTGGCCGACGCTCTGTGGGACCTCGCCTGGTCCGGGCGGCTGACCAACGACACACTGACGCCCATGCGCTCCCTGCTGGGTTCGGGCCGCACCGCGGGCGCCACGGCCCACCGCGCGAAACGCTCCGTCCCGCGCGGTCGCTACGGATCGCTCACGGCTGCCGCCCGCAGCGCCTCCCGCACCGGCCCGCCGACCGTGGCGGGCCGGTGGTCCCTGCTCCCGGACGGGGACACCGATGCCACGGTCCGCGCCCACGCGCTGGCCCGCACCCTGCTCGACCGGCACGGTGTGGTGACCCGGGGTGCCGTCTCCGCGGAGGGCGTCGAGGGCGGCTTCTCGGCGGTGTACCGCGTTCTGTCCGCCTTCGAGGAGACGGGGCAGGCGCGCCGCGGCTATGTGGTGGAGGGTCTGGGCGCCGCCCAGTTCGCGATGGACGGGGCCGTGGACCGCCTCCGCGCGGCGGCCAACGCCCGCGAGCGGGGCGACGGCCTCCTGGCCCGGGGTCCGGCCGCCGGGGTGCCCGGCTCCTTCGAGACCGTCCCGGGCCACGACGGCTTCCCCGGCCCGGACGACACGTCGTACCCCCACCTCTCGCCGGGCGACTACGTCTCCCCGCGCGACCTGGTCCCGCAGTCCCCTCCGCCCTGGCAGAACGGCGGGCGTCCCCCGTACGACCCCTTCACCGGCCGCCGTACCGGCGCGGACCGCGCCGCACGCGCCGTGGTCCTGGCCGCCGCCGACCCGGCGAACGCCTACGGTGCCGCCCTGGGCTGGCCCGAACCGCCGACCGGTGCCGGGCACAAACCCGGCCGCAAGGCGGGCTCCCTGGTGGTGCTGGTGGACGGCGAGCTGACGCTCTACATGGAGCGCGGCGGCAAGACGCTGCTGGCCTGGCCCGCCGGCTCCGACGGCGAACCCGCTGACGACCCGCGCCTCCCGGCCGCCGCCGAGGCCCTCGCCGCGGCCGCCCGCGCGGGTTCCCTCGGCACGGTCACGGTGGAGCGCGTCAACGGCACCCCGGCGCTGACGTCCCCCCTGGGCACCCTCCTGGAGACCGCCGGCTTCGTCGCCACACCCAGAGGTCTGCGCCTGCGCGCCTGACCCGTCGCCGG
Organism: Streptomyces sp. NPDC020731; assembly: GCF_044334705.1. Taxonomy (NCBI): domain Bacteria; kingdom Bacillati; phylum Actinomycetota; class Actinomycetes; order Kitasatosporales; family Streptomycetaceae; genus Streptomyces; species Streptomyces sp. NPDC020731. The sequence goes on from NZ_JBIRTN010000018.1 coordinate 174,823, forward strand.
CCCGCGCCCGCCCGAGCGCCCCGACCGCCCGACGTGCCACCCTTGACGCATGCCCGAAGGAGACACGGTCTGGCAGGCCGCGCGGCGGCTGCACGACGCCCTGGCCGGCCAGGTGCTGACCCGCAGCGACCTCCGGGTGCCGAGGTTCGCCACGGCCGACCTCACCGGCCGCACCGTGCTGGACGTCACCCCGCGCGGCAAACATCTGCTGACCCGCGTCGAAGGCGGCCTGACGCTGCACTCGCACCTGAGAATGGACGGCTCCTGGCGGGTGTACGCGCACGGGCAACGCTGGAACGGGGGCCCCGCCCACCAGATCCGCGCCGTCCTCGGCAACGCCGGCCGCACGGCCGTCGGCTACCGGCTCCCCGTCCTGGAACTGATGCGCACCACCGACGAGGGCCGCGCGGTCGGCCATCTCGGCCCCGACCTCCTCGGCCCGGACTGGAACCCCGGCCTCGCGCTGGCCAACCTCCTGGAGGACCCGGCGCGCCCCCTCGGCGAAGCCCTGCTGGACCAACGGAACCTCGCCGGAATCGGCAATGTCTTCAAGAGCGAGCTGTGCTTCCTCCTCGGTGTCACCCCCTGGCTCCCCGTGGGCGAACTGCCCGCCGACCGATCCGCACAACTGCCGGAGTTCGCCAGGAAACTGCTGGAGCTCAACCGCGAGCGCCCGGTCCGCAACACCACCGGCCGCCGCGGCCAGGACCTGTTCGTGTACGGCCGCGCCCACCGCCCCTGCCTGCGCTGCCGCACCCCGATCCGCCTCGCCGACCAGGGCGACGGCTCCCGCGAGCGCCCCACGTACTGGTGCCCCACCTGCCAGCCGGGGCCGGCTCCGTTCACGCCCCGTCGGTGAACCGACGCGCGTTGCTCACCCGCCAGGTCCGCCGCCACCGTCCCGCCGCGAGCGCCCCTTCGGCCCGTGCCTTGGGCATGCAGTGCACCGGCAGCAGGCTGAGCCCCCACCCGCCGGCCGCGACCGCCCCTTCCACCGCCCCGGCGTCGGGCACCAGCAGCAGTCGCGCCACCGCCCACCACCACAACGCCCCGAACCCCAGAACGACACCCCGGCGCAGCACCCGCCCCGTCGTCACGGCCCCCACCCCCGGGCCGACGCTATGAGACCGCCTGCCCCCGCGCACAGGGCGCACCAAGGGCACACAGGCGCATCTCGGCCCCCGGGTCGCTCCACGAGGGCGCCACGGCCCCCCAGGGCCATGTCACCCGTTCTCGGCCTGGAACATCCAGTGCTGCTTCTCCAGGTCCGCGGTGATCGTGATCAGGATGTCCTGGCTCACCGGGTCCGGTTCGTCGGTCGCCGTGACCCGCTCCCGCATACGGGCGATCACCGCGCCCAGCGCCTCCACGAGCGCGCCCACCGCGGCCGTGTCGTCGACCCAGCCCTCGGGCGTCACCCCGATGCCGCTGCCGACGGCCACCGTCGCGGCACGCCCGTCGGGCGAGACCCCCAGGGCCGCGGCGCGCTCCGCCACGGTGTCGGAGTGCGCACGCGCCAGGGTCACGACCTCGTCGAGCTGGAGGTGAACGGAGCGGAAGCGTGGCCCGACCACGTTCCAATGGATCTGCTTGGCCACCAGGGCGAGATCCACCAGGTCGACCAGGGCGCCCTGCAGCGCCTCGGACACGGTCTTCAGGTTCGCGTCGGACAACGGGCTCTTCACGACGTACATCCGCACCTCCGTGGCTGACCCCCGTCTCGTCCCTCCACGATGACCGCCGCGCGCCGCACCGGCAAACGCACAGGGAGAAGGCACCCACGCATGCGAAAACCCCGGCAGCACCCCTCCGGATCTCCCGGAAGGGCCCCTACCGGGGCATCCCACACCTTCACACCGCGCGTGCGCGGAACACCACGCTCACGCGGCGACGACGCCCACCGCCTCGGCGGGCGCCTTGATGGTCACCCGTTCCGGTGGCACACCGGTCACCGAAACGGAACCCAGCATCGGACGAACCGGCGTGGGTACGGGCTCGCTGGGCGTCGCTGCAGCAGACTGGGCCAGTTCGGCGAGAGCGAGCTCGTCGCTCACTTCCCGCATGAGCTCGGACATCCGTACGTCCAGCGCGTCGCAGATGGCGGAGAGCAGCTCGGAGGAAGCCTCCTTCTGCCCCCGCTCCACCTCGGAGAGATAGCCGAGTGAGACTCGGGCGGACGAGGAGACTTCGCGCAGAGTACGGCCCTGGCGTTGGCGCTGCCGACGCAGCACGTCACCCAGCAGGCGACGGAGCAGAATCATCGGTGGCTCCCTCCTCGGACCGCGTAGCCGCATCCTTCTCGCCCCACCGTACCGCCTTGCGCCGCGGCCGTGCGGGGAGCGATGTCGTGTTCACTCAGGGCTGCAAACATCAAAACCCCCCGTTCCGTTCCGTATCCTGTGCCCGCTCATTCCCGGTCTGTTCGCCCGCGAGCTCCGTCAGAAGCAGTGCGAGTACGCTCCGTACACTCTCCATACGAATTTCCGCGCGGTCGCCGTTCAACCGCAGATGCTCCACTTTTCCGCCGCGGGCGGAACCCGTTCCCGTCCCGGAAGGGCCGTCCACGGCCACGAAAACCGTGCCGACGGCCTGGCCGTCCTGGGGATCCGGACCGGCGACGCCGGTGGTGGCGATGCCCCAGTCGGCACCCAGTGCCTTGCGGACGCCGGCCGCCATCTGGACCGCCACCTGCGGATCCACCGCTCCGCACTGCGCCAGCAGGGCGGCGTCCACACCGAGCAGCTCCTGCTTGAGTTCGGTGGCGTACGCCGTCACCGAACCCCGGAAGACCTTGGACGCCCCGGGAACCGAAGTGAGCTCCGCAGCCACCAGGCCACCGGTCAGCGACTCGGCGACGGCGAGCGTTCCGCCGTTCACGGTAAGTAGTCGCACCACCTCGGCGGCCTCGGAACTCACGCTTCCGTCTCCTCCAACGCCGCCGCGCGCTCGGCGATTCCCTGCCTGCGCAGCACAATGGCCTGTTTCACATAGTCGAGTCCGGTCGCCACGGTCAGCACGACCGCCGCGGCCATCACCCACCACCGCAGTGTGGCCAGCCACCCCGTCAGCGCCAGTACGTACATACCGACGGCGATGCCCTGGGTGAGGGTCTTGAGCTTGCCCCCTCGGCTGGCCGGGATCACGCCGTAGCGAATGACCAGGAAACGCAGCAGGGTGACGCCGAGTTCCCGGCCGAGGATGACTCCGGTGACCCACCACGGCAGATCGCCCAGCAAGGAGAGACAGATCAGCGCCGCTCCCATGATCGCCTTGTCGGCGATGGGGTCGGCGATCTTCCCGAAGTCGGTGACGAGGTTGTACGTGCGCGCCAGATGACCGTCGAACAGGTCGGTGATCATGGCGATGGCGAAGGCCGCCCAGGCGAACGACCGCCACGCCGGGTCGTACCCGCCCTCGGCGAGCATCAGCATGACGAACGCCGGCACCAGGAGCAGCCGGAGCATGGTCAGCAAGTTGGCGATGTTCCAGACGCTGGCCTGGTTGACGGCCGCCGCCGCGATCTTCGCACCGCGCGCGGGCTTCGTACCGTCCTCGGCGTCGACACCGTCATGGGACGCGGTGACCGGCACCGCCTCGTCGCCGTGCGTCCGGGCGCCGCCCGGGCCACGGCCGGACGCACCACGCCGGGGTCCACCGCCGGACGATCCCGGAGCCGTGCCCCGTGCCTCCCGCGCGACCGCGCGGCCGGACGCCGGCATGCCCCCGGGTGCGGCGCCCGCCGCCCTCGCGCCGGAGGGGCCTCCCGCCGCCGATGCCGGGACACCCGTCATCTGCCCGCCTCCTCACTACACGCGAGCGAACCCTGGAACAGCGGCTCGGCCACCAGGTCGACACCCTCCGTGCCGACCACCTTCGCCTCGACCATACGGCCGACGTCCAGACCCTCGCCGCTCGTGAGCAGCACCTGGCCGTCCGTCTCGGGGGCCTGGTGCTCCGCCCGGCCGTACACGCCCTCCGTCTCGTCGACGGACTCCACCAGCACGTGCACGGTCTCGCCGATCCGCTCCTCGGCGCGCTGCGAGACCAGTTCCTCGGCCAGCCGGGAGACGCGGGCCAGCCGCTCGGCGACGACCTCCTCGTCCAGCTTGCGGTCGTACGTCGCCGCTTCGGTGCCCTCCTCGTCGGAGTAGCCGAAGACGCCGATGGCGTCCAGCCGCGCGTGGTTCAGGAACCGCTCCAGTTCGGCGAGGTCGGCCGCGGACTCGCCGGGGAAGCCGACGATGAAGTTGGAGCGCACACCGGCCTGGGGCGCCTTGCCCCGGATGGTGTCGAGCAGCTCCAGGAACCGGTCGGTGTCGCCGAAACGGCGCATCGCGCGCAGCACGTCGGGCGCGGAGTGCTGGAAGGACAGGTCGAAGTACGGGACGACCTTCGGGGTGGAGGTCAGCACGTCGATCAGGCCGGGCCGCATCTCGGCCGGCTGGAGGTAGCTGACGCGCACCCGCTCGAGGCCGTCGACCTCGGCGAGCTCGGGCAGCAGGGACTCCAGCAGACGGATGTCGCCGAGGTCCTTGCCGTAGGAGGTGTTGTTCTCGGAGACCAGCATGATCTCCTTCACGCCCTGCTCGGCCAGCCAGCGCGTCTCGTTCAGCACATCGCTGGGTCGGCGCGAGATGAAGGAGCCGCGGAAGGACGGGATGGCGCAGAAGGAGCAGCGCCGGTCGCAGCCGGAGGCGAGCTTCACCGAGGCGACCGGGGAGCCGTCCAGCCGACGGCGCAGCGGCGCACGAGGGCCGGAGGCCGGGGCGAGACCGTCGGGCAGGTCCACCGGGCCGTGTCCCGGAAGGGCGACGGCTGCGGCGGAGTCCTGCCGCTCGGCCGGGCTGATCGGCAGCAGCTTGCGCCGGTCGCGCGGGGTGTGGGAGGCGTGGATGCCGCCGTTCAGGATGGTCTGGAGGCGGTCGGAGATGTCGGCGTAGTCGTCGAAACCGAGCACGCCGTCGGCCTCGGGAAGAGCCTCGGCGAGCTCCTTGCCGTACCGCTCGGCCATGCAGCCCACCGCCACGACGGCCTGGGTTCTCCCGTGTCCCTTGAGGTCGTTGGCCTCCAGGAGGGCGTCGACGGAGTCCTTCTTGGCGGCCTCGACGAAGCCACAGGTGTTGACGACGGCGACGTCCGCTTCCTCGGCGTCCTCCACGAGCTGCCAGCCGTCCGCCTCCAAACGGCCTGCGAGCTCCTCCGAGTCCACCTCGTTACGGGCGCAGCCAAGGGTGACGAGTGCGACGGTACGGCGTTCAGGCATGGGCTCAAGACTACTTCGTCCCGCTGACGCCCCACGTCGACGGGGTTGGCCGATCATGGCCGACCGCGTCGACGAAGCACCCTTTGCGCCGGATCATCCGGCCTGCGGGTCGCCCTTGGTGTAGGTCAGGCGCTCGACGGCGCCCGGCTGCCAGTCGTCCTCGATCTTCTTGCCGTTCACGAACAGGTCGATCGCGCCGGCGTCGCCGAGGACCAGATTGACCTTGGTGCTGTCCTGGAAGGTCTTGGATTCGCCCTGCTTGAGCAGTCCGTCGAACAGCTGCCGGCCGTTGTGGTCCTTGGCGAAGATCCAGCTGCGTCCGTCGACGGCGCTGACCTGGACCGTCACCTTGTCCTGCGGCGCGGCGGCGATGGCGCTGTCCGACGGCTCCGGCTCGGGCTCGGCGGGCTTCTCGGACTTGGGGGTGGGCGAGGCCGACTTGCTGGGCGTGGCGCCGTCGGCGACGTTCTCCTTGCCGCCGTCGTCACCGCCCTTGACCATCGTGAACCCGACGAAGCCGATCACGACGACGATCGCGGCGACCATGGCCGCGGTCCAGTTGGGTCCGCGCCGCTCCGGACGGATGCGTTCCGCCTCGAACAGCGGGGCGGCCGGGGTCGGGGCCGGACGGCCGCCGCCGTGCTCGGCCTCGTACTGGGCGATCAGCGGCGCCGGGTCGAGGTCCACGGCCCTGGCCAGGGTCCGGATGTGCCCGCGCGCGTAGACGTCGCCGCCGCAGGGGGCGAAGTCGTCCGCCTCGATGGCGTGCACGATGGCGATTCGGACCCGGGTGGCGGTACTGACGTCGTCGACGGTGAGCCCGGCGGCGATGCGCGCCTGCTGCAGCGCTCGACCGACGGAGACGGAAGGGCGGGCTTCCTCGGAAACGTCTTCGAACGGACGCTCGTCTTCAGGGGAGTTGCCGATGGACACGGGGGCGCCTTTCGAGCGTGTAGCCGCCTGTGCTGGAAGTTCAGTCTAGGAGGGGTACGAGAGGGTGGGGCAACCGGGCGGTAGGACTTTGTACGCCATTGGAATGGCCCGACATCCCGATGATGGGACTGCAGTTTGCTGTTTCCCTCAACTTGACGTACGCCGACGGGAAACGGTTGCCCAATGATCGCTTACGAGTGGGTCACGATCGACCACCCGGGTGCCCGGAGGCGACGACCGCCTCCCGTTCGCCTACCCTTCAGACTCCCCCCGGATCAGCGCGAGCACGCCATCCAGCTCATCAGACTTCACAAGAACGTCACGAGCCTTCGAACCCTCGCTCGGTCCGACGATGTTCCTCGACTCCATGAGGTCCATCAGCCGGCCCGCCTTGGCGAAGCCGACGCGCAGCTTGCGCTGGAGCATGGACGTCGATCCGAACTGGGTGGAGACGACCAGCTCGGCCGCCTGGCACAGCAGGTCCAGGTCGTCGCCGATGTCCTCGTCGATCTCCTTCTTCTGCTTGGTCCCGACGGTGACGTCGTCCCGGAAGACGGGCGCCATCTGGTCCTTGCAGTGCCGGACGACGGCCGCGACCTCCTTCTCGGTCACGAACGCGCCCTGCAGACGCGTCGGTTTGTTCGCGCCCATCGGCAGGAACAGCCCGTCGCCCTTGCCGATCAGCTTCTCGGCGCCGGCCTGGTCGAGGATGACCCGCGAGTCCGCGAGCGAGGACGTGGCGAACGCCAGCCGGGACGGCACGTTCGCCTTGATCAGACCGGTGACCACGTCGACGGACGGCCGCTGCGTGGCGAGCACCAGGTGGATACCGGCCGCCCGCGCGAGCTGTGTGATCCGCACGATGGAGTCCTCGACGTCGCGCGGGGCGACCATCATGAGGTCCGCCAGCTCGTCGACGATCACCAGCAGATACGGATACGGCTGGAGCTCCCGCTCGCTGCCCTCGGGCGCTGTGGCCTTGCCCTCGCGCACCGCGCGGTTGAAGTCGTCGATGTGCCGGTAGCCGTAGGCCGCGAGGTCGTCGTAGCGCAGGTCCATCTCGCGCACGACCCACTGGAGCGCCTCGGCGGCCCGCTTCGGGTTGGTGATGATCGGCGTGATCAGGTGCGGGATGCCCTCGTACGCCGTCAGCTCGACGCGCTTGGGGTCGACCAGGATCATCCGGACGTCCTCCGGGGTCGCCCGCATCATGACCGAGGTGATCAGGCAGTTGATGCAGGACGACTTTCCGGAACCGGTGGCGCCGGCGACCAGCATGTGCGGCATCTTCGCCAGCGAGTCCATGACGTAGCCGCCCTCGACGTCCTTGCCGAAGGCGACCAGCATCGGGTCGTCGTCCTCGGCGGACTCCGCGAGCCGCAGCACGTCACCGAGGTTGACCATCTCCCGGTCGGTGTTCGGGATCTCGATGCCCACCGCGGACTTGCCGGGGATCGGGCTGATGATCCGCACGTCCGGGCTGGCGACGGCGTACGCGATGTTCTTCGTCAGCGCGGTCACCCGCTCGACCTTCACGGCCGGGCCGAGTTCCACCACGTAGCGGGTGACCGTCGGGCCGCGGGTGAAGCCGGTGACGGCGGCGTCCACCTTGAACTCCGTGAAGACCTTCCGCAGCGCGTCGACCACGGCGTCGTTGGCGGCGCTGCGCACCTTGCCGGGGCCGCCGCGCTCGAGCAGGTCGAGGGCGGGCAGGGAGTAGGTGATGTCGCCGGAGAGCTGGAGCTGCTCCGCGCGGGGCGGCAGGTCGCGGGGTTCGCGGGGCGGCGCCTTCGTCATGTCCAGGACACCCGCCTGCGGCTTGTCCTGCTTCGGCTTGTCCGCCTTCGCCTTCTCCTGCTGGGGGCGGGCGGCCGGGACCGGCGTCGGTGTGGTCGGTTCGCGGTCGCCGGTGCTCACACCCTGGGTCAGGTCGGCGACGATCGGCGAGGGCGGCATCCCGTGCAGCACGGCGCCGTCCAGCGCGGCGGCCGCGGCGGCGGCCACGTCCACGGCGTCCATGGGCCGGTCCATGGAAGGCCGCGGCACCGCGGACCTGCGGGGCCGGCCCCGGCGCCGGGACAGCACCTCCTGCTCCACGCCGTCCGGGTCGTACTCCTCGGCCGCCGGCCGCCGGCCGCGGCGGCTCGCGGGCAGCGACTCGCGCCACTGCTGCTCGTAGCGCTCGTCGTCCCCGCCGAACTCCTCCGGCTCGGGTTCGCGGACGAGTCCGAGCCGCACGCCGAGCTGGCGCAGACGCTGCGGAATGGCGTTCACCGGGGTGGCGGTGACGACCAGCAGACCGAAGACGGTGAGCAGCACCAGCAGCGGCACGGCGAGGACATCGGTCATGGTCGACGACAGCGGTGTGGCCGCGCCCCAGCCGATGAGACCACCGGCGTCCCTTATGGCCTGTATGCCGTCACTGCGCGCGGGCGAGCCGCAGCCGATGTGGATCTGCCCGAGCACGCCGATGACGAGCGCGGACAGACCGATCACGATCCGTCCGTTGGCCTCCGGCTTCTCCGGATGCCGGATGAACCGTACGGCGATGACCGCGACCAGGATCGGCACCAGCAGGTCGAGCCGGCCGAAGGCTCCGGCGACCAGGATCTCCACGAGGTCGCCGACGGGACCCTTCAGGTCGGCCCAGGTGCCGGCGGCGACGATCAGGGCGACGGCGAGCAACAGCAGTGCCAGGCCGTCCTTGCGGTGCGCGGGGTCGAGGTTCTTGGCGCCCTGCCCTATGCCGCGGAAGACGGCGCCGACGGCGTGCGCGAGGCCCAGCCACAGGGCGCGTACGAGCCGGTAGACGCCGCTGGTCGGATTCGGGGCGGCCGGTGCGGGCACGGGCTTCTTCGCCGCGGCCCTCTTGGCGGGAGCCTTCTTCGCCGGGACCTTCTTGGCAGCGGCCTTCTTCGCCGGGGCCTTCGCGGAAGCGGGCGCCTTCTTCGCGGGCGGCTTCTTGGCTGCGGAGGGACGTGAGGCCATAGGTGTGAGGTTACCGGTGGAGACGGTTGGGGACACGCGTGGCGGACGCTTCACCCGTTCGTGTCGCTCTCGTCGATGCGTGACATTGACGCGCAGTTGACGCGGTCTCACGCCCACGGCGCGTCGGGGGCCCGGCCAACGCCCTTGCCCCCGGCCTCAGTTCTGCGACGGCACCGACGACGCGCTGCCGGTTCCGGGTTCCAGGGCGTCCAGCGCCCGCCGCAACCCCGTGAGCTTGCGCTCCAGATGGGCGGCCGTGGCCACCGCGGCCGCGTCGGTCGACTCGTCGTTGAGCTGCTTGGTGAGCGCCTCGGCCTGCTCCTCGACGGCCGCGAGCCGCGCCGAGAGCTCGGCGAGCAGCCCCGCCGACTCCTTGGACTCGGCCGCGTCCTTCTCGCCGCCCTCCAGCTGGAGCCGCAGCAGCGCCGCCTGCTCCCGCAGCTGGCAGTTCTTCATGTACAGCTCGACGAAGACCGAGACCTTCGCGCGCAGCACCCACGGATCGAACGGCTTGGAGATGTAGTCGACCGCACCCGCCGCGTACCCGCGGAAGGTGTGGTGCGGGCCGTGGTTGATCGCGGTGAGGAAGATGATCGGGATGTCCCGGGTCCGCTCCCGTCGCTTGATGTGCGCGGCGGTCTCGAAACCGTCCATGCCCGGCATCTGGACGTCCAGCAGAATGACCGCGAAATCATCCGTGAGCAGTGCTTTGAGTGCTTCTTCCCCGGACGATGCCCGCACCAGCGTCTGATCGAGCGCCGAGAGGATCGCCTCCAGCGCGAGCAGATTCTCCGGCCGGTCATCGACCAGGAGGATCTTGGCCTTCTGCACCATGGCCCGCCCTCCTCGCCCCGGCTTGGGGCCTCCCCTGTCCTCAGGACCTGGGGAGGCACCTGTGGGTACCGCCCCGAGGGACGACTCCCTTGCGCCGCCCGTCCTTGTGCCGGTCATCGTAGCCGCACCCCGCCCGTCGCCACACCCTGTCACCGCGATGTCACTGTGCACGTAGCAGAAACGCGGCGGGAGACCAGAAGGTTCCCCGATTCCCGTACTTCTACACGACTCCGCACACACCCCGTCGGCAACAGCACATGAACACCGAAGCCTCCCGTCACATTCGCGCCCGCTCCGGACGCCGGTCTGCCGGTCTCACTCCCCTCGCATCCACTGCTCCATCACCGACAGCAGGTGATCGGGGTCGACCGGCTTGGTCACGTAGTCGGAGGCACCCGACTCGATCGCCTTCTCGCGGTCGCCCTTCATCGCCTTCGCGGTGAGCGCGATGATCGGGAGCCCGGCGAACTGCGGCATCCGGCGGATCGCCGTGGTCGTGGCGTATCCATCCATCTCGGGCATCATGATGTCCATCAGGACGACCGCCACGTCGTCGTGCTGCTCCAGCACCTCGATACCCTCGCGGCCGTTCTCCGCGTACAGCACGGACAGGCCGTGCTGCTCCAGGACGCTGGTGAGCGCGAAGACGTTGCGGATGTCGTCGTCGACGATCAGCACCTTCTGCCCGCCGAAACGGATGCCGCGGCTCGACGGCCGGGGAGCCGGCTCCTGCTCCACCCCCGACCACTGCTCGGGCTCCGGAGCGGGCCGCCGCTCGAGCGTGATCCTGCGGCGGCGCCGGAACAGCGCGGCCGGACCGCTCTGGGCGTCCCGGTACGACTTCACCTCCGCCGGCGTCTCGGCCTCCGCCGGGGCGAGCTCGGCCGACGTCACCGGGTCACCGGCCTCGAGCGCCGGCATGGGCTGCTGGTAGCCGTGCGGCGGCAGCTCGCTCGGGTGCAGCGGCAGGTACAGCGTGAACGTCGAGCCGCGACCCGGCTCGCTCTGCGCGTGGATCTCGCCGCCGAGCAGCTGCGCGATCTCCCGCGAGATGGACAGCCCCAGCCCCGTACCGCCGTACTTGCGGCTGGTGGTGCCGTCGGCCTGCTTGAACGCCTCGAAGATCACCCACATCTTGCTCGCCGCGATGCCGATGCCCGTGTCGCTCACCGAGAACGCGATCAGATCCGCGTCCGGGTCGGTCAGCGAACCGGCCTCCAGCAACTGCTCCCGGATTTTCTGCGGGACGTCGTCCCGGGCGGGCCGGATGACCAGCTCGACCGATCCGGAGTCGGTGAACTTCACCGCGTTGGACAGCAGGTTGCGCAACACCTGCAGCAGTCGCTGCTCGTCGGTGTGCAGCGTGGCCGGCAGCTCCGGCGACACCCGTACGGACAGGTCCAGGCCCTTCTCCGCGGTCAGCGGCCGGAAGGTGGCCTCCACGTAGTCCACGAGCTGGACCAGCGCGATGCGCGTCGGGGAGACGTCCATCTTGCCCGCCTCGACCTTCGACAGGTCGAGGATGTCGTTGATGAGCTGCAGCAGGTCGGACCCGGCGCCGTGGATGGTCTCGGCGAACTCGACCTGCTTCGGGGAGAGGTTCCCCTCCGCGTTGTCGGCGAGCAACTTCGCCAGGATCAGCAGCGAGTTGAGCGGCGTACGCAGCTCGTGCGACATGTTGGCGAGGAACTCGCTCTTGTAGCGCATGGAGACCGCGAGCTGCTCGGCGCGCTCCTCCAGGACCTGCCGCGCCTCCTCGATCTCGGTGTTCTTCACCTCGATGTCGCGGTTCTGCCGGGCCAGCAGCTCGGCCTTCTCCTCCAGTTCGGCGTTGGACGCCTGGAGCGCCTTCTGCCGCTGCTCCAACTCCGCCGACCGCTCGCGCAGTTGCTCGGTCAGTTCCTGGGACTGCGAGAGCAGCCGCTCGGTCCTGGTGTTGACCGAGATGGTGTTGACACTCGTCGCGATCATCTCGGCGATCTGGTTGAGGAAGTCCTTCTGGATGTGCGTGAACGGCGTGAACGAGGCCAGCTCGATGACGCCGAGCACCTTCCCCTCGAACAGCACCGGCAGCACGATCACCTGCGCCGGCGGCGCCTCCCCGAGCCCCGAGGAGATCTTCAGATAGCCACTGGGCGCGTTCTCCACCAGGATCGTGCGCTTCTCCATGGCGGCCGTCCCGATGAGCCCCTCACCGGGCCGGAACGACGTCGGCATGGAACCCATCGAGTAACCGTACGAGCCGAGCATGCGCAGCTCGAACCGGTCGGCGTCCGCACCGTTCACGTCCTCGCCGTCGACCAGCGGCATCGTGAGAAAGAACGCGCCGTGCTGCGCGGAGACCACCGGCGTGAGCTCGCTCATGATCAGCGAGGCCACGTCCTCCAGGTCGCGGCGCCCCTGCATCAGCGCCGAGATGCGGGCGAGATTGCCCTTGAGCCAGTCCTGCTCCTTGTTGGCGATCGTGGTGTCGCGCAGGTTGGCGATCATCTTGTTGATGTAGTCCTGGAGTTCCTGGATCTCCCCGGAGGCGTCCACGTCGATCTTCAGGTTCAGGTCGCCGCGGGTCACCGCGGTCGCCACGCGCGCGATGGCACGCACCTGCCGGGTCAGGTTCCCGGCCATCTCGTTCACGGACTCGGTCAGGTCCCGCCAGGTGCCGTCGACGTCACGCACGCGTGCCTGGCCGCCCAGCTGACCCTCGGTGCCCACCTCGCGGGCCACCCGCGTGACCTCCTCGGCGAAGGAGGACAGCTGGCCCACCATCGTGTTGATGGTGGTCTTCAGCTCGAGGATCTCCCCGCGCGCGTCGATGTCGATCTTCTTCGTCAGGTCACCCTTGGCGATGGCCGTCGTCACCATGGCGATGTTGCGCACCTGACCGGTCAGGTTGGACGCCATCTGGTTCACCGACTCGGTGAGGTCCTTCCACGTACCGGCCACACCCGGCACATGCGCCTGACCGCCGAGGATGCCGTCCGTGCCCACCTCGCGGGCCACCTTGGTGACCTGTTCGGCGAACGCGCTCAGCGTCTTCACCATGGTGTTGATGGTGTCGGCGAGCTGCGCCACCTCACCACGCGCCTCGATGCTGACCTGCCGCGTCAGGTCGCCGTTGGCGACGGCGGCGGAGACCTGCGAGATGTTCCGCACCTGAGTGGTCAGATTCTTGGCCATCAGATTGACGTTGTCACTCAGGTCCTTCCAGATGCCCGTGACGCCGGGCACATTGGCCTGGCCGCCCAGAATGCCCTCGATGCCCACCTCGCGGGCCACCCGGGTCACCTGCTCGGCGAACGACGACAGCTGGTCCACCATCGTGTTGACGGTGGTGACCAGCTCGAGGATCTCGCCCTTGGCATCGACGGTGATCTTCTTCGACAGATCGCCCTTGGCGACCGCGGTGGTGACCTCGGCGATGTTGCGCACCTGGAGGGTCAGGTTGTTCGCCATGCCGTTCACGGACTGCGTGAGGTCCTTCCAGGTGCCGGAGACACCCTGCACCTCGGCCTGACCGCCGAGGATGCCCTCCGTACCCACCTCACGGGCCACCCGCGTGACCTCCTGGGCGAACGACGACAGCTGGTCCACCATCGTGTTCAGCGTGTTCTTCAGCTCCAGGATCTCCCCGCGCGCGTCCACGGTGATCTTCTGCGACAGGTCACCGCGCGCCACCGCCGTCGCCACCTGGGCGATGTTGCGCACCTGACCGGTCAGGTTGGACGCCATACCGTTCACGGAGTCCGTCAGGTCCCGCCACACACCGGCGACCCCGGGCACCTGCGCCTGACCGCCGAGGCGGCCCTCCGTGCCCACCTCGCGGGCCACGCGCGTGACCTGATCGGCGAAGCTCGACAGCTGGTCCACCATCGTGTTGACGGTGTTCTTCAGCTCCAGGATCTCCCCGCGCGCGTCGACGTCGATCTTCTGCGAGAGGTCACCGCGCGCCACGGCCGTCGTGACCTGCGCGATGTTGCGCACCTGGCCGGTCAGGTTGGACGCCATCGAGTTGACGGAGTCGGTGAGCTCCTTCCAGGTGCCCGACACGCCGTCCACGCGCGCCTGACCGCCCAGCCGGCCCTCCGTGCCCACGTCCCGGGCCATCCGCGTGACCTGATCGGCGAAGCTCGACAGCTGGTCCACCATCGTGTTGACGGTGTTCTTCAGCTGGAGCATCTCGCCGGAGACGTCCACGGTGACCTTCTGCGACAGGTCACCGTTGGCGACCGCCGTCGTCACCTGGGCGATGTTCCTCACCTGTCCGGTGAGGTTGCGGAACGCCGTGTTGACGGAGTCCGTCAGGTCCTTCCACGTCCCCGCCGCCCCCGGCACCTGCGCCTGACCGCCCAGCTCGCCCTCGACACCGATCTCGCGCGCCACGCGCGTGACCTCGGCACCGAAGGAGGACAGCTGGTCCACCATCGTGTTGACGGTGTTCTTCAGCTCCAGCATCTCGCCGGCCACGTCCACGGTGACCTTCTGCGACAGGTCACCGTTGGCGACCGCCGTCGTCACCGCCGCGATGTCCCGCACCTGAGTGGTCAGGTTCCGGAACACCGTGTTGACGGAGTCCGTCAGGTCCTTCCAGGTCCCGGCCGCCCCCGGCACATTCGCCTGGCCTCCCAGCCGCCCCTCGGCCCCGACCTCGTTGGCGACCCGCGTGACCTCGTCCGCGAAGATCCGCAGCGTCTCGGTCATCTGGTTGATCGTCTCGGCGAGCTGCGCGACCTCGCCGCGCGCCGGCACCGTCACCTTCCGCGACAGATCACCGTTGGCGACCGCGGTCGTCACCTCGGCGATCCCGCGCACCTGCGCGGTGAGGTTCCCGGCCATGGTGTTGACGGAGTCGGTGAGCTCCTTCCACACGCCGTCCACCCCGGGCACCTGCGCCTGGCCGCCCAGGGCGCCCTCGGTGCCCACCTCGCGCGCGACGCGTGTCACCTCCGAGGAGAACGCGGAGAGCTGGTCCACCATCGTGTTGACGGTGTTCTTCAGCTCGAGCATCTCTCCCTCGACATGCACGGTGACCTTGCGGGACAGATCACCGCGCGCGACGGCCGTCGTCACCAGCGCGATGTCGCGCACCTGCGCCGTCAGCCGCTCCGCCATCGTGTTGACGGAGTCCGTCAGGTCCTTCCACGAACCGGACATGCCGCGTACCTGGGCCTGACCGCCCAGCTTGCCCTCGGTCCCCACCTCGCTGGCCACGCGCGTGACCTCGTCGGTGAACGTCGACAACTGGTCGACCAGGTTGTTCACCGTCCGCGCGACCTTCAGGAACTCGCCCCGCAGCGGATGCCCCGACCCGTCCGGCGCCTGCGTCCGCAGCTCCATGCGCGGCGACAGGTCACCCTCGGCCACCGCCGACAGCACCCGGCTCACCTCGGACACGGGCCGCACCAGGTCGTCCACCAGCGCGTTCGAGTTGTCGATCGCGGTCGCCCAGGACCCCTCGGAGGCCCCCGTCTCCAGCCGCTCCGTGAGTTTTCCCTCACGCCCGACCATGCGGCGCACCCGCGCCAGCTCACCCGTCAGATGGAGATTGCGGTCGGCCACCTCGTTGAAGACCGCCGCGATCTCCGCCATCACGCCGTCACCGGACACCGTGAGCCGCTTGCGGAAGTTACCGTCCCGCATCGCCACCAGCGCCGTCATCAGCCGGTTCAGGGACGCCGTGTCCACGGTCGTGGTCCCGCCCCGCGCCCTTCCCGGCTTGCTCAGGGACTGTCCGCCTTTCGCGCGCGTCGTCTTCGTGCCCCGCGTCGCTGCGCCAGACTCCACTGTGTCCCTCCCGCAGGGGTCGACCGTTACCGCTGTTCTTGGATGCCACCACGCTCGGCGGTCCGGTTGATGCCGTTTTCCCGTACTGTCGCCCGGCCTGACCCGTGTGCCGGACCGTTTCCGGGCTGCTGCCCACCGTGGGCGGCGGGTACTCGCCCCGCCCGGACGTTTACAGGAAGCCGGCCCAGTGTTCCACCATGCCGACCTACGACCGTAACTCACAACGCCGCTCCTCGTTGAGCAGTCGGGCAGGGCTTTCCCTTCGCCGGATTCACCGGATTTGCCGGATTCCGATCCAGCGGGAAGCGGACCTTCGGTCAAGCGGAGTCACAACAGTTCGGCAGATTCTCGAATTTCGCGAAGCTCGTCAGCCGACCTGCGACGCGAGAAGCGTCGCGTCGGTGTTCAGGGGTATCTCTCCGAGGGATGCAAGGGGGATACCCCTGAACACCGATCCCCTGGCCGACTACCCTGTACCGAGCGAGCCGGGACATCGGGCATGGAGGGGCAGGGGCCGCCGACACATGGGGAGTTCTGTGATCACCGCGCGCGCGGCCGCCAGCTTCGAGCCACTCGGGCGATCGGTCGCGAGCGCCCGCTCCTTCGTCCGCGACACGCTGCAGGGCTGGGGCTTCGGCGACATCGTCGACGACGCCGTGGTCCTCACCAGCGAACTGGTCACCAACGCCGTGGTCCACGCCGGCACCTCCGCCGACCTCCTCTGTCTGCGCAGCGACGAAGGCGTACGGATCGAGGTGGCCGACCGGTATCCGGAGCGGGAGATCCCGCTCCAGGGCTCCGTCATCACCATGGGCAGCCCCGACCGCGAGGGCGGTCGCGGCCTCCAGCTGTGCGCGGCCCTGGCCGGCCACTGGGGTGTGGACTACACACCCACCCACAAGACCGTGTGGTTCCAGCTCGACCTTCCCGAGCGCCCCGTCGGTGCCCGGTCCGCCGGCCCCTCCCTGCCGGCCCACCTCCTCCCGCTCGCCGACACCCGGGTCCGGGTGGCCGTCGTCCAGATCGACCGGGTCGGCTCCATCAGCGCCTGGAACGAGGACGCGGAGGAGCTCTTCGGCTACTCCGCCGAGCAGGTCACCGGCAAGCCGCTCACCGACCTCGCGGCCTGGCCGCACACCCCGGGTACCGGCACCGGCATCGCCGACGCGCTCCTGCTCTCCCGCTGGGAGGGCAGCTACGGCATCAGGGGCGCCCACGGCCGGGTGATCCCCGTGTACGCCTCCCACCTGCGGGTCCGCGACACCGTGGGAGAACCGTCAACCGTCTGTCTGCTCGTGCGGGACCACGAACGGGCGGTTCTGCAGACGCCCCTGCGCGGCCCCGCGTCCGACAAGTCCGGCACCTCCGAGGGCCAGAGCACCGACCCCTTCGAGGTGTTCATCGGCTCCCCGGCCCCGGACGACCTCGACGGCCTGCTCCAGCGCACGGTGGAACGCGCCCGCGACATGCTCGACGGCGACTCCGCCTTCCTGCTCCTCGCGACCGACGACGAGACGGAACTGGAGGTCCGCGCCTCCACCGGCCTGCCCTCGGCCCGCCAGCGCTTCGCCCGCGTCCCCGTCGAGGCCGGCCCCGGCCGCTACGGCTCCGCCCGCATGCCGGCCGTCCACGAGGACCTCACCGCCGTCCCCGGCGCGGTCCCCCTCCTCAACAGCACCGGCATGCGCTCGGTCGTCACCGTCCCGCTGAAGGTCGAGGGCCGCCTCACCGGCTCCCTCGGCGTCGCCGCCGAGGCCCCCAACAGATACTCCAACGAGGAGGCGCTGCGCCTGCAGTTCGCGGCGGACCGCATCGCGCTCGCCGTCGAGTCGGCCCGCCTGGGCGAACTGGAGCGCCTGCGCCGCGGCTCGCTCAGCTTCCTCGTCGAGGCCTCCGACCTGCTGGCCGGCACCCTGGACCGGGACCAGACCCTGGCCCTGATGGCCCAGATGACCGTGCCGACCCTCGCCACCTGGTGCGCCGTCTACACGATCGCCGACCAGGCATCCGAGCCATACCTCTCCTACGTGCTGCACGAGGACGAGGAACTGATCGACGGCATCAAGTCCCTGCTGTCGAAGATCGCCCCGCCCGACCCGGTCCCCACGCCCGGCGCCCGCGTCTGGTCGGCCCCCGCGGAGGTCGCCCACCAGGCGGCCCTGCGCACCTCCATGCGCAGCCTCGGCCTCAGCGGCGGCCCGACCCGCCAGGTCACCACGGGCATCGGTCCGACCCTCGCGACGGCCTCCGCGGTCGGCGGCGAGACGGTGGTACTGCCCCTGGTCGCCCGCAACCGGGTCATCGGCATGCTGACGCTCGGCAAGCCGACCGACGAGCACTTCCGCCAGGAGATCCTGGAACTCGCCGAGGACCTCTCCCGACGGGCCGCCCTGGCCCTGGACAACGCCCGTCTCTACTCGGAGCGCACGGCCATCAGCCAGTCCCTCCAGCGCAGCCTCCTGCCCCCGGAACTGCCGACGATCGACGGCGTCGAGGTCGAGGTCATCTACCGCGCGGCCGGCGAGGGCAACGAGGTCGGCGGCGACTTCTACGACCTCTTCCCGATCAGCGACGGCGCGTACGGCTTCGCCATCGGCGACGTCTGCGGCACCGGCCCCAACGCGGCGGCCGTGACCGGCCTCGCCCGGCACGCGCTCCGGCTGCTGGCCCGCGAGGGCCTCAGCGGCCCGGCGGTCCTGGAGCGCCTCAACTCCGCGATCCTCGACGAGGGCGCCCGCAGCCGCTTCCTCACCCTCCTCTACGGCGAGATGCGCCCGCAGGACGACGGCAGCGCGGAACTGAAGGTGGTCTGCGCCGGCCACCCCCTCCCGCTCCGCCTGCGCCAGGACGGCACGGTCGAACCGGCGGCGGAGCCGCAGCCCCTCCTCGGCGTCATCGAGGACCTGGAGCTGTACGAGCAGACGGTCACCCTCGATCCCGGTGACGTCCTCCTCTGCGTCACCGACGGTGTCACCGAACGCCGTGAGGGCCCCCGCATGCTGGGCGACGACGGTCTCGCCGACGTCCTGACCACCTGCACCGGTCTGACGGCCGGCGCGGTCGCGGCCCGCATCATGCGCGCCGTGGAACGCTTCGCCTCCGAACCCCCGTCCGACGACATGGCGATTCTCGCCATGCGCGTACCGGGCCTGCACACGGATGAGCGGGGGCCCTCCCCCAGGGCATGAGAAAGGCCCCGCCCGAATGGGCGGGGCCTTTCTGTCCGAGCCCCCAAACGGAATCGAACCGTTGACCTTCTCCTTACCATGGAGACGCTCTACCGACTGAGCTATAGGGGCCTGTTGCCGTGTGCGGTGTTCACCGCGTGGCAACGGAATAGATCATACCCCGATCGGACCCGTGCTCCCAACCGTCACTCAGCCGGCCGGCTGGAGCAGTCCGCCCAGCGCATTGCACGCCGCCGCGATCCGCTGCATGTCCCGTTTGGTCAGTGCCGCGTCCACGGGAAGCGCGAGCGTCTCGTCGGCGGCCCGCTCGGTCTCGGGCAGGGACGCACACCGCCGGAACTCGGGCATCCGGTGCACGGGGGTCCTCACCGGCACGCGGCAGTCAACGCCCTTGCCCCATACAGCGCGTGCGAAGGCGTCCCGGTCGGGCCTGCCGTTCCCCGGCACCCGCACGACGTACTGCTGATAGGTGTGCCCGACGCCGCTCTCGGGCGTCCGCACACCCCTCAGCTTGGCGTCGAGGAACGCCGCCCGTTCCCGCCGCTGAGCCATCTCGTCGTACGGCGCCCCGGACTCCCCGTGCTCCAGCACCAACAGCCCCTGCCGGCGGCCGAGCGCGTGCAACCGTCCGACGTCGGCGGGCCTCCCGAAGCGATGTACGACAACGACGGCGGCCGTCCGCGGAGTTACGACCGCCTCCACCGCGGCCGGCTCAAGACAGTACGTCGCCGGATCTATGTCGGCGAACACCGGCAGCGCCCCTGCCATCACCACGGCTTCGGCGACTTCCACGTTCCCGAAGGCCGGTACGACGATCTCGTCGCCCACTCCGACACCGGCGGCCCTGAGCAGTGCAGCAGTACTCATGAGGTGGATGCTCGTTGCGCAATGTGAACGTCAAGTGACGCACAACAAAAAAGGGTTGGACCCCGAACCGAAGTTCGGGGTCCAACCCTTTTGAAGAATTGTTCGGCGGCGTCCTACTCTCCCACAGGGTCCCCCCTGCAGTACCATCGGCGCTGTAAGGCTTAGCTTCCGGGTTCGGAATGTAACCG
>NZ_JBIRTN010000019.1:0-190848 GCF_044334705.1 Streptomyces sp. NPDC020731
ATCCAGTTCGCGAAACCGGCGAACAGCGGCGTCGCGAACATCAGCAGCATGATCGTGCCGTGCATCGTGAACGCCTGGTTGAACTGCTCGTTCGACACGATCTGCAGGCCCGGCCGGGCCAGCTCGGCACGCATCACCAGCGCCATCACGCCACCGATGCAGAAGAACACGAACGACGTCACCAGGTACAGCGTGCCGATCGTCTTGTGGTCCGTGGTCGTCAGCCACGCGAGGCCCTTGCGGCCCCTGAGTCCGTCGATGCTTTTCACGACCCGCCTGTGTCCGCGCCCCGCCCGCCGGTCACACTCGGAGGATGCGACATGGATCACGGCACCCGGCCGTGACGATCGTGGGGATGCCGGACACGAACGGGACATGAGCGACGACGAGATCTTCGCCGCTGCCTATCGCGAGCACTACTGGGCGGTCAGCCGCTATGTCGCGCGGCGACTGGACGGGCGTACGAGCGAGGTGGAGGAAGTGGTGGCGGAGGTGTTCACGGTCGCCTGGCGGCGCCGGGCGGACCTGCCGGCCTCCCCGCTGCCCTGGCTGTACGGCGTGGCACGCAACTGTCTGGCCAACGCGGTGCGCGGCCAGGGGCGCCGCCGACGGCTCGTCGACCGGCTCGGCAACGACCACACCGCCCACCGCCGGCACTTCGTGGCCGGCCCCGGCACCGAGGCGCCGGGCGACTGGGTGCACGAGGCGCTGGCCCGGCTCTCCCCGGGTGACCGGGAGGTGCTGCGGCTGACCGCCTGGGAGGAGCTCGGCATCGACGAGGTCGCCGTCGCCCTCGGCTGCGGCCGGCGGGCCGCCACCATGCGGCTGCACCGCGCCCGCCGGCGGCTGAGAGCCGAGATCGACCGACTGTGCCCCGCACTCGCCGACGCGCACGCCTCCAAGGACCACGGCCATGACTGACGAACTCGACCTGCTGCGCCGCGCCAACCCGGTGCCGGACGACGGCCCCCACTTCGGCGACGGCCCCCTCGACCACCGCGCGGAGCGCCGACTCGGCCGGCTGATGGACGACCGGCGCACCGGACGGCGTACCCCGCTGCGGCTCGGGGGCCGCTTCCGGCCGGCCTGGGCCCTCGCGGCCGTCGCGGTCGTCGCCGCGCTCACCTCCGTGCTGCTGCTCGGCGGGCCCGCCGCCACTCCCGCGATCGCCGCGCCCCGCCCGCTGGCCGTTCTGGCCGACTCCACGCCCGTCCCCCTGGACCGGCTCGCCGAGCGGGCCGCGACCGCCGCGGCCGACGGCACCCCGGCGCTGCGCCAGGGCACGCACGTGCAGTCCTGGAGCCTGGGCATGAGTGACGGAGAGCCGCCGCTCACCCTGCCCGAGGAGCGCATCGTGCGCTGGACGGCGGACGGCCGGCACACCGAACTCGTCGTGGCCACCGACCCCCGGCACCCGGGCCGGCCCGTCCTCACCGACGAGGACGGCGAGCCGCGCCTCGTCGACGACGGACAGGTGATCAGCCGGGGGACCTTCCCGCCGAGCTGGAGCGACGCCCCGCCCGCCGCGCGCCCGCCGCACGACACCGGCAGGCTGCGCGCCTACCTCGCCGAGACGGTGCACGGCGGGATCCGGACGACGCCCGAACTCCTCGACGCCACCGTGCAATTGCTCGACCACTGGACGCTCGGCGCCCGCGAGTCCGCGGCGCTCGCCCGGCTGCTGGCGGACGCCGACGGGCTGCGGCCCGCGGGCGGGGTGACGGACCGGCTGGGCCGGTCGGGCCAAACCTATGTGTACGACGACGGCTCCGGCGTCCGCCACATGCTGATCCTGGACCCGTCCACCGGCGCCGTCCTCGGCCTGGAGGAGACGTTCACCACCGATCAGCCCGAGTACGGTGTGCGGGCGGGCGATGTCATGCAGTACAGCGCCTGGATGCGCTGACCACCTCCGTACCGCCGTTCCTACTCGTCCCAGGCCTGGATCATCACCTGTCCGGTGATCCTGCCGTCCCGCAGCGTGAGCATCGACTCCGACAGCACCCGCACCCCGTCCGGGTACCGACAGCTCTCGCAGTAGGCCGCGTGATCGCCCTGGACGACGCACGCCTCGAGCGTGTGCGTCATGTCGCGGCTGTAGACGTCGTCCAGCACGGCGGCGATCTCGTCCCGGCCGTGCAGGACCTTGGGGTGGCTGGGCTGGGTGTTGCGGTCCACGATGCGCAGTTCCGCGTCGTCCGCGTAGAGCGACACCAGGTTCGCCGACGTGTCCGCCTCGATGCCCCGGCGCAGCGTGTCGGTGCCGAAGACGGGGTGTGCCGCGGTTGTCATGATGACCTACCTCCTCCGAGGGGCCGCGGCCCTGACCTCCGGCGGGCCGGGACGGCCTCTCCTACGAGCGTCCTCCGGCCCGCCGGGCACGGCAAGCCAGGCACCACGCCGGCCCGCGCCGCTCACTCGGCCGTCGCGAGGAACTGCGTGGCCGCCAGCTCCGCGTACAGCGGATCGGCGGTCACCAGCTCCCGGTGCGTGCCGACGGCCCGTACCCGGCCCGCGTCCATCACCACGATCCGGTCGGCCGTCGTCACCGTGGACAGCCGGTGCGCGACGACCAGGACGGTCGTCGTACGCGCCACATCGGCGACGGTGTCCCGCAGCGCCGCCTCGTTCACCGCGTCGAGCTGCGAGGTGGCCTCGTCGAGCAGCAGCAGCCGGGGGCGGCGCAGCAGGGCGCGGGCTATGGCGACCCGCTGCCGCTCACCGCCGGACAGCCTGGTGCCGCGATGCCCGACGAGGGTGTCGAGCCCGTTCGGCAGCTTGGCCACCAGACCGTCGAGCCGGGTCGTCTTCAGCACCCGCGTCAGGGTGCCGTCGTCCGCCTCGGGGTTGCCCAGCAACAGGTTGTCCCGCAGGGAGCCCGACAGCACCGGCGCGTCCTGCTCGACGTACCCGATCGCGGCCCGCAGTCGCGACAGCTCCCAGTCGGCCAGATCACGGCCGTCGAGCGTGATCACCCCGGAGTCGGGGTCGTAGAACCGCTCGATGAGGGAGAAGACGGTGGTCTTGCCCGCGCCGGAGGGACCGACGAACGCGGTCATGCCCCGGGCGGGCACGGTGAACGTCACCCCGTGGTGGACGTACGGCAGGTCGTCGTCGTACCGGAAGCGGACGTCCTCGAAGGCGAGCGCGGCGGGCGGCGTGCCGGTGTCGGGCAACCGCACGGGCCCGGCGGCCGGTTCGGCGGGCAGCCGCAGCGCCTCCTGGATCCGGGCGAGGGCGGCGCTGCCCGTCTGGTACTGCGTGAGCGCGCCGACGACCTGCTGGATCGGCGACATCAGATAGAACACGAACAGCAGGAACGCCACCAGCGTCCCGATGTCGATGGCGTCGGTCGCCACCCGCGCGCCGCCCACCGCGAGCACCGTGATGAACGCGATCTGCATCGCGAGCCCGGCCGTGTTGCCCGCCGCGGCCGACCACTTGGCGGCGCGCACGCTCTGCCGCCACGACTCCTGAGCGGCCTCGTGCAGCGTACGTTCCTCCCGCGGCTCGGCACCGGACGCCTTGACCGTGCGCAGCGCGCCGAGCACCCGCTCCAGCGAGGCACCCATCACACCGACCGCGTCCTGCGCCTGCCGGGAGGCCCGGTTGATGTGCGGCACGATCACACCCAGCACCGTGCCCGCGAGCGCGATCACCCCCAGGGTGACACCCAGCAGCACCGGGTCCACGAAACCCATCAGCGCCACGGTCGCGATCAGCGTCAGTCCGCCCGTGCCGAGACCCACCAGCGAGTCCGTGGTCACCTCGCGCAGCAGGGTGGTGTCGGAGGTGATGCGGGCCATCAGATCGCCCGGCTCACTGCGGTCGACGGCCGTGATCCGCAACCGCAGCAGATACGACGACAGCGAGCGCCGCGCCCCGAGCACCACCGACTCGGCGGTGCGCCGCAGCACATACGAACCCAGCGCCCCCAGTACGGCGTTGGCGACCACGAGCGCCGACATCAGCAGCAGCGCGCCGGTGATCGTCCGGTCGTCCGAGAGGTCGTCGATCAGGTCCCGGGCCACCAGCGGCAGCATCAGCCCCGTCGCCCCGGTCATCAGGGACAGCACGGCGCCGCCCAGCAGGGCCCACCGGTGCGGCCGTACATATCCGAGAAGCAGCCGCCAGGCGGGCGGACCGGATTCCTCTGCTGCGATGTTCACGTCGCCCCCCATGGCGTCGGATGGAGGTTCAGGCTACGTCGCGGGGGCGGACCCGCCGCACGGCGGGCGGCGGGCGGCGTGAGCGATCGTTCCCGCGTAGGGTCGGGGGGACGGACACCGGCCGACGAAGGAGTCAGCAGCATGGCGCAGGAAGTACGCGGCGTGATCGCACCCGGCAAGGACGAGCCGGTGCGGATCGAGACGATCGTCGTGCCCGATCCCGGCCCCGGCGAAGCGGTCGTCCGGGTCCAGGCCTGCGGGGTGTGTCACACCGATCTGCACTACAAGCAGGGCGGGATCAGCGACGACTTCCCCTTCCTGCTCGGTCACGAGGCCGCGGGCGTGGTCGAGTCGGTCGGCGACGGCGTCACCGACGTCGCGCCCGGTGACTTCGTGATCCTCAACTGGCGTGCGGTGTGCGGGAAGTGCCGCGCCTGTCTGCGCGGACGCCCCTGGTACTGCTTCGACACCCACAACGCGGAGCAGAGGATGACCCTCGCCTCCACCGGTCAGGAGCTCTCACCGGCCCTGGGCATCGGAGCCTTCGCCGAGAAGACCCTCGTCGCCGCCGGACAGTGCACCAAGGTCGACCCCGCCGTCTCCGCGCAGGTCGCCGGGCTGCTCGGCTGCGGGGTGATGGCCGGCATCGGCGCCGCGATCAACACCGGCAACGTCGGCCGGGGCGACTCGGTCGCCGTCATCGGCTGCGGAGGCGTCGGGGACGCGGCGATCGCCGGGTCCCGGCTGGCCGGAGCGGCGAGGATCATCGCCGTCGACATCGACGACCGCAAGCTCGACACCGCGCGCTCCATGGGCGCCACGCACACCGTCAACTCGCGCGAGACCGATCCCGTGGAGGCGATCCGCGGACTCACCGGCGGCTTCGGCGCCGACGTCGTCATCGAGGCCGTCGGCCGCCCCGAGACGTACCGGCAGGCCTTCTACGCCCGTGACCTGGCCGGCACGGTCGTCCTGGTCGGTGTACCCACCCCGGAGATGAAGCTCGAACTGCCGCTGCTCGACGTCTTCGGCCGCGGCGGCTCCCTGAAGTCCTCCTGGTACGGCGACTGTCTGCCCTCCCGGGACTTCCCGATGCTGATCGACCTGCATCTCCAGGGCCGCCTGGACCTGGGCGCGTTCGTCACCGAGACCATCCGACTGGACGAGGTGGAGAAGGCGTTCGAGCGGATGCACCAGGGCGACGTGCTGCGTTCGGTGGTGGTGCTGTGATGGCTGCCCGCATCGAACGACTCGTCACCTCCGGGCAGTTCAGCCTCGACGGCGGCACCTGGGACGTCGACAACAACGTGTGGATCGTCGGCGACGACCACGAGGTGATCGTCATCGACGCCGCCCACGACGCCGACGCGATCGCCGAGGCGGTGGGGGACCGGCGCCTCACCGCCATCGTGTGCACCCACGCCCACAACGACCACATCGACGCCGCGCCCGCCCTCGCCGAGCGCACCGGTGCCACCATCTGGCTGCACCCCGACGACCTGCAGCTGTGGAAGCGGACCCACCCGGACCGCGACCCCGACTCCTGGCTGGTCGACGGCCAGGTGATCGAGGCCGCCGGCGCCGACCTCACCGTGCTGCACACCCCGGGACACGCGCCCGGCGCGGTCTGCCTGTACGACCCGGGGCTGGCGGCCGTGTTCACCGGCGACACCCTCTTCCAGGGCGGTCCGGGCGCCACCGGCCGCTCCTTCTCCCACTTCCCGACGATCATCGACTCGATCCGGGACCGGCTGCTCACCCTCCCGCCCGAAACCGAGGTCCTCACCGGCCACGGCGACCCGACCACGATCGGCGCGGAGGCCCCGCACCTGGAGGAATGGATCGCCCGGGGCCACTGATGAGGCCCGCCCGGGTGACCGGCGCGAAAAGGTGACAGAAGATGTCCGGCTTACCCGTCACCCTCGAAGCGACAGCGGAGAACGGGTGACGGGAGGCCGTACATGTCGGAGCAGCTGAAGGGCGGGGTCGCGCTGGTGGCCGGGGCGACCCGGGGAGCCGGACGGGGCATCGCCGTGGAACTGGGGGCGGCGGGCGCGACCGTGTACGTCACGGGCCGCACCACCCGAGCCCGCCGCTCCGAGTACGACCGCCCCGAGACCATCGAGGACACCGCCGACCTGGTGACCGGGGCGGGTGGCCGGGGCATCGCGGTGCCGACCGACCATCTGGAACCGGGGCAGGTGAAGGCACTGGTCGACCGCATCGCCGGCGAACAGGGCCGCCTGGACGTCCTCGTCAACGACATCTGGGGCGGCGAGACGCTCTTCGACTGGGACGCGCCCGTCTGGGAGCACGACCTGGACAAGGGCCTGCGCCTGCTCCGCCTCGCGGTCGAGACACACGCGATCACCAGCCACCACGCGCTGCCACTGCTGCTGCGCCACCCCGGCGGACTGGTCGTCGAGGTCACCGACGGCACCGCCGACTACAACCGCGACCACTACCGCGTCTCCTTCTTCTACGACCTCGCCAAGTCCTCCGTCCTGCGCATGGCGTTCGCCCTCGGCCACGAACTCGGCCCGCGCGGCGCCACGGCTGTGGCCCTCACCCCGGGCTGGCTGCGCTCGGAGATCATGCTCGACCACTTCGGCGTACGCGAGGACAACTGGCGCGACGCTCTCGACGACGTCCCCCACTTCGCGATCTCGGAGACCCCGCGCTACGTCGGCCGGGCCGTCGCCGCCCTCGCCGCCGACCCGGACCCGGCCCGCTTCAACGGCACCTCCCTCTCCAGCGGCGGCCTCGCCCGGGAGTACGGCTTCACCGACCTCGACGGCAGCCGCCCGGACGCCTGGCGCTATCTCGTCGAGGTCCAGGACGCGGGCAAGCCGGCGGACGTGACCGGTTACCGCTGACCCCGTCCGCCCCCTGCCGCCGTGATCGCCCCGGCGGCTACCTTCACCCCATGACGACGGACACACGGCGCTTCGCCGGGCACGGGGTTCTCATCACGGGGGCGGCACGCGGCATCGGTGCGGCCACCGCCGCGCGGTTCGCCGAGGAGGGGGCGCGGGTCCTGGTGGCCGACGTGGACCCCGACGAGGCGGAGCGGACGGCGTCGGCGCTGCGGGAGCGGGGGCCCGGCGCCGAGTCCTTCGCCTGTGACGTGACCGACCGGGCCTCGGTCGAGGCGGCCGTCGCACACGCCGTGGACGCCTTCGGCTCGCTCGACGTCCTGGTGAACAACGCCGCCCACTGCACGCCGGACGCGTCCCGCTTCGAGGACGAGCCGGGCGACGAGTGGGCCACGGACCTCGACGTCACCCTCACCGGCGCGTACCGCTGCTGTCGCGCCGCGCTGCCGCACCTCGCCGCCTCCGGCCGGGGCGCCATCGTGAGCGTCGGTTCCGTCAACGGCCTCCAGGACTTCGGCAACCACGCCTACAGCGCGGCCAAGGCGGGCCTGATCTCCCTCACCCGCACCCTCGCCGGGCACGCGGCGCCCCGCGGGGTCCGGGTCAACCTCGTCGCACCGGGAACCGTCCGCACCCGCGCCTGGGCGGGCCGGGACGCGGAGCTCGAAGCGGCCCGGCGCCTCTATCCGCTGGGCCGGGTCGGCGAGCCCGAGGACATCGCGGCCGCCGTCGCCTTCCTCGCCTCCCGCGACGCGGCATGGATCACCGGCACCACCCTCGTCGTCGACGGCGGCATCACGGCGGTCAACTCGGGGTTCCGGCAGGCGCTGGGCGAGGCCGCGCCGCAGTAGTCGATCATTTTCGGCCCTGCTGCCCGGATGTCACCGCTCGGTCACGTACCGGTCCGTCCGTACAACCGATTTTCCTGTTGGGTCGTCTACCTGGCAGAGTGCGCAGGCCATGCGCTCACTTCTGCGGAAAGGCAAAACGGACCATGGGGGACATACGTAGACGGAGTGCCGTCGCTCTCGGGGTCACCTCGCTGGTGGCCCCGCTCACACTCGCGCTCGGCGCGACACCGGCGCAGGCCGCGAGCTGCACCACCTCGGCGGGCCCGTACCAGAAGAAGGTGGAGAAGTTCCTCGGCCGTCCGGTCGACGGGAAGCAGTCCTCCGCCGACTGCAAGGCCATCCGCGCCTTCCAGACCAAGCACGGCATCACACCGAACGTCGGGTACGCCGGCCCCGTGACCTGGGGCGTGATGGACCTGATGAACAAGCAGAAGGCCGTCGGAAAGAACCCGAACAAGTCGGGTAAGTGCCCCACGAACAAGGGCCGTATCGCCTGTGTGGACCTCACGCTCCAGCTCAGCTGGATCCAGGACGGCAAGAAGCTCGTCCACGGCCCCGTCCCGGTCCGCACGGGACGCAACGGGTACGAGACCCGCACCGGCCTGAAGAAGATCTACTGGCGCAACATCGACCACGTCTCGACCATCTACGACGTGCCGATGCCCTACAGCCAGTTCTTCGACGGCGGCCAGGCCTTCCACTCGGTCGGCGTCAGCATGTGGAACCCGCCCGGCTCCCACGGCTGCGTCAACATGACGAAGACCGCCGCCAAGAAGTACTGGTCGCTGCTGAAGAACGGCGACGACGTCTACGTGTACGGCCGCAAGCCGGGCACCTGATCGCCGCGGGCGCCCGGTCTGCCGGGCGCCTCGCACCCCGGGCGCGCCCATGGGATCCGGATGTGAACTCGCCCACGTTCCCTGGCAGATGGCGTGATCAGCGACACTGCCCGGAATGTCCGATAAGCGTGCGATTGCTCACAGCGCCTTCACGTCCGGCGCCGTATGCTTCACGGCATGTCCACCAGTGTTGAACCCTCCTCCGAGCGATCGGCTGCCGAGGTCAACGAGGAGATCCGGGCCCTGTGGCTCCGGTCGGGCGGGACACTCAGCGTCGAACAGCGCGAGGAGTACCAGCGCCTGGTCCAGGAATGGGCCTCGGCCTTCCCGCAGCCGGCCAGGGCCGCCTGAGCGGCTGCCGCACGGTCCCGGACAGTCATCCTGTCCACAGGGCACCCGTCACCGAATGGGTGCCCTCCTCGCACTGACCTCGGCCCTCTGCCGCGGCGTCGTCGACTTCGCCGGCGGGCTGCTGTCCCGCCGCGTCCCGCGTGCCGCCGTCACCTTCCTCGGCCGGCTCGGCGGCCTGCTGCCCGCCACAGGCGCCGCTCTCCTCCTGCCCGCAGGCGCCCTCGCCGGCTCCGACCTCCTCCGGGGCGCCCCGTCCGGCGCCCCCCCCGCCGCTCCGGTCTCCTGCGACTGCCCGTGCGACCGCGCGCCCAGGCCCTGCTGGCCGGGGCGGGCGCCGCCCTCGGCCTCATCCTCCACCTGCCGGCCGCCCGGCGGCAGATGCTCGCCGTCGCGGTGGTCCTCGCCTCCCTCGACCCCGCGCTCCCGGTCGTCCTCGGTCTCGCCGTCCCGCACGAACACATCACCCGGCGGCAGACCGCCGGGCTGCCGGGAGCCGCCCCGGCGGCCGTGCTGCTCACCGCCGGCCGACGGCCTGGCCCCGCCGCCCGCTCAGCCCCACGTCGCCGAGTAGTGACGCCGGTACGCCTTGCGGTCCTGCTCCGCCCGTATCCAGCGCGACGCCACCAGAGTGACCAGACTGCCCGCGATCACCAGCAGCCCGGGACCGACGTTGCGCGGGTCGGCCAGCCGGGACAGCAGTGTCGACGCGTCCGGGACGATGCCCCGCACCGGAGTCGACGACCCCGGCGAGGCGGCGTCCGGAGCCGCCGCGCCCCGCGCGTCCGACGGAGCGGGGGAGGGCGCCGCCGCACCGCCGTCGGCCCCGGGCGCCACGATGAGCCGTACGCCGAGCTGCGCCAGCGCCTTCGTCACCGGCTGGAAGTACGTCGTACCGCCCGTCCGGCAGTCACCGCTGCCGCCCGACGTGACACCGAGCGCGATGCCCTCGGAGAACATCGGACCACCACTGTCCCCGGGTTCGGCGCACACATCGGACTCGATGAGACCGCTGACCGTGCCCTCGGGATAGTTCACCGTCGCGTTGAGCGCGGTCACCTCGCCGTCCCGCAGCCCGCTGGTGCTGCCGCTGCGGAACACCCGCTGGCCCACCGCCGGATCCGCCACCCCCGTGATGCGTACGCCCTTGCCGTCGCCGACGGCCACCACGCCGGCGCCCTCACCGGCCCGGCCGCCGGCGTACTCGATCAGCGAGTAGTCGTCCCCGGGGAAGCTGCCGCCGACCGTCGTCCCGACCTCCTGCCTGGCCTGGTTGTCGGCGAACCACACCGACCCGTCGGGCCCGCAGTGCCCGGCCGTGAGGATGAAGTCCCGCTCCCCGTCGGTCACGTTGAAGCCCGCCGAGCAGCGGCCGGCCGTCGACAGGATGGGCCGCGCCCCGTTGAGACGGGTGGTGAAGGTGCCCTCGCTCCGCTCCATGCGGACGAAACCGCCGATGCCGTCCGCCACTTCGGTCAGCTCGGACCAGTCGTCCGCCGACACCGTGCGGTCGCCCCGGACCACCACCTCGTTGGTCCGGTAGTCCACGGCCCACGCCGTCCCGGGCACGCGCGGCGCCGAACCCAGTGTTCGGGCCGCGGACTTGAGGTCGTCCATGCTGTGCCGCACCATCTTCGGCTCGGCGCCGGCCTCGCGCACCTCGGCCGCCGCCTCCTCGTCGGTGACCGCGACCACCGCCTTGCCGTCGGCGGCGATCCAGCTGCCCGCCGTACGGGACGTGCCGAGCTTCGACACCAGGCCGGCGCCCGGTCCGGCCGCCGTCTCCTCGGCGGTGGCGAACGGAACCGCGTCGGGCGCGCGGGGCTCACTGGCGACGGCTTGGGTGACCATCGTGGCCCCCAGGAGGAGTCCGCCGACGGCCGCCAGCCGTGTCACTCGCCGGACGACCCGTCGTCGTGCGTGCCTCATGCGTGGCTCCCGAACCTCAGCGGCGCGGTGCGCACACCGCGAGGACCTCCCCTGAGTCGAAGGCCCTCTTCCCATACGGGTCCGCGGCCCGGCGCGTTCAGCCCGGGCGTGATCCCGTCCGGCGGAAGGCGGCCGACGCCCCGTCGTCCCGACGCCCACGCGCATCACGGCCGCCTATCGTGGGCCCATGACCAGGATCCCGCACGAGACGTCCGGTGAACCGAATCCGCCGCACGCCCTCGGCCTGGACCGCCTGCGCCGTCGCACCGGCATGAAAGGGCGCACCTGCCCCGAGGACGTGCTGCCCCTGTGGGCGGCCGGGATGGACGTACCCCTGGCCGAACCGATCGTCCGCGCCGTCACCGGGGCGATGGAACCCGGCGACACCGGCTCTCCCGCCCAGACCTTCCTCCGGCACGGCCGCGCGGCCCTCGACTCCGGCCTGCCCTCCGGCACGGGAGGGGCCGGCCACGCCCGGCTGAACCTCGCCGCCTCGCCCGAGGTGCCCGGGGAGGCGGTGCGGCGGATGGCGGCCGTCGTGGAGCGCGCGGGCGGTGCCCGTGGCTGACGAGTGCTACGGCCACCCGCGGCTCGCCGCGGTCTACGACCCGCTCGACCCCGACCGGGGCGATCTCGACGCGTACCTCGCCGTGGCGGAGGAGTTCGGCGCCCGACGGGTGCTGGACATCGGCTGCGGAACAGGGGTGTTCGCCCTGCTCCTGGCCGACCGGGGGATCGAGGTCGTCGGCGTCGACCCCGCCGGGGCGTCCCTCGACGTGGCCCGGGGGAAACCGGGCGGCACACGGGTCCGCTGGATCGAGGGCGACGCGACGGCGCTGCCGCCGCTCGAGGTCGATCTGGCGACCATGACGGCCAACGCCGCCCAGGCCGTCGCCGATCCCGGCGCCTGGCACGGCACCCTGCGGGGCGCCCACGCGGCACTGCGGCCCGGGGGGCGTCTGGTGTTCGAGACCCGCGATCCGGCCCGGCGGGCCTGGGAGCGGTGGACCCGGGAGGAGTCGTACCGCAGGGCGGACGTACCCGGCGTCGGCACGGTCGAGAGCCGGCATCAGGTGACCGCGGTGGACGGCCCGCTGGTGACGTTCCGCACCACCTACGTGTTCGCCGCGGACGGGGCGGTGCTGACGTCGGACTCGACGCTGCGCTTCCGCGAGCGGGAGGAGGTCGAGGCGGACCTGGCCGGGCACGGCTTCGCGGTGGAGGAGGTACGGGACGCCCCCGACCGTCCGGGCCGGGAGTTCGTCTTCGTCGCACGCCGCCCGGAGGCCTAGACTTCCCCGCATGGATGATGCGTCGCGGGACCGGCTCGGGGCGGGGAAGTACCTGTTGGTCACCAGCTACCGCAAGAACGGCACGCCCGTCGCCACGCCGGTGTGGGTGGTGCGGGACGGTGACGCGCTCGGGGCGTGGACCGTCGCCGACTCGTGGAAGGTGAAGCGGATCCGCGCCCGTGGCGACGTCCTCGTCGGCCCCTGCGACGTACGCGGCAACCCGACCGGTGACCAGCTCCCCGCCACGGCGGAGATCTGCGACCCGGCCACCACCGCCCGCTACCGGAGGCTGATCGCCCGCAAGTACGGCCTCGTGGGCCGGCTGACCCTCCTGGGCAGCCGCCTCCGCCGGGGCCCGAACGGCACGGTCGGCATCCGCTTCACCCTCTGAGGGGCGCGCCGGGCCGTACCCGGGAGCCCGTCAGGTCCAGGCCCGGAACGGCTCGTCCACCAGCTGGAAGACCGGCTCGCCGCGCACCGGGTCCTTGGCCGTCGACAGCCGTACCCGGTCGCCGCTGTGGATGCCGATGGGCGGCCCCATGACCCGGCCGCGCACCACGAACCCCTCGGCCATCTCGATCAGGGACACATTGCGGGCCGCCGGGGTGTTGCGGTGCAGCACCGTGGAATGGCGGATCGTACCGGCGCCCTCGCTGCGCTCCGTGCGCAGCTCGCTGCCCTGGCAGACCGGGCAGAGCAGCCGGTGGTACATGGCGGTGCCGCACCAGGTGCAGCGCTGGAAGAGCATGGCCTCCGCCCGGTCCCTGTCCTGGGGGTCGAGGACGCCCGTCGCGGAGCCGGCTGCCTGCTGAGCGACGCTTCCTGAGAGGTGGTACACGCTGGTCAACTCCCTGCACTCGGCCGGAATCCCGCGTGCGCGGTCACCCGGCACGCGCGTGCCGGTGCGCCCTGCCACCGTGCACAGCCACAGAGTATGGCACTCAGTGCCACCCGTAAAGGCACTCCGTACCCTCAATTCGGAGTGAGCGGCCCACCCCCTCACCCGCGTCCGAGCGCGGTCTCCAGTTCCTGCACCACCCGCCACAGCGGCGCCCCGCGCCGCGAGACGACCACCACCCGTCCTCGGGCCCCTCGCCCGCCGTGGCGACGGGCCCGGCGCCGAACGCGGACCGCACATGCCCCAGCGCGTGGTCCACCGCGGTCTCCGCGTCCCCCTCCCCGTCCGAACGCAGCCAGGAGCGCAGCGCGTTGTTGTGCGCCGCGACCACCGCCGCCGCGATCACATCGGCGCGGAGGATGCCGTCCCGCAGACCGGCGAAGCGCGTCCGCAGGTATCCGGCCAACGCCCGCTCGTACCGCCAGACCACGGACAACTCGTACGCCCGCAGTCCGGGCACGCTCCTGGTGAGCC
The DNA here is from genome assembly GCF_044334705.1 of Streptomyces sp. NPDC020731. Classification (NCBI taxonomy): domain Bacteria; kingdom Bacillati; phylum Actinomycetota; class Actinomycetes; order Kitasatosporales; family Streptomycetaceae; genus Streptomyces; species Streptomyces sp. NPDC020731. Next base: position 13,677 of record NZ_JBIRTN010000019.1, read on the forward strand.
GGTAGCGCTGCACGGAGAACGCCGGGTTCTCGGCGTACATCAGCAGCACCAGCCGGGCCGCGTCGCAGACCCTGCGCACCGGTTCGTCGTCGGAGCCCGCCGCCAGGAAGGCCGTCATGTCGGCGAGGCACCGCTCGTGGTCGGGGAAGACCACGTCCTCCTTGGACGGGAAGTAGCGGAAGAAGGACCGCCGTCCGACCCCGGCGAGCGCCACGATGTCGTCGACCGTGGTCTGCTCGTAGCCCCGCTCCAGGAACAGCCGGAACGCCGCCGCGACCAGGGCGTCCCGCATCGGCGGCTTCTCGGCCCTGTCCCCGCGGCCGGGAGCCGCACTGCTGGAGCTCATGCACGGAACGTAGCACCGGGAAACCACTGATGGCACTCAGTGCACTCCATACACGGAACCCGGTACCGCCGTGGCCCCTTCCCGCAGGTCGTTCCTATGATCGAGCCACCGCCGCCCCGAGGAGCCCGTATGCCGCCCGCCCGCCCCCGCGTCCTGTACGTCACCGACCTGGCCTACCCGGCCCGCGGGCGCCGCTACTGCGACGAGGACGTCTTCCTCACCTCCCGGCTGCGTGAGCACGTCGACCTCGCCCTGTGCCATCCGCGGGACACCGTCGCCCTGATGGACGGCTTCGACGCCGTCGTGGTCCGCAACAGCGGTCCCGTGCTGGCGTACCAGGACGCCTACGACGCCTTCCGCGAGCGTGCCGCCGCGACCGGCACACCGGTCTACAACCCGCTCACCGGCAGGGGCGACATGGCCGGCAAGCAGTACCTGCTCGACCTGACCGCCGCCGGCCGCCCGGTGATCCCCACCGTCGACCGGCCGGAGGACCTGCACCGGCTGCCCGGGACGCAGCGGTACGTGGTCAAGCCCAGGTTCGGCGCCGACTCCATGGGCCTGCGCGTCGTCCCCGCGGACGAGGTGGCCGGCCTCCTCGACGGGGACGTCCTGGCGCAGCCGCACGTCGACTTCGCCTACGAGGTCTCCTTCTACTTCGTCGACCACGACTTCCAGTACGCCCTGCACGCCCCGCACACCGAGCACCGCTGGCAGCTGGAGCGGTACGAACCCACCCGGGACGACCTGGAATTCGCCCGGGGCTTCATCGACTGGAACACCCTCGACCACGGCATCCAGCGCGTCGACGCCTGCCGCGCACCGGGCGGCGAACTGCTGCTGGTCGAACTGGAGGACCTCAATCCCTATCTGTCCCTCGACGCCCTCGACGACACCGGCCGGGAGGCGTTCGTGTCCGCCATGACGGCATCCCTGCGCCGCTTCCTCCACGACGCCTGAACCCGCGGGCCCCTCGCCACGTATCTCTGTGCGCAGGCGGATCGACTCCCCGCGCGGCACGGAAGGAGAGCGACGTGACGACACCGCCCGGGCCGGGACGGCCGCACGACGGACCGCCCCTCGAACCCGTCCGCGTCCTGCGCCCGCGCCGCACCGACGCGCTCGCGGAGCTGTTCCGGGAGTTCGAGCGGGAGGAGCGGGGCGGGTACGAGTCGGTTCCGCTGCCCCGGCCGCCGCACGGGTCCGAGGACCGGACACAGGAGCTCCCGCCCGTACCCGCGGCCCGGCACACCTCCGGGATCCGCCGTACGGCCCTGGCACTCGCCGTGGCCGCCGCCGCGGTGGCGGGCTTCGGCGGCGCGCTCCTGCTCGCGGAACACGGCGCCGAAACCCGCGCGGCACCGGACCCGCGTCCGTCCACGACCGCCCCCTCCACCCCGGCCCCGCCTGCCGCCCCCACCGGGCGGGGATTCCTCCACGAGGGCGACTCGGGCCCCGAGGTGACCGAACTCCAGGAGCGGCTGCTGCGCATCCCGGACGTCTACCGGTCCGGCACCGCCGACGGCCGCTACGACGCCACCCTCTCCGCCGCCGTCGCCCGCTTCCAGCTCTGGTACGGCATCCAGGGCGACGAGACCGGCGTCTACGGTGACGACACCCGCCTCGCGCTGGAGTCCCGCACCGGCCGGTCGGGCACCTGACCCGGTGGCTACGGCTCCTTCGGCACCCGGATGTCCAGCACGCACACGTCGTCGCGGCGCTCGTCCTCCAGCATCGCCTCCAGCAGCGTTCCCAGGGACCCGGTCTCGTCGCCGGGGTGGGCCGCCACGGCCTCGGCGAGACGCCCGAGGCCCACGTCGATGTTCTCCGGGGGCCGCTCCACCAGACCGTCGGTGTACAGCAGCACCCGGTCGCCCGGTTCGAGACGGCACTCGGCCTCCTCGAAACGCGGCGCGGTGGCTCCGCCGAGCAGCATGCCACTGGGCCGGCGCAGATACGTCACCTCGCCGTCGCGCAGCAGCAGGGGCGGGGTGTGTCCCGCCTGCGCCCAGACCAGGCGCCGCTGCGCCGGCCGGTAACGGGCGAGCACCATGGTCGCGGTGCCGTGGCTGTCCCGGGAGTGCAGCAGCAGGGTGTTGAGCCGGGCGAGCGCACCGGTCAGCGAGGACCCGGTGATGACCATGCCCTTGGCGGTGAACCGCAGCTGGGCCATGGTGGCCACGGCGCCGATCCCGTGCCCGGCGACATCGCCGACGACGAACAGGGCGTCGCCGTCGGGCAGTTCGATGGCACTGAACCAGTCGCCGCCGACGTGTATGCCGGCCTGGGCGGGAAGGTAGGCGACCTCGACGCGCAGTCCGGCCAGGTTCACCTCCCGTTCGGGCAGCGGCAGCAGGGCGTTCTGCAGCCGGGCGACCAGGGTCCGTTCGGCCTGGAGCACGTCGTGCTGGGTGAGGATGGCCCGCTCGGTCTCCACCAGGGCGAGCTCGGCCCGCCGCCGCGCGGTCAGGTCCTGCACGAAGCCGTGCACCTCGACGGGCGTGCCGTGCAGGTCGGCCACCGCCTCGGCGACGAGCCGCAGATGCCGGACGCCGTGTGTGCCGCGGACCCGGAACTGGATGTCCAACGGCAGCGCCTCGTGGGCCAGGGCGTCGACGGCGTGGCTCAGCGCGGACCGGTCCTCGGGCACCGCGAGTGCGGGGAGGCCGACGAGCCGGACGGGCCCGTCCGCGGGGTCCCGGCCGAGGATCGCGAAGACCTGTGACGACCAGGACGCCTCGGACCTGGCCAGGTTCCAGTTGGCCCAGCCGAGGTTGCCCAGCCGCTGCAGGTCGGCGAGCCGCTGCTCCTGCCGGTCGGAGGAGGCGTGCCGGACCCAGGTGACGACCAGCGCGTCCGCCGGCCGGGTCACCCGTACGGAGTACGTGGCCAGCTCGGTGACGCCGTCCACGACCTCCTGATGGGCGAACGGCTCGCTCTCGTACGTTCCTCCGTGGGCCAAGGTGTCCAGGCAGCCCTGCCACACCGGGGTGTCCGCCAGGTCGGGCCGCACCTCCCGCAGCCGCCGTCCGGCCGGATCGCCTCCGGTGCCGCCCAGGACGTCGGCCGTCCGGGCCGTCACGGCGTCGATCCGGAAGTCCTCGATCCCTCCGGACGGACCGCGCAGCGGGGTCAGCATCATGGCCGCGACCGGCAGCGCCGCGAAGAGCGCCCGTACGGCGTCCGGGAGCGGGGCGGCCACGGGCTCGGACGGGGTGGTGAACGTACGCATCCGGCCGGCGCAGAGCCGGACCACCCCGCGCAGATGGGCGCGGTCGCGCGGGGTGAAGGGGCCGGAGCGCCCGCGCAGCACACCGACGCAGACCTCGGGGCCGTCCCCGCCGGGCAGCGGCAGCCAGGCGCGGGACCGCCATCGCCCGGGCGGGTCGCCGATCAGCAGGTACCGCGTGCTGTCCTCGGCGAAGTCCTCCAGCCAGAGAGGTTCACCGGCTTCGAGCGCGTCCAGCACGGCGATCCCGCTGAAGGGGGGCACCTGACGCCACCGGGCGGCCAGCTGTTCGTCGACCCCGGAGTGCCCGAGCAGTTCGAGGCCACCGCCGGAGCGCCGGGCGTAGATCATGACCGAGTCCGCGGCCAGGTCCTGCCCGAGGTGTTCCAGCAGGCACCGGGCCAGTTCCTGGGGTGTGCCGGTGTGCACGAGGACCCGGGCGAGGCGGCTCAGGGCGTCGGCGACGTCGTCGGGAGCCGGGGGCGCCGCCGGCGGGTCGGCCTCGGGCAGGCCGGCCGTCGCGTCCCCGGTGTCCTCGACCGGCCGTGCGGGCGGCTCGCCGGACCGGGCGGGCACCAGTTCCCCCAGGGTGATCCAGCACTCCTCCAGCAGGGTGCGGCGGGCCGCCTTGGCGCGCTGGAGCAGGGTCTCGCCGGCGGCGTCGGCGGAGCAGCCGCTCAGCGCCATCACCACGCCCTTGGCCCGCTCCACGACGGTCGATGTCACGGCCTGTTCGCGCAGCCGGTCCATCTCGGCCCGCTGCCGGGCGACGACCTTGGCCAGTTCCACCAGGTCGGGTGCGGCTCCGGGCTCCACCGGGACAATGGGCTCCCTCATCACGCGATGAGCATCGCACACCTCTCCCGGTTCGTTGACCGGCTCGTTCGCCCGGAATCCGCGGACGGCCCGGACCAGGGGGGCGTGACGTGCGCACCCGGTGGGGACCGCGGTCAGCGGCCGGGCCCGGCCAGGGCCTGGGCGACCGCCCGCACACTGCGGGCGATGTGCTGGAGCTGCGTGACCTCGGCCGCGTAGAGCTTGATCGTGTGCTCGATGACCCCCTCGTGCAGTCCGGCCCGGGGCAGGTCGGCCCGGGCGGTCTGCAGGGCGGTGCGGGCCACCCGGATCTCGTGCTCGACCTGGATCTGGGCGTGCCGGGCCAGCAGGACGGGGTGCCGGACGAACGCCGGGTAGCTCGCGTAGCGCGCGGGCACCAGCTCGCGCAGCCACTTGACCGCCGAGCGCTCCCAGTCGTAGCTGCCGGGGGTCTTGACCTGGCAGGGCCAGTCGGGACCGAGTCGCGTGGTCGTCAAGGGCATGATCATCGCTTCCGGGTGTACGGCGTCGCGTGGGTGGACGACGGAGTGGGGCGGCCCCGGCCCAGGGGACGACCGGGGCCGCCACGAGTGGCCGGGCAGGGGAGGCCCGGCCGAACACCCCGGCCGCCGGAGCGGGTAGGAGCCGGTGACTTCGGGTGTTCGTGCAGGCGCCCGGTGCTGAGCGGCCGGGCGTGATCCGTGAGCAGTATTTATATATGCCATCTGGTTTGCAAGACGTATGAAAACATTCATGCGCGCTTTGATGGGGACGTTTCCCGTGGGGTGACTCCGGCGGGGTCAGTCCCTGAGGAAGAAATGATGTTCGTCGGCGACGTGCTCGTACTCGTCGAGCCGGGCCTGCGTCCGCTCCGGGTCCGCGTCCGTCATGGCCTGCAGCAGCGCCGCGCACATCACGCCCGGAGCGGCGTAGGAGTCGAACACCAGCCGTGACCCGGTGCCGGTGGCGAAGGTGACGTCGGCCTCGTCCACGATCGGGCCCAGCGCCAGGTCGGTGATCAGCGCGACCTTCAGCCCGGCGCTGCGGGCGACCCGCACCGCGGTCAGGGTCTCCTGGGCGTGCCGCGGCATGGAGAACGCCAGCACCCAGGTGCCGCCCGCTTCCCGCGACTGCAGCAGCGCGTCGTAGGCCACGCTGCCGCCCAGCGTCACGAGCCGTACGTCCGGGTGGACACGGCGGGCGGCGTAGGCGAAGTACTCGGCCAGGGAGACGGAGATGCGCAGGCCGAGGACGGTGAGCGGGGCGGAGGCGGACAGCCGGCGGCCGACCTCGATGAACCGGTCGGCGTCGGCGAAGTCCCGCCGCAGGTTCTCCAGGTTCTCGATCTCGGCGTCCACCGCCGCCTGCAGCTCGTTGCCCCGGATCTCCTCGGCGGGACCGCCGGAGCGGGCGCCCAGCGTGATCGACTGGAGCTTCTCCCGCAGCGCGGGGTAACCGCTGAAGCCGACCGCCGAGGCGAACCGGGTCACCGAGGGCTGGCTCACCCCGGCCCGGTCCGCGAGATCCGTGATCGACAGGAACGCCGCCTCGGCGATGTGCTCGATCAGGTACTGGGCGATGCGCCGCTGGCCGGGGGAGAGCCGGGGCCGGTCGAACAACGTGCGGAGCTGGGCCGTCGGGGACACCTCCGGGTCCTGTCCCGCCTTCCCCGAGGTGATCGCGGATGCCTGTGCGCGTGCCTGTTGCGGCGATCGCACCGGGGCGCCTCCTTCGTCTCCCACGAGGGTTCAACATAGCCCACCCACCGTGGTGACCAGGCTGCCCACCGGAGCACACCGGACCGCTCCACCGGGGATATCCGCGCCTCCCGTGGGAACCCGACGGCACAGTGAAGCGGAAACCCCATGACACACCAGGAGCCACCGGACATGACCGTCCCCGAGGAGAACCGGCCGAAGACCCGGGACACCGATGACGTCGTCGAGCGGCAGGACGACAACGAGGCGCGCACCCGGGGCGGCACCGGCCGCACGATGCGCGAGGCACTGGAGGAGGCCGAGATAGAGCCCGACGACTTCCAGGAGCGCTAGGAGATGTCGTCTGGATCTTGCCGAGCCGGGCGGGGTCCGGCACGCACCTCCGCGGCGTTGCCGTCGGTCCTCGACGCCCCGCGTCGACTCCCTCCTCCGCCTCGCGTCCGCACGCACCGGACCCCGCCCGGCTCGGCTGTGAGGCGCCGTCGCCCGAAGCCGGCCTGATCCAGACGACACCCCCTGGACCACCCACCGTCCCCCGCCCTCGACCACGTTTCAAGCAGGTGAAAGCATGAGCGCCCTGAGCGCACTGGAAGACGCCCTGGAAAACCGATGGGAAGCGCTGTGGGCGCGGCTGTTCGGCCGGGAGCCGGTCGAACTCGTCGACGCCCTGCGGCGCGAGTGCGACAGCCACGCCGTGGTGTGCCGGGCGGGCCGGGTGATGGTCCCCAACGCCTACGACGTGGAACTCGCCGAACCCGTGCACGAGGAACTGACCCGCCGCGGCAGTCGCGTGGGACAGGCTCTCACCGACCGGCTGGCCCGGCACGCGGCGCGCCACGGCTACGAATGGGCGGGCCCGCTCGCCGTGCACGTCCGCCGGTCCTCCGAGGTCCCCAACGGCCGCTACCGCGTGGCGAGCAGCGTCATGCCGCACGTGAGCGCGGACGCCTTCCAGCGCGCGGGGCAGCCGACGCCCGGCTGACGGCGCGGGTCGGCGCCGGTGGACCGTGATCGAGTGACCGACGTCGTCGACCGGACGGCTGCTCCCGATCAGCTCGGCCGGTCGGAGGTCACCACGGCCGGGGCCCGCATGGCGAGTTCCTCCAGCGGGGCACCGGTCAGCCGGCACACCGTCCACTCCTCCAACAGCTCCGCGCCGAGCGACCTGTAGAACGCGATCGCCGGTTCGTTCCAGTCCAGCACCACCCACTCGAAGCGCTCGAAACCGTTCTCCCGGCAGATCGCCGCGAGGGCGGCCAGCAGGGCCTTCCCGTGTCCGGCACCGCGAGTGCCGGGGCGGACGTAGAGGTCCTCCAGATGCATCCCGCGCGTGCCGGTCCAGGTCGAGAAGCGCGGGAACCACAACGCGAACCCCGCGATGCCGCCGGTGCCGTCGTCCTCGGCGACCAGGACGGACGCGGCGGGATGCTCGCCGAACAGGGCCGCGCGCAACTGCTCCTCCGTGGCGCGGGCCTGCTCGGCGGCCTTCTCGTAGGCGGCGAGTTCGCGGATCATCGCGCGGATCTCGGGGACATCGTCGACGGTGGCTTCTCTGATCACGGGACGAGAGCCTGCGTCACCGGGCCGTACCCCGTCCAGCCGGTTCCGGCGGGTGGACCACCAGATCGGCCCTGTCCCGCGTCGCTGCGACCAGTTCGGCGTTGCGCCGGTCGCTGCGCCCGGCCCACGCCACCGCCTCCTCGTGGCTCTTGCCGAACTCCTCGTGCCGGGCGATCAGCCGCCGCGACCGCTCCTCCTCGTCCAGGACGCAGAACCACACCTCGTCGAGCTGCGGCCGGACCCGCGCCCAGGCACCGGTGTCCAGCAGCAGGTAGTTGCCCTCCGTCACCACCAGCCGGGCCGCCGGCGGTACCGGGAGCGCGCCCGCGACCGGCTGCTCCAGCACCCGCTCGAAGCCGGGGGCGTACACGACATCGTCGTACGCCTCCTCGCGCAGCCGCCGCAGCAGTGCCGCGTATCCGGCCGCGTCGAAGGTGTCCGGGGCGCCCTTGCGGTCCCGGCGGCCGAGACGGTCCAGTTCGGCGTCGGCGAGATGGAAGCCGTCCATCGGGACATGTACGGCCCACGGCTCCCCGGGGCCGTTCAGCTCCCGCACCAGCCTCCCGGCGAGCGTGGACTTTCCCGCGCCCGGGCTGCCCGCGATGCCGAGGATCGCACGCCGGCCGCCTCGCGGGAGGGCACGGGCACGGCGGAGGAGGTCGTCGAAGGTCGGTGCCACACAGAAGAGTGTGGCACCGGGGAAGCAGGTGTCCTGCCGCCATGTGGCCCGCGCCACTCACTGTTCGGCGCCGTAGGGGGAACGGTGTCCTCTATGACGGATCTGGGTCTGCCCGATGACATCCTCGCCTGCCTCTTCGATCTCGACGGCGTCGTCACGAAGACGGCCGTCGTCCACGCGGCCGCCTGGAGGGAGATGTTCGACGACTTCCTCCGCGAACGGGACGGCGACGCCCTCCGGCCCTTCACCGACGCCGACTACGACGAGTACGTCGACGGACGCCCGCGCGCCGACGGCGTCCGCACCTTCCTCGCCTCCCGCGGCATCGAACTGCCCGAGGGCGAACCCGGCGACCCGCCCGACGCCCGCACCGTGCACGGCCTCGGCAACCGCAAGAACGAGCTGCTGCTGGCGAAGATCCGCACCGACGGCGTGGAGCCCTACGACGGCACCCTGCGCTACCTCGAGGCGGTCCGCGCCCGCGGACTGCGCACCGCGATCGTCTCCTCCAGTGCCAACTGCCGTGACGTACTGCGGTCGATCGGTGCCGAGGACCTCTTCGACGTCCGCATCGACGGCGTGGTCGCCGCCGAGCGCGGCCTGCCCGGGAAGCCGAAGCCCGACACCTTCCTCGCCGCCGCGGCGGACCTCGGCGTCGAGCCGTCCCGGGCCGCCGTGTTCGAGGACGCGCTGGCCGGCATGGACGCGGGCCGCGCCGGGCACTTCGGTTACGTCGTCGGCGTGGACCGGGTGGGCCGGGCCGACGCGCTGTACGCGCACGGCGCCGACCGGGTCGTGACGGACCTGGCCCACCTGGGAGGTGACGAGTGATCACCCAGCGGGCGTACGCCGTCGAGCCGTGGACCGTGCGCGAACGCAGCCTGGACCTCGACGTCCTGGCGCAGAGCGAGTCCGTGTTCGCGCTGTCCAACGGCCATGTCGGCTGGCGCGGCAACCTCGACGAGGGCGAACCGCACGGCCTGCCCGGCTCCTACCTCAACGGCGTCCACGAACTGCACCCGCTGCCCTACGCCGAAGCCGGCTACGGCTACCCGGAGTCGGGCCAGACGGTCATCAACGTCACCAACGGCAAGGTGATCCGGCTGCTGGTCGACGACGAGCCGTTCGACCTGCGCTACGGGCGGCTCGTCGGCCACGAGCGGACCCTGGACCTGCGCCGGGGCGTCCTCGAGCGGGTCTGCGAATGGACCTCCCCGGCCGGCTCCACGGTCCGGGTGCGCTCCACCCGTCTGGTCTCCCTCACCCAGCGGGCCGTCGCCGCCGTCGCCTACGAGGTCGAGCCCGTCGACAGCCGCACCCGCGTGGTGGTGCAGTCCGAACTGGTCGCCAACGAGAGCCTGCCCGGACCGGACGACGACCCGCGTGCCGCCCGCGCCCTGAAGTCCCCGCTGGAACCGGAGGAGGACCTCGCCAAGGACCACCGGCTGCGCCTGGTGCACCGCACCCGGCGCAGCGGCCTGAGAGTCGCCGTGGCCGCCGACCACGTCGTCGACGGCCCCGCACGCACCACCACCGGCTGCGAGAGCAACGTGGACGTGGCCCGGCTGACCGTCACCTCCGTCCTGGAGCCGGGGCAGCGGCTGCGGGTGGAGAAACTCGTCGCCCACGGCTGGTCCGGCGCCCGCTCCCGGCCCGCCATGAGCGACCAGGTGGAGGCGGCGCTGGCGGCCGCCGCGCACAGCGGCTGGCAGGGCCTCCTCGACGAACAGCGGGCCTACCTGGACGACTTCTGGGCCCGCGCCGACGTCGAGGTCGACGGCGACGAGGAGATCCAGCAGGCCGTCCGCTTCGCCCTCTTCCACGTCCTGCAGGCCGGGGCCCGCGCCGAACGGCGCGCGATACCCGCCAAGGGGCTGACCGGCTCCGGCTACGACGGCCACGCCTTCTGGGACACCGAGGTGTTCGTGCTGCCCCTGCTGATCTGCACCGCGCCGGACGCCGCCGCCGAGGCGCTGCGCTGGCGGCAGACCACCCTGCCCGTCGCCCGCGAGCGCGCCACCCAACTCGGTCTGCGCGGGGCCGCGTTCCCCTGGCGCACCATCGAGGGCTCGGAGGGCTCCGCCTACTGGCCGGCCGGCACCGCCGCCTTCCACGTCAACGCCGACATCGCCGACGCCGTGGTGCGTTACGTCCAGGCCACCGGTGACGAACGCTTCGAACGCGACACCGGCGTGGAGCTGCTGGTGGAGACCGCCCGCCTCTGGCGCTCCCTCGGCCACCACGACGACCGGGGCGTCTTCCACATCGACGGCGTCACCGGACCGGACGAGTACAGCGCCGTCGCCGACGACAACACGTACACCAACCTCATGGCCCGGGCGAACCTGCTGGCCGCCGCCGACGCCTGCAAGCGCCACCCCGACGTCGCGGCGGACCTCGGCGTCGACGAGGAGGAGAGCGCCGGCTGGCGGGACGCCGCCGAAGCCGTGAACGTCCCCTACAACGACGCGCTCGGCGTGCACGAACAGCACGCGGGCTTCACCCGCTACCAGCGCTGGGACTTCGCCGGCACCCGCGCCGACCAGTACCCGCTGATGCTGCACTTCCCCTACTTCGACCTCTACCGCAAGCAGGTGATCAAACAGGCGGACCTGGTGCTGGCGATGCACACCTGCGCCGCCTTCTTCGACGAGGTCTTCGACGAGGATCAGATCGCCCGCAACTTCGCCTACTACGAGCCGCTGACCGTACGGGACTCCTCGCTGTCGGCCTGCGTCCAGGCCGTCCTCGCCGCCCGCACCGGCCACCTGGACCTGGCCCACGCCTACACCGCCGAGGCCGCCCTCATGGACCTCGCGGACCTGGAGCACAACACCCGGGACGGACTGCACATCGCCTCCCTGGCCGGCACCTGGACGGCCCTGGTCGCCGGGTTCGGCGGCATGCGCTGGGACGACGGCAGCCTCCGGTTCGCCCCGCGGCTGCCGTCGAGACTGCGCCGCCTGGCCTTCACCCTGCGGTTCCTCGGCCGGTGCCTGCGCGTGGAGGTCACCGCGGACCGGGCGACGTACACGCTGCGGTCCGGACCGCCGCTGACCATCCGCCACCACGGAACCGAGCTGACCGTGCGCGAGGGCACCCCCGTCGGGCGTCCCGTCCCGCTGCCCAGGCCCCGCCCGGCGCCCGAGCAGCCCCCGCACCGGGGCCCGCACACGCGCTGACCGGCGGCGGGCCCCGGGGCGGGTGGCCGTATCCCGTCCTGCGGGCCCGCCGCCCGCGGGTTAAGTTGTCGGAGATCTCCGGAACGCCGGTTTCCTGGAACCCGTCCTTCAGAGCGCAGGGCCCGTGGAACCCGGGACCCGATGACACGCGGGAATGAGGGACGGACGATGACCGACGGCACCGGGGCCCTGCTCACCGGCACACGGCGGCGCGAGCAGCGGGGCGGGCCGGGTCCCTCACCGCGCGGCGGCACCCGCCCGCTCGCGGTGCTCGCCGCCGTCTTCACCCTCGCCCAACTCGCGCTGGTCCGCCCCGTGCTGGGCCTCGGCTGGGACGAGATCGTCTACACCAGCCAGGTCACCTCCCACCACCCGGCCGCCTTCTTCAGCGCACCCCGCTCCCGGGGCGTCTCCTTACTGGTGGCGCCCGTCGCGTCCTGGTCGGAGTCCACCGCCCTGCTGCGCGTCTACCTCGCCCTCCTCTCCGGCCTCGCCCTCCACCTGGCCCTGTGCTCCTGGCGCGGCCTGTTCCCCACCCGGGTCCTGGTCACCGCCGGCGCCTTCTTCGCCTCCTTGTGGGTCACGCTCTTCTACGGTCCCCAGGCCATGCCCAACTACTGGGTCGCCGTCGGCGCGCTGACCGTGGTCGGCTGCTTCCTGCGCCACCGCGCGGACCCCTCGTCCGGTGGCCCCCTGGGGGGAGTCGTGGCGGGGGCCGCGCTCATGGCCTGGATGCGGCCCACCGACGCCGTCTGGGTGACGGCCCCGCTCCTCGTCCTCGCCCTGGCCGGCCGGCACCGACGGTCACTGCTCGCCCTCGCCGGCGGCCTGCTGGCGGGAGCGGTCCCCTGGGTGGTCGAGGCGTACACCGCCTTCGGCGGTCTGCGGGAGCGGCTCGCCGAGGCCTCCCGCATCCAGGGCGGGCTCGGCCTGGACATCGCCGTCGACGACCAGTTGCGCAGCCTGGGCGGACGCGCCCTGTGCCGTCCGTGCACGGGCTCGATGCCCCACCCGGTGATCACCCTGTGGTGGTTCGTCCTGCCGCTGCTCGCCGTCCTCGGACTGATCGTCGCCGTACGGGCCCGCCGTGCCCTGCGCACCGCGGTGCCGCTGGCCTGTGCAACGACCGCCGCCCTGCCGTACCTGTTCATGATCGGGTACGCGGCACCCCGCTTCCTCCAGCCCGCCTACGCCCTGCTCGCGATCCCGGTCGCCGACGCGCTGTGGTATCTGGTCACGGCACCGCGCGGAAAGTGGCGGCCGGCCGCCAGGACTCTGGTCGCACTCGGTCTGGCCGGTCATCTCGCGGTGCAGCTGACCGTCCTCGTGCTCACCGTGGACCGCAACGTCGACAGCCGCCGGGACTGGGCCCGCACCGCCGACGACCTGCACCGGCTCGGTGTCCGCCCGCCCTGTCTGATCACCGGCCACGAGGCGATCCCCATCGGTTACTACACCGGCTGCTCCTCCGGCGCGACCGCCGGGAACAACGAGAACACCACGGCCGAGGAGATCCTGCGGACCGCGGGCCGCGTCCCGGTCGCCGCCCTCACCGGGCCCGGTGGCACACCGCCCGGGTACGCCCGCTCCTGGCCCGTCCACCGGCTCGGTGACCTCGAGGCCCGTATCGCCCCGGCGCCCGTCCCCGGCGCTTCGACGGGTCTCCCGCGCACCCGGTAGCGGAGGTTCTGCCGGCCTCCACGACTTCACGGGGGCGGCCCGGATCCTGCCGGTCGTGCCGGGCCACGGCGGCTGAGCCCGCGCAACCCGTGCTCGGTGAGGAACGGTTAGAGACCGCCTGACGGGAAACGCGGATCTGACACCCGGGACGAACGAGCCGACGCAGCGTGACAGGGAGGAAGACATGGGCACCGAGCCGATGGGGGACGACGCGTACCAGCCCACCGGGAGCAACGAGGAGCAGGAGGACGCCGCGCCGCTCGACATGCAGGACGCCGTCGACGAACGGACCTACGACGACACTCTCGACGAGGGCTACTCCCCGCCGGAGAAACCGCTCGGCGTGACCAAGTACGGCACCACGGCCTCGGAGCAGCACGAGGGGGAGACCCTCGACCAGCGGCTGGCCCAGGAGGTGCCGGACGCGTCCGTGCCCGCCGGCGACGAGGTGGGCGACCTCCCCGGCGGCGAGGGCGAGCCGGTCGACCCGGAAGCGGGCACCGGCCGCGCCGGACGCCTGGTCGCCCCGGACGAGGGCGCCCACCCCGACACCACGAAGGAGTCCGTCGCCGAGGACGTCGGCATCGACGCGGGGGCGGCCGGCGCGGAGGAGGCCGCGATGCACGTCGTGGAGGACGGGGCGGCGCTCCCGGAGGACCGGGACGGAACCTGACCCCGGCACGGCGCCGCCGGCCCGGTGCACGATCACACCGGGCCGGCGGCGCCGTCCTGTTCCGCGAGCGGGTGCACGCGGGTTCAGGGCAGCATCTTGTCCAGGGCGGCGGGCCCCTCCTCGTCCAGCTTCCGCCTGGCCCACTCGAGGTTGTGCGGGGTGAGGTCCTTGCCCGAGGCGAGGACAAGGTCTTCCGGCGACACATCGGTGCCGGTGCGGGCGTGGAGCAGGCTGTCCGGGGTGGCGCGGTCCTCGGGCTGCGGGGACGCGTCGGGCTGGGACGTCGACATCTTCTGGCTCCTCGGGTCCGGATCGCTGGAACGGCCCCGGTGCTGTCATCGGGTCCGACACCCACCATTCAACGCGGGAGCCCGCCGTGCATCCGGAACGCTCGCGGCACCGCGGTGAAGGGCCGCTCCTCCTTGGGGGCCGGGGTACCTTCCCCGGCCCGCGGGAAACCTGCTCCGCGAGCCGCCTAGAAGGCCGTGAGCGTCAGCCGCAGGCCCGTGGGGGCCGTGTCCTGGATGTACGAGGCGAAGTCGGCCACGTCGTCGAAGGCGAAGCCGTACGCCTTGCCGTCCTCGGTGGCCGTGTGAACGGCCTTGGAGTAGTGGTTGGTGAGCTCGGTCCGGTAGAAGACCGAGGCGTCGGCCGTCGGCTGGTCGGGGTGGCTGAGCAGCGTCGAGCGGTTGAAGCCGGCGCCCAGCACGGCGGCGACCGGGCCGGTCGTGCCGTCGTTGGGGGCGGCGAGGGCGCCGTCGCAGAAGAGGACGTCCCGGGTGGAGGGCTTGCCGAAGGAGACCTGGGCGGGCCCGTCGAAGGTGAACCTCTCGCCGCGCACCCGGCCGGTGAAGGTGCCGGCGTTGGTGGTGACCTCGAGGTCCCGGCCGGTGTAGGTGCTCCACACCTCGTCGATGTACGGGGCGAGGTAGTCCTTGGCGAACAGACCGGCGTCCAGACCGTGGCCGGGGGCGATGATCCGGGTGTCGTCCACGACGAGCCGGGAGAACGCCTCCACCTGCTTGACGGCGGCGAACGCGGCCGCGCGGCCGCCCTCGCGCACGGCGCCCGTGGTCTGGTCCTTGGAGCCGGTGAGCCGGATGCCCATCGGCACGCTGAACATGTCGACCATGGTCGTGTTGCAGAACATGCCCGAGGAGTTGTACGTGAACTCGGCACAATCGTGCAGCACGCCGTAGTTGGGGTCGGAGGTGACCCAGCCGGCCGGGTACTGCAGCGCCGCGTTGCCGTTGCCGTCCGTGACGACCTTGAACTTGAGCTTCGCGCCGAGGGACACGTAGATCCGGCCGGACATGTACGGCAGGGACAGCCTGGTCTCCCCGCTGCCGGCCAGACCGATCGCGTAGTCGGTGAAGCCGTCGGGGCCGTTGTCGGAGGCGGCGACCGGGGCGACGGTGCCCTCCGGGGTGACCCGGACCTGACGGCCGTCCACGTTGCCCACGATGTAGAGGTGCACGTTCGCGTTGCCGAAGGAACCGCTGTTGTTGACGATCGTCAGCGGCAGGGCCCCCGCCGCTGCCGTGCCGGCCTTCCGCTCACCGGACTGGTCCGCGAGGGCGTGCGGAGCGATCGCCGCCGCCGCGGGAATGGCCACGGCGGCTCCGCCGAGGGCGAAGAGGACCTTGCGACGGCCGAGGTTGCGCTGATGACGGGGAGTCATGTGGGGGATCTCCAGGAGTACTCGTGCGGATTCCTGACCGCGCCGACCGGCCGACGTGGGGGAGGAGAACTGCAGAGAGCGCTCTCAGGACGGTACGTCGGGACCGGCGCGCGACATTGATGCTAGGTACGGTCGTGGCCCCCGCCAACGGTCCGACTTGTCCTCTGCGCCGCGTTGACCTGCGGTTGCTTGAAGAAACGGCGAAGATCCGACGATCGCTTAACCGACCTTTAAGGGCTGCTTAAGCCGGTCGGGCCCGATGGCTACGGAGCGCGTCGAGAGCGCTCCGTTGCGCAGTCGCCCGGCGAAGCCGTCAGCGCGTTCCGCCGCTCAGCAGCGTCTCCGCCGCGGCCAGGGTCTCCGTCACCCGGAGCGCGAACGCCGCGTCGCAGGGATGGGGAGCACCGGTACCGGCCGCGGCGAGGAGGGCGTCCGCGGCCCGGGCGAGCGCCGGGACCGCGCCCTCGGTGGCCTCCGGGAGGGAGGTGACGCCCGCCGTGCCGCGGAGCTCGACCATGGCGCCGGCCGCGGCCGGGGGAGCGGTCAGGCTCAGGGTGAGGCTGCTCGACGCGCCGCTCGCGTGGTCGAGGACGAGATGGACGGTGTCGCCGGGTCCGTACGCCGCCGCCGTCACCCGCCGCGGTTCGCCGAGCACCGGAAGCAGTACGGACAGGGCGTGCGGGCCGACGTCCCACAGGGCGCCCTTCTCCCGCCGCCACTCGGAGGCGGCGAAGGGGTTGCCGTCGGAGGTGAACACCGCCCCGAGCCACTGCGCGCGCCCGGTGAACCAGCCGCCCACGCGTGCCTGTTCGGTGATCCACGCCTGAGGGCCGGGCTGGAAGCGGGTGGTGAAGAAGACCACGGACGCGACCCCCGCCCCCTCGGCCGCCTCGACCACCGCGCGCCCCTGCGCGACGGTCGGCGCGAGCGGCTTGTCGAGCAGCAGATGGCACCCGGCCCGCGCCGCGCGCACCGCCAGCTCCGCCTGTACCGCGGGCGGCAGCGCGACGGCGACGGCGTCCACGTCGGCGAGGAGCGCGTCGACGTCGTCGTACGCCCGGGTGCCGTGCAGCTCGGCCAGTTCCCCGGCGGCGTCGGGCCGGCGGCCCCACACGCCGGCGAGGTCGAGGTCCGGGTGCCCGCTCAGCGCGGGGGCGTGGACCGCCCGCGCCCAGGGTCCGGTGCCGAGCAGTCCGATCCGCATGCCGCCGCCTCTCCCGGGTCCGGCGACCGCCACCGGACCGGTGTCCTGGCGCGCTCCGCCCGCGCGCTCCGGTCAGTACCGTGATCCCTGCCGGAACGTCATGTCAACGGCTGCTCGCCGGGAGGTGCGGGGCTCAGCCCCCGGGCTGGTTGATGTTGACCATCCAGGGGATGCCGAAGCGGTCCGTGCACATTCCGAACACGTCCCCCCACATCTGCTTCTCCAGCGGTACGGCCACCGAGCCGCCGACGGACAGCTTCTCCCAGTAGCCGCGCAGCGCGGACTCGTCCTCGCCGCTGAGGCTCACGGCGAAGTTGTTCCCCGGGGCGTACTTCATGCCCGGCGGCATGTCGGCGCCCATGAGGGTGAAGCCGGCCGCGCTCGCCAGCATGCCGTGCATGATCTTGTCGGAGTTGTCGGCTCCGGGCCGGCCGAAGTCGCCGTACGTGTTGAGCCGCAGCCCGCCGCCGAAGACCTCCTTGTAGAACTCCAACGCCTGCCGTGCGTTCCCGTCGAAGCTGAGGTACGGATTGAGAAGCGAGGCCATGATCATCTCCCGGAACGTCCGCAAAGGGCCGGCTGCGCGCAGCGTAACGCCGGGCAACGGCACCCGCCCGGCGGCGGTGCCGCGGGCGGGGCCCTGATTCAGTGCCCCGTCTGCTGAATGCGTTCGCTTTCTTCTATTGGATTTCGAGCCGCGCGGGGACCAGGCTGGTACGCGCTTTCCGAGATCGTGGGACGACAGCCGGAAGAGGTCACGCGCATATGCACACCCGCCGTATCGGTGATGTCGAGGTCGGTGCCGTCGGACTGGGCGCCATGCCCATGTCGATCGAGGGGCGCCCGGACGAGGCCCGCTCCCTGGCCACCCTGCACGCCGCGCTGGACGCCGGTGTCACCCTGATCGACACCGCGGACTCCTACCATTTGCGCGCTGACGAGGTCGGCCACAACGAGACCCTGATCGCCAAGGCCCTCGCCTCCCACGACCGGGGCGGCGACGTCCTGGTCGCCACCAAGGGCGGTCATCTGCGCCCCGGCGACGGCAGCTGGACGCAGGACGGCAGCCCCGGACACCTGAAGAGGGCGTGCGAGGCGTCCCTGCGCCGGCTCGGTGTGGAGGCCATCGGGCTCTACCAGTTCCACCGGCCCGACCCCCGCGTCCCGTACGCCGAGTCCGTCGGCGCGCTGCGCGAGCTGCTGGACGAGGGGAAGATCCGCGCGGCCGGCATCTCCAACGCCGACCCGGAGCAGATCCGGCAGGCCGACGAGATCCTCGGCGGCCGGCTGGTCTCCGTGCAGAACAAGTTCTCCCCGGCCTTCCGCTCCAGCGAGCCGGAACTGCGCCTGTGCGGTGAGCTCGGCATCGCGTTCCTGCCCTACAGCCCCTTCGGCGGCATCGCCCGGGCCGGTGAACTGGCCTCGGCCCACGCCCCGTTCGCGCGGATCGCGCGGGCGCACGGGGTGAGCGCGTACCAGGTGTGCCTGGCGTGGATGCTCGCCAGGTCGCCGGTCGTCGTACCCATTCCGGGCGCGAGCAGGCCGGAGTCGGTCACCGACTCGGCGGGCGCCGCCGACCTCGTCCTGACGGCCGAGGACATCGCGGAGCTGGACGCCGTCTGAGCCCACCCCGCCCGTCTCAGGCGCTGGACGCCGTGGGCGGACGCCTCACGCGCCTGGTGTACTCCTGGCGCACCGGCGGAGAAAGCGCTTGCTAAAGAAAGTCACAGGGGAGGACCACCACTTATGGCGTCGTCGCTGGAAAGACCGCTCGACCACCGCTACCGCGGCGAGCACCCGATCCGCACCCTCGCCTACCTGTTCCGCGCCGACCGCGGCCGGCTCGCCGCCGCGGTCGGCGTCTTCACGGTCAAGCACAGCCCGGTCTGGCTGCTGCCGCTGATCACCGCGTCCATCATCGACACCGTCGTGCAGCACCAGCCGATCTCCCGGCTCTGGACCAGCACCGGCGTCATCATGTTCATCCTGCTGGTCAACTACCCGCTGCACGTGCTGTACGTCCGTCTGCTGTACGGCAGCGTCCGCCGCATGGGCACCGCCCTGCGCTCCGCCCTGTGCACCCGCATGCAGCAGCTCTCCATCGGCTACCACTCCCGCGTCAGCGCCGGCGTGCTCCAGGCCAAGGTCGTCCGGGACGTGGAGACCGTCGAGCAGATGGTGCAGCAGACCGCGGAGACCGGGCTCGGCGCGACGACCGTGCTCATCGGCGGGCTCGTCATCATCGGCGTCCGCACCCCCGAGTTCCTCCCCGTGTTCCTGATCGTCGTGCCCGCCGCCGCCCTGCTCGTCGCCCGGCTCAGGGCCCGGCTGCGCACGCACAACGAACACTTCCGCCACGAGGTGGAGACGCTGTCCTCCCGGGTGACGGAGATGACCCGGCTCATCCCCGTCACCCGCGCCCACGGCCTGGAGGGCAAGGCGCTGCGCCGGATGGACGGCACCCTGAACCGGCTGCTCACCTCCGGGATGCGCCTGGACCTGGTCAACGGCCGGTTCGGCTCGCTGGCCTGGGTCCTCCTCAACGTGATCGGCGTGAGCGTGCTGGCCGGCGCGGCGCTCATCTCGTACTACGAGGTCTGGAACGTCACCGCCGGCGACGTCGTGATGCTCAGCGCCTTCCTGACCACGCTCACCAACTCCACGACCACGCTGGCGGGGCTGGCCCCGGTCATCACCAAGGGACTGGAGTCCGTCCGCTCGGTCGGCGAGGTCCTCCAGGCCCCCGAACTGGAGGACAACGAGGGCAAGGCGGAGGTCGGCGGAGTGCGCGGTGCGATCACCTTCGAGGGCGTCGGCCACGCGTACGAGTCCGACGGGCGCCCCGCCGTGCGCGACTTCACCCTCGATGTCGCCCCGGGCGAGACCATCGCGCTCGTCGGCGCCTCCGGGGCGGGCAAGTCCACCGTGCTCAACCTGGTCATCGGCTTCATCCGCCCGACCTCCGGCCGGCTGCTGCTCGACGGCACCGACATGAACGGTCTCGACCTGCGCACCTACCGGCGCTTCTTGTCCGTGGTGCCCCAGGAGTCGATCCTGTTCGACGGCACCGTCCGGGAGAACGTCGCCTACGGCATGGACGACGCCGACGAGGAGACGGTACGGGCCGCGCTGCGCGACGCCAACGCGCTGGAGTTCGTCGACCGGCTGCCCCAGGGCCTCGACACCCTCGTCGGGGAGCGCGGCGCACGGCTGTCCGGCGGCCAGCGCCAGCGGCTCGCCATCGCCCGCGCGCTGATCCGGGACCCGAAGGTGCTGGTCCTGGACGAGGCGACCTCGGCGCTTGACACCCGCTCGGAGGCGCTGGTGCAGGAGGCCCTCGCCCGGCTGCTGCGCGGGCGCACCACGTTCGTGGTGGCGCACCGGCTGTCCACCGTGCGCGGCGCCGACCGGATCGTGGTGATGGCGGACGGCCGGATCCAGGAGATCGGCACCCACGAGGACCTGCTGCGCCGGGAAGGGGCCTACACGGCGCTGCACAGCGGGCAGGTGGCCTGACCACCCGGTCAGGGTGTGACGGTTTTCGGTCAATTACGGTCAGTCGATCATATGGGGTGAGTGCTTCCGCCGGGTACGGGCATACGCAGCGAAAACCAGAAAGGGGCGCTTCGTGCTCGTACCGGACCCGAAGGTCGTCAGACGGCTGCTGACACGCTATGCGACGCTGCGGATAGCTCAGGCGGAGCGGTGTTCGCCGGCGACGGCGCGCGAACTGGAGGACGTCAGTTACACACTCTGCGTGATGATGGGGACGTCCGACATCCACGACGCCATCGCCCTGGCGGACGCCCTGCTCGACCGGGCGCGGCCCCCGGCCGGCCGGACCCCGGAGGCCGACGGGGAGAGCGGCCTGTCCCTGGCCGTCTGAGTCACCGGGCCGCTCACCCGTTCACCCGCCGCCCGCGGTGGCGGCGCGCCGTCCGTTGAACGCCGAGCGGTAGGCGTACGGCGTCGTGCCCACGACCTTGCGGAACCGTTCGCGGAACGCCGTGGGCGAACCGAACCCGGCCTGCCGGGCGATCCGTTCGACCGTGTGGTCACTGTTCTCCAGCAGGTACTGGGCACGCCGCACCCGCGCCCGCAGCAGCCACTGCAACGGCGTGGTGCCCGTCTGCTCACGGAACCGGCGGCTGAAGGTGCGCTCGCTCATGCCGGCGCACGCCGCCATCGCCCCGAGGGTGACCTCGTGCGCCAGGTTGTCCTCGATCCAGTCCAGCAGCGGTTCCAGATCCGACCCGCGGGGCACGGGCGGGTGCTCGTGCACGATGAACTGGGCCTGTCCACCCTCCCGCTCCAGCGGCATCACCGACATCCGGGCGGCGTTCGCGGCCACGGCCGAGCCGAGGTCCCGGCGGATCATGTGCAGGCACATGTCCAGCGCGGCGGCGGCGCCGGCCGAGGTGAGGATCTGCCCGTTGTCGACGTAGAGCACGTCCGGCTGCACGTCGACGTCCGGGAAGGCGCGGGCCAGCCGGTCGGCGGCCACCCAGTGCGTGGTGGCGCGCAGGCCGTCCAGCAGCCCGGCCTCCGCCAGCACGAACGCGCCCACACAGACCGAGGCGATCCGGGTGCCCGCCCCGGCCGCCTCACGCAGTGCCGCGAGCACGGCGGGCGAGGGCGGGGGCGCGCCCTCGGCACGGCCAGGGACGATGACCGTGTCGGCGTCCGCCAGCGCCTGAAGACCACGGTCGACGCGCAGGGTGAAACCGCAGTCCGCGAGCACCTCCGGCCGCTCGGCGCAGAGCCGGACCCGGTAGGGGTGCCGGCCGTCGGGCAGCCGCGTCCAGTCGAAGACCTGCAGGGGCGCCGCCATGTCGAACGGCACGACCCCATCGAGAACCAGAATCGCCACGGAGTGCATGACCGCCACGATAGGCGGATTCCCGCCACCCTCCGGAACCGGGGCAACGAGGCGGCGACGGACGCGAGCCGTGGTGAACGGTGTTGGCGGGAACCCGTTGAAACCTGTCGTTCCAGCCGCTGGGTGATCACCCGGCGGGCCCCTAACGTGAGCCCGGCACCGCCGATCACACCATGGAAAGAGTCCCGGTGACCAAGCTCCTGCTGTCCCTCCACGTCCTGGCCGCCATCGTCGCCGTCGGTCCCGTCACCGTCGCGGCCAGCATGTTCCCGCCGGCCGCACGCCGTGCCGTCCCGGCGGAGGGCGACGGGCCCGTCGCGACGGCCGTGACCACCGTCGCGCTGCTCCACCGCATCTGCCGGGTCTACGCCCGCACGGGGATCGCGGTGCCCGTCCTCGGTCTCGCCACCGCCCTGGCGATGGGCGTCCTGGACGACGGCTGGCTCGTCACCTCGATCGGCCTCACCGGGGCCGCCGCCGGAATCCTGCTCGCCTTCGTGCTGCCCAGGCAGGGCGAACTCGTCGAACAGCTGAGCGAGAGCCGGCCCGTCGACCGGCAGAGCACGGTGCAACTCGCCATGTTCACCGGGGTGTTCAACCTGCTGTGGGCGACCGTCACCGTTCTGATGATCGTCCGCCCCGGCTCGACGACGGGGGCCTGATCGCCCGGACCGCCCGGACCGCCCGGCATGCCCGATCTGTGCCGCGCTTTCGGAGCATCCGTTCCGTGTTCCCCCGTACCGGGGAATTCCCCCTTCGGGATGGTCGGCCGCTTAGACTCTGCAGTCGCGTCCCGCATCGGGGCCGACGAGCAGAAAGGCGCGTTGACGGGTGTTCCAGGATTCCCCCATCTACGACCGACTCATCGCGGAGTGCGGCGACGTGCCCGCACAGGTGCGCCACGAGGCCGAACGCGTGAGCAGGGAACTGGAGCTGGTCATGCGGCCCCTGCAGTTCCCCGGCTACGCCCCTGGCCTCGACCGGCCGCACTCCCCGGGCAACGGCTGGCAGCGCACCGCCCTGCTGCCGGGACCACGGCCGCACTGAGCCCCGCGCGGTGACGGTCCCCTCACCGCACCGTGCTGCCCGCCTCGTCGAGCTCGACGGGTTCGTCGGGAATGGGACGGGACAGCCATTCGGCGATGGTCCGGGCGATCGGCTGCCCCGTCTCCACCTCCACGAACCCGAACTGCCCCGACTGGTTGCACTCCAGGAACCACCAGGTCCCGTCGGCGTCCTCGGCGAAGTCGAAAGCGCCGTACGCCAGTCCGGCCCGGCGCAGATACGCGCGTACGGCGTCGGCGGTGCGTGCCGGGACCTCGACCGGCTCCCAGGGCGATCCGGGAGCGGCGAAACGCACATCCACCTCCTCCGGATCCGCGTCCGGCCGCGTCGCCTTACGGGCCGCCAGCAGCCGCTCGCCCACCGCGGTGAGCCGGATGTCGGCCCGCTTGGCGATCCGCCGCTGCAGCAGCGTCGGCCCGAACGCGACCGCGGAGAAGTCCGTGTCCGGCGCCACCCGGCTGGTCGGCACCGCCCGCGGCGGGTCCTGCGGGTGCGCCCCCGACACCGGCTTGACCACCAGATCCGGGAAGCGCTCCGCGAACTCCCGCGCGGCACGCGGGAACGTGGTGATCACCGTGGCCGGCACGGGCAGGCCGCAGCGCTGGGCCAGTCGCAGCTGCCACGGCTTGTGGCGGGCCTGCCGGGCCGCGTCCGGATGGTTCATCCAGCGCGCGTCACAGCCGCGCAGCATGCCGTAGAGCGCCTGCGACGCCTCCTCGGTCAGCCACGCGGACGGCTGCGGCGCGCGCCCGGCCGGCGTGCCGGGCCGGCGCACCCACACGGACCGCAGCCCGCTGATGCTCACCAGCCTCCCCCCGACGGACAGATGGCCGCGGAAGCGGCCGTGGACGTACTCGCCGGACAGTGAGACGCCGTTCGTCAGATCGGCGGGATCGAGGCGCACCACCGGCACACCGGAGCCGTTCAGATGGACGACCGCCATGTCGGCGGTCACATCCTCCTCACAGGTGAGGATCAGCACGGTCATGGTTTACGGTCCGCGTTCAGTCGTCGAAGTGGGTCTTGGAGCCCGCGGTGGACGTCGTCGTCCCCACCTCGCGCAACAGCGCGTGGTCGCAGGCCGCGATCCGTCCGTCGCCGAGTACGTTCAACTGCAGTCCGGAGTCATACGCGTACGGAGTGGCAACGGCCAACTCCACCGCCGGACGTGCGTAGTTGAGCGCGAACGGTTGCATCGTCTCTCCCTCGTCGGTGCTGCGCCGAGCAGGCAACGGCCCCCTGTGCGCCGTCGCTTGGTCCGCCGACTTCTTTTGGCTTCCAGAGACTTATACGAATCGAACGGGTGGTTGGTTTCCTTACGGAGCGTAATCATCGGCGGGTCGCCGGCCGCCCCGCCGGAGGCGTCCTCCGGGAGCCCGGGCACCGGAGGAACCTCGCATGGTGCGCAGAGCGAGCAGGAGCACGCCGATGTCGTCCAAATAGACCGGATCGGGCAGCAGATCGGCCGGCAGCACCAGATAGAGGACCGCGCCCCAGAACACCCAGCGGGGCCCCGTGGGCAGGCCCGCGTGACGCAACTCACGCCGCGTGCGCACCAGTCGGACCAGGACGGCGACGGCGCCGGCCAGCACCACGGCCGCGAGGACCGCGGCGACGACGAGCACCACGGTGGTCGTCTCCAACGGACCGCCCTCCTCCCGTGACCCGTGCCGCGGCCCCGCCGCGACACAGCCTGCACTGAGCGGATTCCCGTTCGCGGCGCCGGTATGACGGCCGGGACCGGCCATGCGCGCACGCGTCCGATGCCCCGCGAAATCCGCGCGGAACGCCGGATCGCCGCAGGCCGCCCCGGTGGCTCGACCGAGTGGCGGTGGGGGTGGAGCGCCCGGAAATGGCCATCGGCCCTCCCGCGGAGCCGATCACGACCACTTCCTCTTCGTCACCTTCCCCGAACGAACCGGTCACACCCACCGGGACGGCCACGGCGACCGCCCCTCCCGCACACCGCGTCCGGGCCGTGCCGGAAGTGCCTAGTGGTCCGACGGGGCCGGGTCCTCGGAGGCGGGGCGGCGGGCCCTGGCGCCGGCCTTGAGGCGTTCCAGGGTGCGGGTCAGCGGGGACGGGGCCCGGGGCGCGGGAGTCTGCCCCGTGCCCAGGGCCCCGGCCGACTCCCGGTACGCGGCCAGCGCCTCATGCGCGCGCTCCGCGGCCTCCCGGTAGAGGTCCCGGGACTTCGTCATCGCCTCCAGCGCCTCGGCGTACATCGCCACCAGCGCCCGCTCGCGGGCGAGTTCCTCCGCCGTCGTCAGCAGGTGCCACTCCTCCCGCAGCGCCGTCAGCGCGTCCCGCGCCCCTTCCGGCAGCGCGCGCGGCAGCGCGTCGTACCGAACCACCGCCTCCACGAGGTCGACCGGTTCCGTGCCGTCCAGGAACACCGCGCGTACGGCGAAGGCGTCGGCGTCGTAGCCCTCGGGCACCGGGCTGCCGGGCAGCACCACCGCGCCCCCGCGCGGAACCTCCACGCCGAACTCCCGCAGCGCCCAGTTCGCCACCCGCGACTGCTGGGGCGTGGCCCGGTGCTCCACCACCCGGTCCCGCAGACCCGGCGGCAGCCAGCGCGCGAGCGGCACCCGGCCGCGCTCGTCCGTGGTCATGGCCTCATGGACGACGACATGGATGTGCCACGCGTCGCGCGCGCAGTCGCGCAGCAGTCGCCGTACGGCCTTGTCGTCCTCGGGAAGCGGATTGATCCCGCCCGGCCGCAGTCCCGTCACCGGGTCGGTGTTCCACTCCGCGTCCGGCTCCGACGGCCAGAACATGGCGGCCGGGGACGGCCAGGAGGAGTCCCAGGGCTGTTCCGCCTCGGCGACCAGGGTCCAGTCCCGACCCGCGTCCGTGCCGGGCGCGAGGCTCAGCCGGGCGCGCACGGTGACCCCGCCGGCGACCCGCGTCCGGGATTCGAACACCAGGTCGGGAGCGGTCTCCGGTGCGGGGAGTTCCAGGAAGTCGTCGATGTCCTGGCCGGCCTTGAGCCAGTGCAGGGTGTGCCGGAGCGACGTGTCGGGTGTGGCACCGGCGTGACGGCCGCGGGCCAGCCAGACTGTGGGAGGGACGGTGGGGCGGGCTGAGGGGGAGGTCGACATGGGTCCAGTCGTGAGCGGGGACACGTGCTCCTGCCAGTATCGTCGCCCGCCGGCCAAAGGGTTGAGCCGGGGCTCCGTCGATCGGCGTGTCGCGCGCGGGGTGTGCGCGGCGCACACGCGGTGACAGCGGTTCACCCGTGGTCCCGGTGACGGGGCCGTCACCACCATGGATGCCGCGGGCGGGGCCGGCCCGCCATCCGCACCGGGGCCGGCCCCGCCCGTACCCGGCCGGACGGCCGCCTCCCGTCCCGGCGGCGGTCGTGGCGGCAAAAGCCCGGACCCTACCAGCGGCGCACCGCCCTTGTCGCATATTCCCCCGGAAAACGCCAAAGCCCTCACCTCGGTCGAGCACACACCGTAGCGTCGACGTCACGTTCGCGGTACAGCCGTGCGAGAAGGGGGATCCGGCGTGCCCGGAATCGACGAGAGCCTGCTGGAAGCCATGCGACTGCCGGGGGCGCGCGGTGCCCTGGTGGTCGACTGGATCAGCGGGCTCGCCCTGGGGGCGGTGGGCGAGGCACCCGGCGAGGACGCGGAGGCCACGGCCGCGGAGACCGCCGAACTCGCCCGCCTGGCCATGGAGAGCGGCACACTCGCGCCCGTCGGCGGCGGCGGCGGCCGGGCCGAGGCGGGCAAGGAACCACCCGTCGACGACCTGATCCTCACCACCGCCGACGCGTACCACCTCCTGCGCTTCGTCGTCACGACCTTCGACAGCACGGTCTTCCTGTACCTCTGGCTCGACCGCGCCGACGGCAACCTCGCCCTGGCCCGGATCCGGCTGGCCGAGATGGCGGACCGGCTGGTGCTCGGATGACCACGGCGTGCACCGACGGAACCGTGCCGGAACTGCTCGGCACCCTCGCGGCCGACCGTGCCACCGGGGCACTCTCCACGGAGTCCGGGATCTTCTACCTCTCGGCGGGACGCGTCGTCCACGTCGAGTCCGCGTGCAGCCCCGACCTCGGCGACCTGCTCACCCGCAGCGGTGCCGTCGCCCCGGCCGGCTGGTGGGACGCGGTCGAGCGGGCCGGGGCCCGTCACCGCGTCGGCCGCCAGCTGGTCGACAGCGGGCGTCTCACCACCGGCGCGCTGGAACTGTGCCATCTGGGCGCCCTGTTCGACGCGGCGTACTTCGCGCTCGCCCACGACGGCGCCACGCTCCGCTTCCGCCCCGGAGTCGCGCACTGGCTCGGCGCGGTCCGCCCGGTACCGGTGGCGACCGTGCTCGGCGAGTCACGGCGCCGCCGCGACCTGCTGCACCGCATCTGGCCCGACCCGGCCGTCGACACCGCCCCGCTCACCCGCGTGCCCGGCACCTCTCCCGCCGAACTCCCGCCCCGCCGCGCCCGCACCCTCGCCCAGGTCGACGGCGCCCGCACCGCCGCACAGATCGCCGCGGTCCTCGCCCACCGCACCTTCCACACCCTCGTCGAACTGCGCCGCCTGGCCGCCGGCGGACTGGTCACCCCCGCGCCACCCCCGCCCGCCACGCCCGTCCACGCCGTCCCCGACGCGGGCGGCGCGGCGTGGGACGAGCCCGACACAGCGCTGCTGAGACGGCTCCTGGACGCCTTGGAGGCACTGTGATCCGCGCGCGCCGACAGCGTGCCGAAAGGAGACTGCTCATGGCCGTCGAGACCGACGTACTGGACGAACTGCGTCGGCTCCGCACCCGCGTACCCCGGCTGGCGGGCTCCCTCGCGGCCACCGTCGACGGACTCGTCCTCGCCCACGACGTACCGGACGCCGAACCGGAAGGGCTGGCCGCGCTCACCGCCGCCGCGCTCGGCGTCGCGTACCGCATGGCGGACGCCGCCGCCCGCGGCGAGTTCCGCGAGCTCCTGGTGCGCGGCAGCCAGGGCTACATCGCCACCTACGCGGCCGGCGCCACCGCCGTCCTCACCCTCCTCGCCGACGACCGGGTCAACGTGGGCCGGCTGCATCTGGAGGGCCGGCGCAGCGGTGCCCGGATCGCGGAGCTGGTGGATACCCACATCGGCCCGGGCGGAGGGCGGCACGCCGACCGGATCGCGACCCGGGAGACCCCCGGACCGGCCCGGCCCATCGGCACCCTCCCGGTGCGGACCCCGCAGCGGCCCGCACACCGGCCCCGGCCCCGGCCCGGCGGCTGACTCCCGACCTTCCCTCCCGGCCGGACGCCTCCGTACGACCCGGCGGCCGGCCCGAATCACCCGTCACGACCGAAAGGGACACTCCCATGGCCAACACCGAGACCTCGCTCAAGGAATGCCTCAGTTCCATCGACGGCGCGACGGCCGCCGCACTCGTCGACTACACCAGCGGCATGGCCCTCGGCACGCTGGGCGGCGGCAAGGACTTCAACCTGGAGGTCGCCGCCGCCGGCAACACCGACGTCGTACGGTCCAAGCTGCGCACCATGGAACACCTGGGGCTGAACGAGGAGATCGAGGACATCCTGATCACCCTGAGCAGCCAGTACCACCTGATCCGCCTGCTCAAGGGGCGCGGCGGGAACGGCCTCTTCCTGTACCTGGTGCTCGACGGCAGCCGGGCCAACCTGGCGATGGCGCGGCACCAGTTGCGCCGTATCGAGGCCGAGCTCGAGGTCTGATCCGGCGCCCGGGCCCTTCGCGCCGTAGTGGACGCGAAGGGCCCGGGGCGGTCAGGCCGCCTCCGGCAGCCACAGGTCGGGGCCGAAGACCTCGTAGTGGATGGCACGGGCGGGCACCCCGGCGTCGAGCAGCCCGCCGCGCACGGCACGCATGAACGGCAGCGGGCCGCACAGGTACACCGTCGCGTCCGCCGGTACGTCGATCCCCGCGAGGTCCATCAGGCCGTTGCGGGCGTCGGGCTCCTCGGGGCCGGGACGCTCGTACCAGAAGACCGCCTCCGCGTCGGGCAGCGAGTCCACCGTCTCGCGGGTCTCGGCGCGCAGGGCGTGCTCGTCGGGCGAGCCGTCCGCGTGCAGGACGAGCACCCGCCGGGTGGAGCCGGTGGCGGCCAGCCGGGCGAGCACGCCCAGCATCGGGGTGCAGCCGATGCCGGCCGAGACCAGGACCAGCGGGGTGTCGGCCTCGTCGAGCGTCACGTCGCCGGCGGGCACGGACAGCATGAGCTCGTCCCCGGTGCCGGTCCGCTCGTGCAGCAGGTCGGAGACCTCGCCGTCCGGTGCGCCGTCCGCTCCCGCGACCCGTTTGACGGTGATACGGCGCAGATCTCCCCCGGGGTCCGAGGACAGGCTGTACTGGCGCAGCTGGTGCACCCCGTCGGGCATGAGCAGCTTCACGCTGACGTACTGGCCCGCCCGGGCCGGCGGGGCGGGCTCGCCGTCGGCGGGGCGCAGCAGGAACGACACCACGTCGTCCGTCTCCTCGTGGCGTTCCACGACCGTCCACGGGCGCCAGATGTCGCCCGGTTCGACACCGGCGTCGTGGTAGAGGCGCGCCTCCCGCGCGATGAGGGCGCCGGCCATCAGCCAGTACACCTCGTCCCAGGCGGCGGCGACCTCGGGCGTCACCGCGTCACCCAGCACCTCGGCGATCGCACCGAACAGGTACTTGTGCACGATCGTGTACTGGTCGTCGGTGATCCCGACCGCCACGTGCTTGTGGGCGATCCGGGACAGCAGGGCGTCCGGGCGGGTGTCCGGATCGGTGAGCAGCGCCTGGGCGAAACCGGCTATGGACCCGGCGAGCGCCCGGCGCTGGGCGCCACTGGCCTGGTTGCCCCGGTTGAACAGGCCGTCCAGCAGCTCGGGCCGGTCGCGGAACATCGAGCCGTAGAAACGCGTGGTGATCTCGTCGAGCGCCCCGGCCACGGCGGGCAGGGTGGCCCGCAGTACTGCGGCGGACTCTTCGGACAGCATGAGGTCTCCCAAAGACGGGACGGGGAAAGAGGGTCGGACCGCGGATCCGGACCGGCGGCAGCACCTGTATAGCAACGCGACATGCCTGTTTCCGGGGGTAACGGGGTTCCTGGGGGCAATGCGGGACCGTCGTCCCGCGGGAAGGGGACCTCCGGCCCCGGAGACCGGCCACGGGACAGGGCCGTCCGGCCCATGCGGCCGAGCGGTCCGCCCGCCCGCGGTCCCCGCCGGTCCGGCCGTCCGGCCCATGCCGTACCGTCACCTTTACTGGACCGTTACCGGGGCGCCGGCCGGGTGGCCGCCGGGGGACGGCGGCGGACGAGGCGACGGAGGCACACGGGTGGCAGGCTCCGAGCGGGACGAGGATGCCCGCGTACGGCTACCGCAGCTGAGGCTCGACGAGCTGCTGGAGGAGCTCCAGGCGCGGATCGACGCGGCCCGTGGCACCCGTGACCGGGTGCACAGCCTGCTGGAGGCCGTTCTCTCGGTCGGCCGGGAACTCGACCTGGAGCAGGTGCTGCACAGCATCGTGGAGGCCGCGGCGGCGCTGGTGGACGCGCAGTACGCCGCGCTGGGCGTGATCGGCCCGGACGGCAGGCGGTTGTCCGCCTTCCACACCGTCGGGGTCAGCGAGGAGGCGATCGCCCGCATCGGCCACTACCCCGAGGGCCACGGCATCCTCGGTGAGCTGATCCGCCGTCCGGAGCCGCTGCGGTTGGAGAAACTCTCCGGCCACCCCGCCTCGTACGGATTCCCGGCCCACCACCCGCCGATGAACACCTTCCTCGGGGTCCCCATCCGGGTCCGCGACCAGGTCTTCGGCAACCTGTACCTGACCGAGAAGCGGGGAGGGGCGCACTTCGACGAGGAGGACGAGTCGGTCCTGTCCACCCTCGCGGTCGCCGCCGGCGTCGCCATCGACAACGCCCGCCTGTACGAGGAGTCCCGGCTGCGCGAGCGGTGGCTGCGGGCCAACGCCGAGATCACCCACGGACTGATGTCCGGCAGCGAACGCGGCGCGGCGCTCGCGCTCATCGCGGAACGCGCCCGGGAGATCACCGGGGCCGCCCTCGCCGTGGTCGCGGAGCCCATGGCCGACACCGACTCGCTGACCGTGGAACTGGCCATCGGACAGGGCGCGGACACCCACCACGGGCTCGTCGTGCCCGTCGACGACAGCCTGCTGGGCCGCGCCTTCACCAGTGCCGCTCCCGTCACCAGCGCGGACATCGCGCGCGACGACCGGGCCTTCCCGGGCCCCGAGCGGTACACGGACCTCGGCCCGGCGGTCGCCGTGCCCATCGGGTCGGGCGAGGGCGTGCGCGGCATCGTCCTGCTGGTGCGGGTGGCGGGCAGCAACGCGTTCACGGACAAGGAGATCGAACCGCTGCAGGGGTTCGCCGCCCAGGCGGCCGTGGCGATGGAGCTGGCGGAACGCCGTCAGGACGCCGAGCAGATCGCCGTGTTCGAGGACCGCGACCGCATCGCCCGCGATCTGCACGATCTGGCCATCCAGCGGCTGTTCGCCACCGGCATGACGCTCCAGAGCGCCGGCCGGTTCATCGACCACAAGGAGGCCTCGGAGCGGGTGCTGCGGGCCGTGGACGACCTGGACGAGACCATCAAGATCATCCGGTCGACCATCTTCGGCCTGCGCTCGCCCGGCGACGCGGGCGTGGGCGGAACCGGCCTGCGGGCCCGCGCCGTACGGGTGGTCGGCGAGGCCGCACCCGTGCTGGGCTTCCCCCCGAGCGTGCGGATGGAGGGCCTGATCGACACCCACGTCTCCAAGGAGGCCGCCGACCACCTGGTGGCCGTGCTCTCCGAGGCGCTGACCAACATCGCCCGGCACGCCCGCGCCGACCGCGCCGAGGTGGCGCTCGAGACCGACGGACGCGAGGTACGGCTGACGGTCGCGGACAACGGTGTGGGCATCCCGGACGGGGGCCGTCGCAGCGGGCTGCGCAACATGGCCGAACGCGCGGAACAGCTGGGCGGCACGTTCGACGTCACCAGCTCCGCCGACCGGGGCACCACCCTGCTGTGGCGCGTGCCGGTGGGGGAGCGGTAGGCGGCTCCCGCCGGTCGGTGTGTGCCGGGCACCCGCCACGGGTACTCCGGTGGTCGGCCGTGGCGTCCGTCCACGACCGGCGCGGAGCCGCGCGGCAGCCGTCGGCGGGAGGAGCGTCGCAGTGACGGGCTGGACCTGGGAGCACGAGGGGTACGATCCCGCCGACGCGCGCCTGCGGGAGTCGCTGTGCACCCTGGGCAACGGATACTTCGCCACCCGGGGCGCGCTGCCGGAGTGTTCCGCGGACGAGGTGCACTACCCGGGCACGTACGCGGCCGGCGTCTACAACCGGCTCGTCTCCGAGGTCGCCGGACGGCACGTCGAGAACGAGGACATGGTCAACCTGCCCAACTGGCTGCCGCTGCGCTTCCGGCTCCCCGGCGAGCCCTGGCTCACCCCCGACACCGCACACGTGCTCGACCACGGCGAGACCCTGCACCTGTCCTCGGGACTCCTGGAGCGCAGGACGCGGTACGGCCTCGGCGCCGGACGGACGCTCCTGGTGCGCCAGCACCGCTTCGTGCACATGGCCGATCCCCACCTGGCGGGCCTGCGCACCGAGTTCACCGCCGAGGGCTTCTCCGGCACCCTGGAGACCGAGGCGGCGCTCGACGGCGACGTCACCAACGCCGGGGTGCCGCGCTACCGGGAACTGGACGGCCGTCATCTGACCCATGTGCTCACCGGCACGACCGCCGCGGACACGGTGTGGCTGCGCTGCCGCACCCGCACCTCGGACGTCCGGATCGCGCTCGCCGCCCGGCTGACGGCACCCGGGCCCGTCACGAACCGGCACGACCGCCCGCGCGCCCTGCAGAGCACCCGTCTGGACCTGGCCGCCGGAGACACCGTCACCGTCGACAAGATCGTCGCCCTGCACACCTCCCGCGACCCCGCGATCAGTGACCCGCTGCACGCCGCCGTCGGCCGGGTGGTCCGGGCGGGCGGCTTCGACGAGCTGCTCCCGCCGCACCTGACGGCCTGGGGCCAGCTGTGGCGCCGGGCCGAACTGGACGTACCCGGCGAGGCGGGCCGCATCCTGCGGCTGCACCTCTTCCACGTCCTGCAGACCCTCTCCCCGCACACCGCGGACCTGGACGTGGGGGTCCCGGCCAGGGGGCTGCACGGCGAGGCGTACCGGGGGCATGTCTTCTGGGACGAGCTGTTCGTCCTGCCGTACCTCAACCTGCACTTCCCCGAGGTCTCCCGCGCGCTGCTGCACCATCGGCACCGGCGTCTGGAGCGCGCCCGCACCGCCGCCCGGGACGCCGGGCGCCACGGCGCGATGTATCCCTGGCAGAGCGGCAGCGACGGCCGGGAGGAGACCCAGCAACTGCACCTCAACCCCCGCTCCGGCCGCTGGCTGCCCGACCACTCCCACCTCCAGCACCACGTCGGATCGGCGATCGCCTACAACGTCTGGCAGTACTGCGAGGCCACTGGCGACCAGGAGTTCCTGCACACCAAGGGCGCCGAGATGCTGCTGAACATCTCCCGCTTCTGGGCGGACTCCGCCACCTTCGACGACCGTCTGGGCCGCTACCGCATCAAGGGCGTGGTCGGTCCCGACGAGTACCACGACGCCTACCCGGACGCCACCGAACCGGGCCTCGACGACAACGCGTACACCAATGTCACGGCCGCCTGGGTGCTCGCCCGCACCCTGGACGTGCTGCGCGGCCTGCCCGAGCCGCGCCGCCGTGAACTCGCCGAGCGGAGCGGACTGGACGCGAGGGAGCTGGAGAAGTGGGAGGAGGTCTCCCGCACCCTCCACGTACCCCTCCACCACGGCGTCATCAGCCAGTTCGAGGGCTACGGCGAACTCGCCGAACTCGACTGGCGGGGCTACCGGCACCGCTACGGCGACATCCGGCGGCTGGACCGGCTGCTGGAGGCCGAGGGCGACACCGTCAACCGGTACCAGGCCTCCAAGCAGGCGGACGTCCTGATGCTGGGCTACCTCTTCTCGCCCGCCGAACTCCAGTCGATCTTCCGCAGGCTGGGGACGATCCTGGACGAACGGACCTGGCGGCGCACGGTCGACCACTACCTGCACCGCACCAGCCACGGTTCCACCCTCAGCGGCCTGGTCCACGGCTGGGTGCTGGCCCGGGCCCGGCGCGCGGACGCCTGGAAGTTCTGCCAGGAGGCCCTGCAGGCGGACATCGCCGACATCCAGGGCGGCACCACCGGGGAGGGCATCCACCTCGGCGCCATGGCCGGCACCCTCGACCTCGTCCAGCGCGGACTGACCGGCCTCGAGACCCGCGGCGGAGCCCTGTGGCTCGACCCGGTGCCCCTGCCCGAACTCTCCTCCTACGGCTTCACCCTGCGCTACCACGGCCACTGGGGTGTCCGGCTGCGGCTGGAGCACGGCCTGCTGGAGATCGCCGTGCCCTCCTCCGGCCGCTCCCCGATCGAGGTCCACCTCCCGGACCGCACGGTCCGCCCGCACCCGGGCGAGACGGACCGCCTGGCCCTCCCCGACTGACACGCGCGGGCGCCCGTCCGGTCCGCGACCGGACCGGACGGGCGCCCGGGAGCGCGACCCCGCGCGGGGTCAACAGGTCACGCGCCGCTCTCCCGCAGCATGTCCTCGCGCTCCACGATCTTCACGCGCTCGCGGCCCTGCGGCTCGCCCAGTGCCTTCTCCGCGGCGTCCAGGCGGTACCAGCCGTCCCAGGTGGTGAAACGGATGCCGCGTTCGGCGAGGAAGGCGTCCACGGCCTCCGGGGCGGGCGAGCCGGGGGTCCCGAGCCGGCCGGCCGCGTAGTCCTTCAGCAGGTTCCCCACCGTCTCGTTGGCGTCGCCCTTGGTGTGGCCGATCAGGCCCACCGGACCGCGCCGGATCCAGCCGGTGACGTACGTGGACTCCAGGTGCTCGCCGGTCTCCTGGATGACGCGCCCGCCCTCGTCCGGGACCGTGCCGGAGTCGATGTCCCAGGGCAGCTTGGGGAGCTTGTCGGAGAGGTAGCCCACGGCCCGGTAGACCGCGCCGACGTCCCAGTCCTTGAACTCGCCGGTCCCCTTGACGTTGCCGGTGCCGTCGAGCTCGGTGCGCTCGGTGCGCAGGCCGACGACCTTGCCGTCCTCACCGAGGATCTCGGTGGGCGACTCGAAGAAGTGCAGGAACAGCTTGTGCGGACGGTCGCCGGCATCGCGGATCGCCCAGTTCTCCAGGGTCTTGGCGACCATGTCGGCCTGCTTGTTGCCGCGCCGGGTGGCGATCGAACCGTCGTCGTAGTCGATGTCCTCGGGGTCGACGATCACCTCGATGTTGGGGGAGTGGTCCAGCTCCCGCAGCTCCATCGGGCTGAACTTCGCCTGCGCCGGGCCGCGGCGGCCGAAGACGTGGACCTCCAGCGCCTTGTTGGCCTTCAGGCCCTCGTACACGTTCGCCGGGATCTCGGTGGGCAGCAGTTCGTCGGCCGTCTTGGCCAGGATCCGGGCCACGTCGAGGGCGACGTTGCCGACGCCGAGCACGGCGACCTTCTCGGCCTCCAGCGGCCAGGTGCGCGGCACGTCCGGGTGGCCGTCGTACCAGGAGACGAAGTCCGCGGCGCCGTAGGAGCCGTCGAGGTCGATGCCCGGGACCGGCAGCGCGCGGTCGGCCGTGGCGCCGGTGGCGAAGATCACACCGTCGTAGAACGCGCGCAGATCGTCGAGGTGGAGGTCGGTGCCGTAGTCCACATTGCCGAACAGCCGGATCTGCGGCTTGTCGAGCACTTGGTGCAGGGCCGTGATGATGCCCTTGATCCGCGGGTGGTCGGGGGCGACGCCGTACCGGATCAGTCCGAACGGCGCCGGCATGCGCTCGAAGATGTCGATGGACACGCCGGGCTCGGCGGCCACGTCGGACTTGAGCAGGGCGTCGGCGGCGTAGATCCCGGCGGGGCCGGATCCGACGATGGCTACCCGCAGGGGGCGGGGCATGGTCAGGTTCCCTTCGAGCGATGACAGGCGACTCGGTTGGAAGCCTAGACTGAGGCATGCCTTACTTGGTACGCGGGTCCGGTCTATGGGCTCATAAGCCTCTCTTATGAGTTCTCCCTACGTGCCCTTATGCCTCACGGAACGGGCTGTTCCGTCCAGATGACCTTGCCGGCGGGCAGATAGCGGGTCCCCCAGCGTTCGGCGAGCTGGGCCACCAGGAACAGGCCGCGCCCGCCCTCGTCCGTCATGGTCGCGTACCGCAGATGGGGCGAGGTGCTGCTGCTGTCGTACACCTCACAGATCAGGTTGCGGTCGTACAGCATCCGCACCTGGATGGGGGTGCCGCCGTAGCGGAGCGCGTTGGTGACCAGTTCGCTCAGGATCAGCTCCGTGCTGAACGCCAGCTCGTCCAGCCCCCACTCGGCCAGCTTCCGGGTGACCGCCGCCCGCACCTCGCCGACGGCCGCCGGATCCGGCGGCACCGGCCACCGGGCGATCCGCCCGGCGGCCAGCGCCCGCGTCCGCGCCACGAGCAGCGCGATGTCGTCACCGGCCCGCGCCGGGCGCCGGGACTCCAGTACGACCCTGCAGGTGTCCTCGGGGGAGTCACCGGCCCGGGACAGCGCCTCGCGCAGTTGCTCCAGGCCGACGTCGATGTCGTGCCCCCGGTCCTCGACCAGCCCGTCGGTGTAGAGGACGAGCCGGCTGCCCTCCGGCAGTTCCAGCTCGGCCGACTCGAACGGCAGACCGCCCAGCCCCAGCGGGGGGCCGGCGGGCACGTCCCAGAACTCCACACCGCCGTCCGGGCGGACCACGGCCGGCGGCGGATGGCCCGCCCGGGCCACGGTGCAGTGCCGGGAGACCGGGTCGTAGACCGCGTACAGACAGGTCGCCCCCGTCACCGGTGCGCTCTGCTCGTCCTGCGCCTCGTCCTGGTCGATGCGCCCGACCAGTTCGTCGAGCAGGGTCAGGAGTTCGTCGGGCGAGAGGTCCAGAGCGGAGAAGTTGTGCACCGCCGTGCGCAGCCGGCCCATCGTGGCCGCCGCGTGCAGGCCGTGGCCGACGACGTCGCCGACCACGAGCGCGACCCGGGCACCGGACAGCGGCAGCACGTCGAACCAGTCCCCGCCCACCCCGGCCTGCGCGGGAAGGTAGCGGTAGGCGATCTCCAGGGCGCTCTGCTCGGGCAGGGTGCGCGGCAGCAGGCTGCGCTGGAGCGTCACCGCCATGCTGTGCTCGCGCGTGTAACGGCGGGCGTTGTCGATGGAGACCGCGGCCCGGGCGACCAGCTCCTCCGCGAGAGCCAGCTCGTCGGTGTCGAACGGCTCCGTCCTCCGTGAACGCCAGAAGCTGACCACTCCGAGCACCAGCGCCCCGGCCCGCAGCGGCACGGTGATCAGTGAATGGATGCCGTACTCCATGACCTGCCCGGAGCGCTCCACGTCCTGTGCGTGCCAGCCCGGCGCCTCGCCGAGCCGGGGCTCCAGGACCGGCCGGCCGGTGGCGAGGCTGACGCCCTGCGGGGCCGACGCGACGAAGCGGATCTGCTCGTTCTTGGGGTAGAGCGGAGCGTCGGCGCCGATCCCCGCCGATGCCGCCCGGCGCAGTACGCCGGCCGCGTCGGGGTGGCCGCCGGCCAGCACCGACTCGAACAGGTCCACCGTGACGAAGTCGGCGAACCGCGGCACGGCCAGCTCGGCGAGCTCCTCGGCAGTGCGGGTGACGTCCAGGCTCGTCCCGATGCCCACTCCCGCGTCGTACAGCATGTTGAGCCGCTCGCGTGACGCCTCCGCCCGGCCGGACAGGGCGCGCAGCTCGGTGGAGTCGCGGACCGTGGCCACGCTGCCGGGCGGGCCGCCCGCCCGGTCGGTGGGCCGCTGGTTGACCGCCAGCAGCCGGTCGGCCACCAGATGCACCTCGTCCGTGGCGACGCGGCCCGAGGACAGCAGCTCGGCGGTGCCGGGGTCCAGGCCGATGTCCGGCACGGGCCGGCCCTCGGCGTCCTCGGGCAGGTCGAGCAGCCGGCGCGCCTCGTCGTTGGCGAGCATGAGCGTCCCGTCCCCGTCGACGATGATCACCCCTTCGCGCACCGAGTGCAGCACCGCGTCGTGGTGTTCGTACATCCGGGTCATCTCGCGCGGGCCCAGGCCGTGGGTCTGGCGCAGCAGCCGTCTGCTCACCAGGGCCGCGCCGCCGGTCGCCAGGGCGAGCGCGGCGAGCGCCGCGCTCAGGACGAGGGGCAGTTGGCCCTCCGCCGCCCCGCCGACGTGCTCGGTCGTGATGCCGGCCGACACCAGGCCCACCACCTCGCCGCCGGCGTCCTTCACCGGCACCACCGCCTGCACCAGCCGGCCGATGGTGCCCTCGATCTCCTCCACCACCGGCTCGCCGGCCAGCGCGGGCCCGATGGTGCCGACGAACTGTCTGCCGATGCGGTCAGGCCTGGGATGCGTGTAGCGGATGCCGTCGGTGTTCATGACGACGACGAAGTCGACCCGCGCCTGCTCGCGCGTCGCCTCGGCACGCGGCTGGAGCACGGCCGTGGGGTCGGGGGACCCCAGCGCCTCGACGATGCCCGGCGCGTTCGCGAAGGTCTCCGCGACGGCCAGCGAACGATGGCGGGCCTCCTGCGTGCTGTCCCGCCGCACCTGCAGCACCAGCGCCACGACGGCGGCCACGACCAGCAGCAGCACGATCATCAAGTGCAGCACGAACACCTGTCCGGCGACGCTGCGTCCGCTCAGCACCGACCGCAGCCCCGCCGCCGAATGCCACCGGGAGCGGCCGTCCGCGTCCCGCCGGCGCCGTACGGGCGCCGCGGCACCGGGCCGCTGGGACGACCGGGGCCGGGATCGACCCATGAGTCGGACCATGTGCCATGTCTACACTGCCGCGCCACGCGAGGCGAGGGACGGCACCCACCTGACCGGCGGGTTGTCACCTTTTCGTCACAGGTTCCCCGGGTCGCGCGCGGCCGTCCCCCGTTGACCGCGCGCGACCCTCCCCCCGGCGCGCGACTCGTCCCCCGAAGGGCCGCGCGCGTTCCTTGACCGGGCCACCCCGGAAACCGTGCTCCGCGGCCTCAGTCGGCCAGGGCGCGGGCCAGCTCCGCGGTGGCGCGGGCGATCTCGGTGTCCGGCTCGGCCAGCAGCCGGTTCAGGTCGCCGCGCCGGGAGCGGACCGCCTGCCGGGCGGCCCGCTCCCACACCACCGGGTTCTCCCGGCGGTTGAGCAGCTTGGGATACACGGCGGCGGTGCTCTCCCACTGCCGGGCGTCGGCGATGGCCCTGAGCAGCTGGATGATCCCGGCCCGGCAGGTGACGTGCGGCAGCTGGGCCAGCTCCCAGAGGAAGGGGACCGTGGCCGCGGTCGCCTGTTCCGTGACGAAGCCGTACTGGCAGATCCGTTTCCGCAGATCCTCCAGGGCGGCGCGGGCGGTGCCGGCGTCCCCCCAGGCGATGCCGTTCAGCAGCAGGGGGATGGCCGCCGCCGAGCCGGTGGAGTCCTGCATGCCGGCCCACGGCACGCGGGACAGCGCCGTGAGGGGTGTGGTCCGTGCCACTCCGGTGGGGGACGTGTGGCGCACAGGGCGCTCGCTGCTCGGCTGTTCCGTAGAAGCGCTGCGCATGGCGTGGGTGCCTTTCCGCGGCAGTCGTGTCAGATGGGAGGTCGGGTCGACAACCGGGTCCACACCGTCTTGCCCGCCGGAGGGGCGGGGGCCCGGCCCCGCCCCTCGGACAGGGCGTCGGCGGTGCGCGGCCCCCGGCCGTGCTCCTCCGGGCCGGAGCCGGCACCGGGTGGGCGGACGGGCGGGTGGTCGTCGGGGTCGGAGACGGTGAGCAGCAGGTACGAGGGCTCCGGGTGGAACCCGAGCCGGATGTCCGGCGCACCCGCGCGCCGCGGCGCCGTGTGTGTCACGGCGTCGGCGGCGGGCTCGGTGGTCACAAGGGTGGCGTCGTCGCGGTGGTGGCCGCGCGACCGGTCGCGCAGGGTGTCCCCGGTGAGGGACCGCGCCCGCGCGAGCCCCTCCCGGCCGCGTGCGAGGCGCAGCGTGACCGGGGTGGACGCGGGGCGGGCCGCCTTCGGTGCCGGGAGCGGCCGGCGCGGATCCGCCGGTACCGCGCCGCGGCCGCTCGTCCGTATCACGGCGGCGGCCGGTGGCCGGAGCAGTGGATGCGCAGGTGATGACACGGCATCTCCCCGATGCGACGTCAGGACGGGGCGCCAGCACGGGGGTTGACGCCGCAGCTATTATCCACGCTGACAGCGCTCGTGTGCAATTGCACGAGAAATTGCGCGAGATTTTTTCCCGGCGCGCGGCCGGACGCCCGGACGGCGCGCCGGGAGGGACACGGGAACAGCAAGGAGACAGCGGTGCCAGGAGTGCGGAACGGAGTGCGGGCCAGTCAGCTGGACGCCCGCTGGATCAAGAGCCGGCACAGCAACGCCGAGGGCAACTGTGTCGAGGTGGCCCCGCTGGCCGACGGGGGGATCGCGATGCGCAACTCCCGTGACCCCGACGGTCCCGCCCTCATCTACACGGCCGCGGAGCTGGCGGCGTTCCTGGCCGGCGCGAAGGACGGCGAGTTCGACCACCTGGTCTGAACGCCCGCGGCGCACCCGGCACCGGCCGCCCGGCCCGGTGCCGGGTGCCGGTGAAGCGGAGCGCAACTCACCACTTCCTCGGGGCTTTCGCACGCGGATGCGGTGAGGGGCAGTCAGATGCGATAGTGTAAACCGCCCTTGTGCCGGTCTGCTGGGAGTCAGGATGTCCGCCGCGTCGCATCGAATCTCCCGTCTGGAACCCTATCTGGACAGGCCCGAGCCTGCTCCGACTCTGCTGAAGATGCTGGTCGGCGTGCAGCTGGCAGGCTTCCGTGACGATGCCGGACTGTCCCAGGACCAGGCGGCGCGCTCCGCCGGCTTCAGCCCGGCGAAGCTGTCCCGCATCGAGTCCGGCAAGGGCCGCCGCCCGCCGGCCGAGAGTGATGTCCGGGCACTGCTGACGCTGTACGGCACCGACGAGTACGAGGCCTCGGTGCTGCTCAAGCTGCTCCTGCGGGCCGGGGAGCCGGGCTGGTGGCAGCGGTACGACAAGCGGCTGATGCCCGAGTGGTTCGACCGTCTGGTCGGGCTCCAGGAGGCCGCCGCCACCATCCGTACCTTCGAGATCCAGTACGTCCCCGGACTGCTGCAGACCGCCGCCTACACCCGCGCGGTCGTCGAGCGGGGGCTGCCGAACGCCCCGGCCGGCGAGGTGCAGCGCCGGGTCGAACTGCGCATGCGCCGCGCCGAACTGCTGCTGCGTGAGACCGCGCCGCAGATCTGGGCCGTCATCGACGAGTCGGTCCTGCTGCGCGTCCTGGGCAGCCCCGCGGTGATGCGTGAACAGCTCGAGCACCTGGCGACGATGGCCGAGCGGACCAACGTGACGGTGCAGATCGTGCCGCTGGACGTGACGAACGCGTCGGCTCCCGCCATCCCCGTGACCTATCTGCGCTTCGGCGGGCTCGACCTGCCCGACGTGGTCTATCTGGAGCACATCAGGAGCGCCAACTTCCTCGAGGACCGTGACGAGACGGAGGAGTACCGGATCGCGCTGGACCGCCTCGCCGACGAGGCGCTCAAACCGCGCGACTCGGTGGAACTGCTCCGCAGGACGATCAAGGAGCGCTACGCCACGGCGTAGCGGCGGGCGCGAACACGCCGACGCCCCCGTGGGACCCGAACGGTCCGGCGGGGGCGTCGCGGCGTCAGGGGCTACAGCGGGAGCCGGCCCACGCCGCCGAACTCGATCCACTCCTGGGTGAGCTGACGGGGTGCCACCTCGGTGTCCGGACGCCAGGTGGACACCTCCACCAGGCCGGGCTCCAGGACTTCCAGGCCCTCGAAGTACGACTCGACGTCCTTCGGCTCGCGCACCCGGCCCCAGTTTCCGTGGGTCGCCCGGCCCATGAAGTCGGTGACGAACTCACGGACCTCGGCGTTCTCGCTGACGAGCTGGCACATCACCATGAAGCTGCCGGGCGCCAGCCGTTCGCGCACCCGGCGGGCCAGGGCGAGCGGACCGTCGGCGTCGTCGTCCGGAATGCAGTGGAAGACCGAGTTGAACAGCACGCAGACCGGCTCCGAGAAGTCGATCAGCCGCTGCGTCTCCGGGTGACCGAATATCTCGTCGGTGTCGCGCATGTCGGCCTGGATGACCGCGGTGCGCCGGTCCTGCTCCAGCAGGGCACGGCCGTGCACCAGCACCATCGGGTCGTTGTCGGCGTACACCACGTGGACGGCCGGGTCGATGCGCTGCGCGACCTGGTGGACGTTGTCCTGGGTGGGCAGA
Organism: Streptomyces sp. NPDC020731; assembly: GCF_044334705.1. Classification (NCBI taxonomy): domain Bacteria; kingdom Bacillati; phylum Actinomycetota; class Actinomycetes; order Kitasatosporales; family Streptomycetaceae; genus Streptomyces; species Streptomyces sp. NPDC020731. Next base: position 55,684 of record NZ_JBIRTN010000019.1, read on the forward strand.
CCGGAACCGTGGTCGAGGTACTGCCGTATCCCGTACTCCTGCGTGAGGGTGCGGACCACCCGCTGGAGGAAGCGCCGGTTGTTCAGCGCCAGGCGGCGGGTGCTGGGCACCACCTTGTCGAGTTCCTCGGTCGCGGCACGGTCCGCCGCGTAGTTGTCCTTGCCGCCCAGGTAGTAGTCGTACATGCGCGCTGCCGTCGGCACGGTCGCGTCGATCTCGGTGGACAGCTGCTTACCGGTGTGCATCGTTCCCCCTGCGGGCCGCGCCAACTGGACTGGCTGGACAGGAAGTACATCCTAGGGAGCCAGGAAGGAGCCGTGCCAGCCCGTCGGTGAACGTCGCCCGGAAGGAATGGCGCGCCGACCGATCGAAATAACTCGGAGTGTCCTACTGGATGCCTAATGTGAATACTCACGCTCCGCGGAGTGGGTACTCGCGGGGCGACATCACTTCCCGTGGGAGGTCGGACCTTGGACAGCTCGACGGACCGGATCGCGAACCCCTGGGGCGCGCGCACCCCTTACGCGCCCGGCACCCCCTGGCCGGCCCGCACCGACATGCACCTGGCGGAGGGAATCGGCGAGGAGGACGTGGAGCGGTGGGTGCGGTCCGCCTCCATCCTGCACTCCAACGGCGACGCGCTGGACATCGCGGTGCGCGGGGGACGCATCGTGGGCGTGCGGGGCCGCGCGGTCGACCGGGTGAACCGCGGCCGGCTCGGGCCCAAGGACCTCTACGGCTGGCAGTCCAACCACTCACCGGACCGGCTGACCAGGCCACTCGTGCGGGAGAACGGACGGCTGGTGGAGTCGGACTGGGACACCGCCATGGACCGGGTCACGGCCCGCACGAAAAACCTGCTGGACGAACGCGGTCCGGGCGCCGTCGGCTTCTACACCACCGGACAGCTCTTCCTGGAGGAGTACTACACCCTCGCCCTCATCGCCCACGTCGGCATCCGCACCAACCACCTCGACGGCAACACCCGCCTGTGCACCGCGACGGCCGCCGAGGCCCTCAAGGAGACCTTCGGCTCCGACGGCCAGCCCGGCTCGTACGAGGACGTCGACCACGCCGACACCATCGCCCTGTTCGGGCACAACGCGGCGGAGACCCAGACCGTGCTGTGGATGCGGATCCTGGACCGGCTGGAGGGCTCCGATCCGCCCCGGCTGCTGTGCGTCGACCCCCGGTACACCCCCGTCGCCCGCCGCGCCGACGTGCACCTGGCGCCGCGCCCCGGCACCAACGTGGCGCTGCTCAACGCGCTGCTGCACGAAATCATCCGCACCGGCCGGACCGACCGCGCCTACCTCGACGCGCACACCGTCGGCTTCGACGAACTCACCGCCCGCGTCGAGCGGTGCACCCCGAAGTGGGCGGCGGAGATCTGTGACGTCCCCGCCGCGCAGATCGAACGGGCGGCGGAACTCCTCGGCGACGCACGGCGGTTGCTGTCCACCGTCCTGCAGGGCGTCTACCAGTCCCACCAGGCTTCCGCCGCCGCCGTCCAGGTCAACAACCTGCATCTGATCCGGGGCATGCTGGGCCGCCCCGGCTGCGGGCTGCTCCAGATGAACGGCCAGCCCACCGCCGAGAACACCCGCGAATGCGGCGCGAACGGCGACCTTCCGGGCTTCCGCAACTGGCAGAACGACGAGCACGTGGCCCAGCTCGCCGAGATCTGGAACGTCGAGCCGGACGCCATCCCGCACTACGCCCCGCCCACCCACGCCATGCAGATCTTCCGCTACGCCGAGCAGGGCTCGCTGGGCATGCTGTGGATCACCGGCACCAACCCGGCCGTCTCCCTGCCCGAACTCGCCAGGATCCGCTCGATCCTCGCCCAGGAGCGGCTGTTCGTGGTGGTGCAGGACCTGTTCCTCACCGAGACCGCCCAGCTCGCCGACGTCGTCCTGCCGGCCGCGACCTGGGGCGAGAAGACCGGCACCTTCACCAACACCGACCGCACCGTGCACCTGTCGGAGAAGGCCGTCGAACCGCCCGGCGAGGCCCGGGCCGACCTCGACATCTTCCTCGACTTCGCCGCCCGTATGGACTTCCGCGACAAGGACGGCGGCCCGCTGATCGGCTGGCGGGACCCGCAGGGCGCGTTCGCCGCCTGGCAGCGGTGCAGCGCCGGACGCCCCTGCGACTACACCGGGCTGAGCTACGACAAACTGCGGCACGGCAGCGGCATCCAGTGGCCCTGCACCGAGGACGCCCCCGACGGCACCGCCCGTCTCTATACCGACGGTATCGCCTACGCCCACCCCGACCGGTGCGAGAGCTACGGCAAGGACATGGTCACCGGCGCGACCGTCACCCCGGTCGAGTACCGCTCCCTCAACCCGGACGGCAAGGCGGTGATCAAGGCCGCGGAATACCTCCCGCCGCACGAGGACGCCTCACCCGAGTTCCCCCTCCATCTGATCACCGGCCGCACCGTGTACCACTTCCACACCCGCACCAAGACCGGCCGCGTGCCCGAGCTGAACGCCGCCGCACCGGACGTGTGGGCGGAGATCTCGCCCGCGGAGGCCGCCGCGCAGGGCCTGGCCGACGGTGACCTGGTCCAGGTCACCACCCCGCGCGGAGCGATCCGGGCCCGGCTGCGGACCACCGCGATCCGCGACGGCGTGGTGTTCGTGCCCTTCCACTACGGCTACTGGGACACCCCACAGGGCCACCGGCCGCCCGACGACCGGCCCGGCCGCGCCGCCAACGAGACCACCGTCACCGACTGGGACCCGCTCTCCAAACAGCCGCTGTTCAAGACGGCCGCGGCCCGCATGACGCTGGTCGCCCGGCGCGACGCGCGGCAGGGCACGGGCACCGACGGCAACGGGACGGCGGGGAGCGGCTCATGAGCGGCATCGGCATCACGCTCCGCATCCTGCACGACGACGAACGGGACCTGGAGCAGGACCTGCTGGCCGCCGCCGAGCGCCATCGCACCGAGCACGAGTTCCACCACGTCGCCACCGACGTCGCCCGCTGGTCCCGGGAGCACGCCACGCGGCTCGCCGCCCTCGGCCGCGACCGCGGCGTCCCCCTCTCCGGGCCCCGCGGCAACCCCTTGCCCGGAGCGCTCACCGCTTTGCGGGAGAAGGCCTCACAGGCCCTCGGGCGCCGTCCGGAGACGGGCCTGCTGCTCCTGCACGACCTGCGCGACCTGCATCTGGCCGCCTCGCGCAGCTCGCTCCACTGGGAGATGCTCGCCCAGGCGGCACAGGCCACCCGGGACGCGGAGCTGCTGGAGCTGGTCTCCTCCTGTCATCCGCAGACCCTGCGCCAGATGCGCTGGACCAACACGATGATCAAAGTGCTGTCGCCGCAGCTCCTCGTCGGCGCGTAACCGGCTCGGGCGGCGGATCTCCGCCGACGCCTGCACCAGCGTCTGTGTCCCGCTATCGTCGGGTTCGTCCCTACGGGACGTCCGCCGCCGGTGTCACCGGCGACCGGCCATCCGCTGCTCCGGGAGGCACGCATGGACGACTACTACGACCTCGGCGACCACCACCGGCCCGTGACGACCTCCTCCGCCGGCGCGCAACTCTGGTTCGACCGCGGGCTGATGTGGACGTACGCGTTCAACCACGAGGAGGCGGTCGCCTGTTTCGAGAAGGCGGCCGAGGCCGACCCGGACTGCGCCATGGCCCACTGGGGCATCGCCTACGCCCTCGGCCCCAACTACAACAAACCCTGGGAAGCCTTCGACGGCGACGAACTCGTCGACACCGTCGCACGCACCCACGGGGCGGTGGAGCGGGCGCACGAGAGGACCGCGCACGTCACCCCCGTCGAGCGGGCCCTCGTCGAGGCCCTGCGCGCCCGCTACCCGCAGGCGGAGGCCACACAGGACTGCTCGGTGTGGAACGAGCCCTACGCGGACCGGATGCTCGCGGTGTACGAGAACGCCCCCGGCGACCCGGACGTGGCCACGCTCTGCGCCGACGCCCTGATGAACCTCACCCCCTGGCAGCTGTGGGACCTGCGGACCGGCCGTCCGGCCGACGGCGCCCGCACCCTGGAGGCCAAGGCCGTCCTCGACGGCGCCCTCGCCACCGCCGCGGGCGCCCGGCACCCCGGAGTCCTCCACCTGTACATCCACCTGATGGAGATGTCCCCCACGCCGGAAGCGGCCCTCACCGTCGCCGACCGGCTGCGCGGCGCCGTGCCCGACGCCGGGCACCTGCACCACATGCCCTCGCACCTGGAAGTGCTGTGCGGCGACTACCGCCGGGTCGTCTCGGACAACACCGTCGCCGTCGCTGCCGACGAGAAGTACCTCGAGCGGGCCGGCGCCATGAACTTCTACACGCTCTACCGCGCCCACAACCACCACTTCAGGATCTACGGCGCCATGTTCGCCGGCCGGTCGAAGGTGGCCCTGGACGCCGCCGCGCGGCTCGAGGCCGCCGTCCCCGAGGAACTCCTCCGGGTACAGAGCCCGCCCATGGCCGACTGGCTCGAGGGATTCCTGGCGATGCGCGTCCACGTGCTGATCCGCTTCGGACGCTGGGACGACATCCTGGCGCTGCCGTTCCCCGCCGACCCGGAGCTGCACTGCGTGACCACCGCCATGCTCCACTACGCACGGGGCGTCGCCCTCTCCGCGACCGGCGTCACCGACGGGGCCGAGACGGAACGGGCCGGCTTCCGCGCGGCCGTGCGCCGCGTCCCCGGGAGCCGGACGCTGTTCAACAACACCTGCCACGACATCCTCGCCATCGCGTCGGCGATGCTGGACGGCGAACTCGCCTACCGCAAGGGCGAGTACGACACCGCCTTCGCCGCGCTGGAGCGGGCGGTCGACCTGGACGACAACCTGCCCTACGACGAGCCCTGGGGCTGGATGCAGCCCACCCGGCACGCCTACGGGGCGCTGCTGCTGGAGCAGGGCCGTGTCGAAGAGGCCGAAGCCGTGTACCGGGCCGATCTGGGCCTCGACGGCACCCTGCCCCGGCCCCTGCAGCACCCGGGCAACGTCTGGGCGCTGCACGGGTTCCACGAGTGCCTGCTGCGCACCGGGAGGACCGGGGAGGCGTCGATCATCGCCCAACAGCTCAAACAGGCGACCGCGCTGGCGGACGTACCCGTCGAGGCGTCCTGCTTCTGCCGGCTGGAGACTCACCACCCCTGCCACTGAACCGGCCCGAGCGGGCCGGTTCAGTGGCAGGGGTGGTGTTCCCGTCTCAGCTCGCCTCGACGACGGCCTGGAACGTCTTCATGCAGGAGAAACAGTGCCGGTCCGTCGTGTGCCGACGAGTCGACTCGTCCTGCTTCTCCACTCCGCAGAGCGTGGATGACTTGTCCGTCGTGAGGACATGCCACACCAGCTCCCCCGAAGTGTCTGCACCGCACCACATCTCGTGCATTCCCAGCTCCCTCCGGGTAGGCGTGGAGGCCGCTTCCATACGAGCACGGACCGGGCCCGGACGGCTCGTCCGGCGAGCCAGTCGGGTGATGTGCGGAGCCGGGACGCATACCGGCGGTGCCGGCATCGCGCACTCCGACCGGGACGTGGCGGAGTTCCTGCGGAGCGCGGGGCCGCCGGAGGACGAACGGCTGCTGGACGATCCCGCCCGGGTCGAGCGGGCCGGCGGCCGGGCCCACGTCCACGACGCGGCGTAAGACCCCGGCCGGCCGCCGAAGAGCCGGGAGCGGCGCGGGCCCCCGCCGCGCACCGCGGCCACCGTCGGCGCCGACTCCGGCGGTGACCGCGCCTGCCCGTGTACACCCGCTTCACACCGGCATGCCGCGCGCGGGCACGGCTGCCTCCGGGTGCCCGAGCCCGTCGCGGGGTTCTGCCGCCCGGCATCCGGCGTGCCCGGTGTGGCGTCCGAGCCCGTCGCGAAGCCCCGCGACCCGGCGTCCGGGACGCCGGGTGCGGCGCACGAGACCGGTGAGATTGCCGGTCCGCACCGACCCCCTCCTCTCCGACAGTGGCACCGCCAGTCAATCGGCGACGCCCCCGGCCGGGGCACGGCCCCCACCACGCCGTGATCCCCGTGCACCGGCCGGCGGACGGTTCGCCGCGACAGAGAGGACCACTCGTCGTGCAGCAGCACCCCCACACCAGCAGGCGCAGGACCGGCAGGTTCGCCGCACTGACCGCGGCGGTCGCCGCCGTCGTCGGTCTCACCACCCTCAGCGGCCCCGGCGCCCAGGCGGCCGACAACCCCTACGAGCGCGGCCCGGCACCGACCGAATCGAGCATCGAGGCGTCGCGCGGCCCGTACGCCGTGTCGGACATCTCCGTCTCCTCGCTGTCCGTCACCGGCTTCGGCGGGGGCACCATCTACTACCCGACCAGCACCGCCGACGGCACCTTCGGCGCGATCGCGATCTCGCCCGGCTTCACCGCCTACCAGTCCTCCATCGCCTGGCTGGGCCCGCGCCTGGCCTCCCAGGGCTTCGTGGTCTTCACCATCGACACCAACACCACCCTCGACCAGCCCGCCTCCCGCGGCGACCAGCTGCTCGCCGCGCTGGACTACCTGACCCAGCGCAGCGCGGTCCGCAGCCGCATCGACAGCAGCCGGCTCGGCGTCATGGGCCACTCGATGGGCGGCGGCGGATCCCTCGAAGCCGCCAAGGACCGGCCCTCGCTCCAGGCGGCGATCCCGCTGACGCCCTGGAACCTCGACAAGACCTGGCCCGAGGTCAGGACCCCCACTCTCCTCTTCGGGGCCGACGGCGACACCATCGCCCCGGTCTCCAGCCACGCCGAGCCCTTCTACACCGGTCTGCCGTCCTCCCTGGACCGGGCCTATGTCGAGCTGAACGGTGCCACCCACTTCACGCCCAACTCGTCGAACACGACGATCGCGAAGTACAGCGTTTCCTGGCTGAAGCGGTTCATCGACAACGACACCCGCTACGAGCAGTTCCTGTGCCCGCTGCCCCGGCCGAGCCTGACCATCGAGGAGTCCCGGGGCAACTGCCCGCACACCTCCTGAGATCCTCGAACCCCGCCGAACGACCACCCGGTGGCGGTCCGCGTACGACGCGGGCCGCCACCGGCGTTGTGCGCGCGCACCGCCGGACGCCGGACGCCCTGGGCCCCGGCACACTCGTGGACGCGCCCCCTCCACTCGACCTTACGCGTGAGTAACGTCGAGTGAATGACCGGACAGACGATCCCGCGGCGACAGGCGGTCCACCGGTTGCTGGACGGGCTGCGCACCGATGGCGGCGTCCGCGTCGTGACCGGTGAACCCGGTTGCGGCCGCACGGCGTTCCTGGAGTACGCCGCCGGCTCCTTCCGCGCAGGACCGGTGTGGCACGTACGCGCCGACCCCGGCCGTGGCGCACCGCCGCTGAGCGGCCTGCACACCCTGCTGCGTGCCGCCGGCCGTACCGTGCGGATCGCCGGCGACGGTACGGCGGGGGAGGCGCTGTTCGACGTCCTGCGCGCGGCGGCCGGCACGTCGCCGCTCCTGGTGTGCGTGGACGACGCGCACCTGTGGGACGCCGTGTCGCGCGCCGCGCTGGGGCAGGCCGCCGCGCGGGTGCGTGCGGCGGGGGTCCGGGCGGGACTGCTCCTCACGGTTCCCGGACACCGGCCCGTCGACCGGGAGCTGGCGGCACTGCCCGTGCTGCGGCTGGGTCCGCTGGCACCCGGGGACGCGGCCCGTGTGGTCGACGACGTGACCGGCGGTGCCGTCGACCCCGGAGTGCGCGAGGAGCTGGTGACGGCGGCCGAGGGCAACCCCGCGCTGCTGCTGGCGCTGATCCACCGGCTGTCGCCCGCCCAGCTCGGCGGGCGCCGGGCGCTGCCCCGGCCGCTGGCCGACGGGGAGGTCCTCACCGGGGTGGCCGGCGGATGCCTGACCGGCGTACCGCCGGACCGGGCCGGTCTGCTGCTGACGACGGCGGCCGCCGTGCGCGCGACGGGGGAACCGGACGCCGACGCGGACCTCGTACGGCGAGCGGCCGGGGCCGGCGCGGCACGGCCGTTGCCCGAGGTGCTGGTCCTGGCCGAGGGTCGCCTGCGGTTCCGCAGCGCGCTGCTGGGGAGGGCGGTGTACGCGGGTGCGCCGCCCGAACGGCGCCGTGCCGCGCACCGCGCACTGGCCGCGTGTCCGGCGGGCACCGGTGCGGACGGCGTCCTCGCGCTGCTGCACCGCTCCTGGGCCGTCACGGGCCCCGCCCCCGCCCTCGCGGCCGAACTCGCGGCGGCAGCGGCCTCCGCGCCGCCGGGCCTGCGCCGCAGGGCGCTCACACGCGCCGCCGAACTCACGCCGGACGACGCGGAGCGGGCACACCGCTACACCGCCGCCGCGGCACAGGCCCTGCTCGCAGGGCACTCGCCCGAGGCCCTGCGCCTGCTCGACGCCGCCCGGAGCCGTCCGGCCCCCGCCTCCGTGCGCGGCGGCACGGAACTCCTGCGGGGCGCGGTGCTCCTCGCCGACGGCCCGGTGGACGACGCCCGCGAGTCCTTCCTGCTCGCAGCGGGTCTGCTCGCCGAGACCGACCACGAGGCCGCCGGCACGGCGGCCCTGGGGGCGGCGGACGCGGCCTGGGTCGCAGGTGACCCGGCCTCCTGCCTGCGCGCCCTCACCGCCCCCGGACCGGAGAGGTCGGTTTCCGACCGGTCCGTCGCCGCCGGCCCCGGGGCGGAAGTACCGGCCGCCGGGGCGTCGGCCGGCGAGGGCGCGGGGCGTTCCGTACTGCTGCGGGATCACCGGGACGGGATGCGGGCCGTGCTCCTGGGGCGGTTCGACCGTGCCGCCGGACCACTGCGGCGGGTGGTCGAACGCGGGCTGTCCGGCGACGAACCCGAGCCGCTCCTGCGGTCCTCCTCCGCCGCGCTCATGCTCGGTGACGTGACCGCCGCCCGCCGCGCCGGCGCACGGGCACTCGCCGCGGCCCGCACCCTCGGTTCTGCCGCCCTCGAACCGCGGGCGCTGGAGTACCTGGCCTACGCGGAACTTCGGGCCGGCCGCCACCAGCTCGCCCGGACCCACGCCGAGGAGGGGCTGCGCACCGCGTCGCGGACCGGGCAGCGGAACACGGCCGCCCACCACCACGCGGTACTGGCGCTCGCCGCGTCCATCGAGGGGGAGCGGGAGGTCGTCGCCGAGCACGTCGCCGCGGCCCTGCGCACCGCCCGCCGGCACGGACTCGCGCAGGCCGCGACGCTCGCCCAGTGGGCCGCGGCCCGCGCCGACCTCGGCGCCGGCCGTCCCCGCGAGGCCGCGGACCGGCTGGGCCCCCTGGTCCGCCCCGGCGCCCGCCGCGGCCACTTCGCGGTGTGGATGCTCGCCGTTCCCTGCTTCGTGGAGGCCACCGCACTCGCCGGACATCCCGAGCACGCGGCCACGGCCGTCGAGGACTTCGCCCGGTGGGCCGCCTGCGGAGCCGACCCGCAGGCCCCCGCCCAACTCCTGCGCTGCCGCGCCCTCCTGGCCGCCCCGGACGCGGCCGACACCCTGTACCTGCGCGCCCTGGACCGCCATGAGGAGACAGCCGGAGACTTCGAGCGGGCACGCACGGAACTGCTCTACGGCAAGTGGCTGCGGCGCAGACGCCGGCTGCGCGAGGCACGGAACCGGCTCGGGGAGGCGCTGATGGGCTTCGAACGCTGCGGCGCGCACCTGTGGGCGCAACAGGCCGCCGCCGAGTCGCGGGCGGGCGGTGCGGCCCCCGGCCGGCCGGGGGCCGGGGAACTGTCCCGGCTGACCCCGCAGCAGCTGCGGATCGCGGGGTGCGTCGCCGAGGGCGCCACCAACCGGGAGGTGGCCCTGAGCCTGTCCGTCAGCACCCGCACCGTCGACTACCACCTGCGGAACATCTTCGCCACCCTGGGGGTCCGTTCCCGGGTCGAACTGGTCCGTCTCGTCGAGCAGGCGGAAAAGACCGGTGCACAACCCTAGGGACCGACCGGACGGTATGTCATCCTTCGGGGCAGGACGAGTCCGATGGCGGCCGGCCCACGGGCTCCCCCGTACCGGCCGGGCGCCGATACGGGGACCGCCGCCGCACGGGCACCGCCGGGAAGCCGACCCTGGGGGAGATGCGCGATGCAACACGCCGTACGGCCACGAACCCTGCTGCGCCCTGGACCCGCGCCCGCTCCGCGGCCCCGGACACCGCGCGTGCGGTCGCTGATAGACGCCGACGCGCTGCGCGTGCTGCACCGGGCCGCCCGCGTCCTGCTGGACGACCTGCCCCAGCTCACCGACGGGCTGGTCGCCGTACTGCAGGAGCAGGAGCCCGCGTACCGGGCCGCGGTGGAGGGGGACGCCACCACGACCTGGCAGGAGGTGCACCGCTCGCTGCGGCACAGCATCTCCTCGCTGCTCGATCCACGGGGCGCCCGCGACGCGGCACGGCGCTGCACCTGGAAGATCGGTGCCACGCGCGCCGAGCAGGGGCTGCCGCTGGACGCCCTGCTGCACGCCTTCCGGCTGGGAGGCTCGCTGGTGTGGCAGGGCCTGGTCGACGAGACGTCCCGGACGGCACCCGAGGACGTGCGGCTGCTGGTGCACGTGGCGTCCGACGTGTGGAACTTCGTCGACGAGCACTGCACCCTCGTCGCGGACGCCTACCGGCAGACCGAGCGACAGCTGGCGTGGCGGAGGGAGAACAGGGTGCGTCTGCTGGCCGCGGCCCTGCTGGACGGCACGAGCAGGATCGCCGACCTGCCCGAGGCCGCGCAGGCGCTGGGCCTGCCCGGGCACGGGCGGTACGTGGTCGTCGCGGTCGCCGGCGGACGGCCCACCGGTTGTCCCGGTGCCCAAGCGGCCCTCGCTCCGGGTGTGCGCGTGCACTGGCACACGGGCGTGGACGCCGACTACGGCATCGTCCTGGTCGAGGACGGCACGGAGCCCGTCGTGCCGGAGGAGCGGACGGCCGGTGCGCGGGTGGGCGTCAGCAGCGCGGTCGACGGGCTGTCCGCCGTGGGGGAGGCGCGGCGGCTGGCGGACACCGCGCTGGGTCTGTGCCCCGAGCAGGGCGGCACGGTCCACCTGACCGAGCACCTGCCGGCGGCGCTGGTGGTGTCGAGTCCCGAACTCGGCGCCGCGCTGGCCGAGCGGCTGCTCGGCCCGCTGGCCCACCTCGAACCCGCCGACGCGGAGGTCCTGCTGGACACCCTGGCCACCTGGCTGGCCTGCGACGGCTCGGCCCAACGGGCCAGCCGGCGCCTGTACTGCCACCGCAACACCGTCCTCAACCGCCTCCGCCGCTACGAACAACTCACCGGCCGCTCCCTCTCCCGCCCCACCGACCTGATCGAGGTCAGCCTGGCCCTGACGGCCCGCACCCTCCTCCGCCACTGACCCGCACCCGGCTGCGGGCGACCTGACACAGCCGCGGGCAGTCGTGCCGCCCCCTCACCCAGCTGCGGGCAGTCGTGCCGCTGGGGCGGCACGGGCGGGCGCAGCGGCACCCTGCCGGAGGCGCCCCAGCGGCACCCCGCCCCGGCACCCCGCCCCGGCACCCCGCCCCGGCACCCCGCCCCGGCACCTCGCCCCAGCGGCACCCCGCCCCGGTGTCGCTGCCCCGGCACCCCGTCCCGGTGTCACATGGGCACCCGCACAACCCCCACCCACCCCCATTGGTACGCCGCAGCGTACGGGCGCCGAAACCTGTACCGCCCGCCCGCCCCCGTGCTGTCGTGAGGCATCCCTTCCCCCGAAGCCGTGACCGCCCCGCGCGGTCCGGCCCCGAGGAGCCGTGATGCCCGAAGCACCACCGGACACCCTGCCCGCGCTGCACGTCGAGGACGTGGACGTGACCTACGGCCGCGCGCTGTCCGCCCTCCGCTCCGTGTCCTTGACCGTGCCCCCCGGCGCCGTCGTCGCCCTGCTCGGCGCCAACGGTGCCGGCAAGACGACCCTGCTGCGGGCCGTGTCCGGCACGCTGCGCCTGCACCGCGGCGCGATCACGGCCGGCCGCGTCCGCTACGGCGAGACGGTGCTCGACGGCAAGGATCCCGTCGCGGCGGTACGCGCCGGAGTCGTCCAGGTTCCCGAGGGACGACGGGTGTTCGCCGGACTCTCGGTCGACGAGAACCTGCGCTCCGGTGGCCTCGGCCTCGGCCGGCGCGGGCGCGCCCAGGTCCAGGAGGCCCGCGACCGGGTCTTCACGCTCTTCCCCCGCCTCGCCGAACGCACCCACCAGGCGGCCGGCCTGCTCTCCGGCGGCGAGCAGCAGATGCTCGCCATCGGCCGCGCCCTGATGGCAGCCCCGCGCCTGCTGCTCCTCGACGAGCCCTCCCTCGGTCTCGCCCCGCAGATGGTGTACCGCATCGCCGAGGTGATCCGCGAGATCAACACCCAGGGCACCGCCGTACTCCTCGTCGAGCAGAACGCCGGCATGGCGCTCTCCCTCGCCGATCACGCGCACGTCCTGGAGGTCGGCGAGACCCGTCTGTCCGGCCCCGCCGACGAACTCGCCCGCACCGACGCCGTACGCCGCCTCTACCTGGGCGAGTCGGCCGAGGACCAGGGGGCGGCGTGACCGACCGCACCACCACCGCACCGCCCGTGCTCGACGTACGGGACGTCACCGTGCGTTTCGCCGGACTCACCGCCCTCGACGGCGTCTCCTTCACCGTCGCCCCGGGCTCGGTGCACGCGCTCATCGGACCCAACGGCGCCGGCAAGTCGACCTGCTTCAACGTGCTGTCGGGCCTGTACCGCCCGGCCGCCGGCACGGTGACGCTCGGCGACACCGAGCTGACCCGCCTCGCCCCGCACCGCATCGCCGCGCTCGGCGTGGCCCGCACCTTCCAGAACATCGTCACCACCCACGGCACCGTCGCCGACAACCTGATGCTCGGCCGTCACGCCCTGTCCCGCGCCGGGTTCGCCGCGAGCGCGCTGCGCCTGCCGAGTGCCGTGCGGGAACAGCGCGAGCACCTCGGCAGGGCGCGCGAGATCGCCGAACTCACCGGTCTCGGGGACCACTTCGACAGCCCCGTCGCGCTGCTGTCGTACGGCGACCGCAAGCGCGTCGAACTCGCCCGAGCCCTCTGCCTGGAGCCCCGCGTGCTGCTCCTCGACGAACCCGTGGCCGGCATGAACGCCGCCGAACGTGTCCGCACCGCCGAGGTGGTGGGCGAACTGCGCGCCGAACTCGGCCTGTCCATCGTCCTCGTCGAACACGACATGGGTCTCGTCATGCGCCTCGCCGACGACGTCACCGTGCTCGACTTCGGCAGGCCCATCGCCCACGGCACCCCCGACGAGGTCCGCCAGGACCCCGAGGTGCTGCGCGCCTACCTCGGCACCGACGCGACCGGGGAGGACGCGGCATGACGGCATTCCTCGACAACATCCTCGGCGGACTGGCACTCGGCGCGGTCTACGCGCTGGTCGCCCTCGGCTTCGTCGTCATCTTCAAGGCCTCCGGCGTCCTCAACTTCGCCCACGGCTCCCTGCTCCTGCTCGGCGGCTACCTCACCGCAGTCCTGCACGACGACCTCGGCTTCGCCGGGGCGCTCGCGCTGGCGGTCCTCACCACGGCCGCCCTGGCGGGCGCACTCGACCGGTTCCTGCTGCAACGCGGTGGCCAGGACGCCCACTCCGCCCACGTGCAGACCATCGTCACCATCGGCATCGACATCGTCCTGCTCACCGATCTGTCCCGGCGCATCGGCGGCGACCTGCTGTCCCTGGGCGACCCGTGGGGAAACTCGGTGACCGAGCTGGGTCCGGTGACCGTCGCCGACAGCCGGCTCGCCGCGATCGTGGTGTCGGCCGTGGTCATCGGCGGAGTGTTCGCACTCTTCCGGTTCACCTCCTGGGGGCTGTCCCTGCGGGCGGCGGCCGAGGACCTGGAGGCCGCCGCGCTCATGGGCGTACGGCTCAGCCGGGTGCGCGCGGGCGCCTGGTGCCTGGCGGGCGCGCTCGCCGCGCTGGCCGCCGTGTTCCTCGCCGCGTTCCCCGCGCCCGGACTGGAGCGCACCACCGGCCAGATCGCCCTCAACGCCTTCCCCGCCGCGATCCTCGGCGGCCTCGCCTCCCCGGCCGGCGCCCTCGCGGGCAGCCTGATCATCGGCCTGACCGAGGCACTCGCCGTCGGCTACCAGTCCGAACTGCACGTCCTGGGTGAGGGCTTCGGCGACGTCGCCCCGTACGCCGTGATGCTGCTCGTCCTTCTCGTACGGCCCACCGGGCTGTTCGGCGCGAAGGGGGCGACCCGTGTCTGACCGCATACTCGGCGCCCTCGCACGTCGCCGGGCCGCGCTCCCGCTGCTCGCCGTCGTGCTGTGCCTGCCGCCGTTCTACCTGGACGCCTTCTGGCTGCGGATCGGCCTGTTCTCCATGGCCGCGGCCATCGGCGCCGTCGGTCTCGCCCTGCTCAGCGGCACCGCCGGCCAGCTCTCCCTCGGCCACGCCTTCTTCCTCGCCGTCGGCGCCTACGGCTACGCCTGGCTGGCCGGCGAACCCGGCCCGGGACTGCCCCCCGCCCTCGCCGCGCTCCTCGCGGTACTGCTCGCGGGAGCGGCCGGCGGACTGTTCAGCCCCGTCGCCGCCCGGGTCAAGGGCATCTACCTCGGCATCGCCACCCTCGCCCTGGTCTTCCTCGGCCACCACGTCCTGCTGACCGCCGACTCCGTCACCGGCGGCTTCAACGGCCGCTCCGTGCCCCCGCTGACCCTCGGCGGGTTCACCTTCGCGCAGAGCGACCCCGAACTGACCGTCCTCGGCGTGCCGTTCGGCGCGGAGGAACGGCTGTGGTTCCTGGGCCTGGCCCTGTTCGCGTTCACCTGGTTCACCGCCCGCGGCCTGCTGCGCTCCCGCCCCGGCCGGGCGCTGGCAGCCCTGCGCGACAGCGAGACCGCGGCCGCGGTGATGGGCGTCGACGTGGCCCGGCACCGGTCGGCGGCCTTCGTGGTGTCGTCGATGTACGCGGGCCTCGCGGGAGTGCTCCTGGCGCTCGCCTTCCGCCGCGTCGTCCCGGACTACTTCTCCCTCGCGCTCTCCGTCGACTACCTCGCCATGATCGTCATCGGCGGCCTCGGTTCCGTCGCCGGAGCCACCGCCGGCGCCGTCTTCGTGACCGCCCTGCCGCTGCTGATGACCCGTTACGCCGACCAACTCCCGCTGGTGACCGCCCCGGGCTCCGCCGAGGGCGCCGTGGGCCCCACCGAGGCGGCCCGCTACCTCTACGGCGCGGCGATCGTCCTGGTCCTGCTGTACGCCCCCGACGGTCTGCACGGCCTGGCACGCCGGGTCCAAGGCCGCGTAAGGCGCCGCCGATCCCGTACCCCCGCCCCGGACACCGTCGTCCCTTCGCCTTCGCAACCGGCCGCCGCCGCACGAACCAAGGAGCACACCCCGTGAACACCACGCACCGCACCCGCCGCAACCGGCACCGCACCGCCGGGACCGTCCTCGCCGGCACCCTCGCCCTGCTGCTCGCGGTCACCGGGTGCAGTTCCAAGGCGGACGACGGCGACAAGGGCGGCGAGGCCGCCGACGGCGTCCGCACCGGACCCGGCGTCGGCGCCGACACCATCAGACTGGGCGCCCTCACCGACCTGACCGGCCCCTACGCCACACTGGGCAAGAGCATCGTGCAGGCCCAGCAGATGTGGGCCGACGAGACCAACGCCAAGGGCGGCATCTGCGACCGCAAGGTGGAGATCGTCGTCAAGGACCACGGCTACGACGTGCAGAAGGCGGTCACCGCCTACGCCGACATCGCCCCGGACGTCGTGGCGCTGCCCCAGGTCATCGGCTCCCCGGTGGTCGCCGCGCTGCTCGACGACATCGAGCGGGACAAGATGCTCACCTTCCCGCAGGCCTGGGCGGCCTCGCTGCTCGGCAAGGACGCCATCCAGGTGCTCGGCACCACCTACGACGTCGACATGATCGCCGCGGTCGAGTTCCTCACCCGCACCAAGGGCCTGAAGAAGGGCGACACGATCGGTCACGTCTACTTCGAGGGCGACTACGGCGCCAACGCGCTGGAAGGGTCCACCTGGGCGGCGGAGAAGGCCGGCATGAAGGTGGCCGGCCAGAAGATCAAGGCGACGGACACCGACCTGTCCGCCCAGGTCTCGGCCCTGCGCAAGGAGGGCGTGAAGGCCATCCTGATCAGCGCGGGACCCGCGCAGACGGCCTCGTTGGTCGGCGTCGCCGCCTCCCGCGGTCTGAAGGTCCCCGTCGTCAGCAGCGCCCCCGGCTTCGCGCCCCAGCTGATGAAGACCCCGGCCGCGCCGGCCCTGGCGGCGATGCTCAGCATCGTGAGCGCCGCGCCCGCGGTCAGCTCCGACCTGCCCGGTGTGAAGAACATGGTGGCGTCGTACCGGAAGAAGTACCCGGACTCGCCCGTCGACTCCGGCGTGCTGTCCGGGTACAACGCCGCCCAGCTCATGGGCGCCGACCTGAAGAAGGCCTGCGAGGCGGGCGGCCTCACCCGTGAGGACGTCGTCAAGGCGCACCGGGCGCAGACGAACGCCGACACCGGCCTCGGCACCCCGCAGAACTTCTCCGACGTCGACCGCCCCGCGAGCGTCGAGACGTATGTGCTCAAGCCCGACGCCAAGGCGGTCGGCGGCGTGGTGAACGCGGAGGACGCGCACGCGGCGCCGGGAGCCGAGGAGTACTTGTCCTCGCACTGACGGCCCGCCGCCGGCTGAGACCGTCAGCCGGCGGCCGCCTCCGGGTCGCGGTCGGACGACGGCCAGACGTACGGCAGGTCGTCCGGCTCCCCGGGGAAGAGGTCCGCGTAGGCGGCCGGGTCCTTGCGGACCAGCGCCGAGCGGTGGCTGCGGTGCACGGCGTCGTCCCCCAGCCAGGGCGGGAGCTCACCGGCCTCGGCGAGCTCCCGCTGACCGCGCACCGGTGCCCCGGGCCGCACCCCGGCGAGGTCGGCCACGAGGGTGGCGGCGCAGCTGTCCTGATGGCCCCGGTCCCGCCAGACCCGGCAGACCTCCAGGCCGTACCGCACCAGTGCCTCCTCGTAACCGGTCCACATGCGGACCGCGGGGTGGCGGCGCCACCCGTAGCCCGGAACGATCAGACCGCGCAGCACCTGGAGCGCCTCCACCCGCTGTTTGCCGAGCCGGCGCCGGTCGAGCACCAGCGCCGACTCGCAGAAGTCGGGGTAGGGCAGAAAGGTCTGCATACGGCCGTCCGAACTGTGTGGGGGCCAAGCGGCTCACCGCACCGCAGTTCCCCTTCTCCGGCGGCACACACCTCACGGCGCCCCGAAGGCTCAGCCCAGCGTGCCCAGCCGGGCCTCGCGCCACAGGTCGACGCCGCCCTCGGTGGCGTACGTGTCGATCTCGGCCAGCTCCTCGCCGCTGAAGTCGAGGTTCTCCAGCGCGGCGACGTTCTGCTCCAGCTGCTCGGTGCGGGACGCCCCGATGACCAGCGAGGTGACCCGCGGGTCGCGCAGGGCCCAGGCCAGCGCCATCTGCGCGAGGGTCTGCCCGCGCCGGGCCGCGATGTCGTTCAGGGCGCGCAGCCGGTGCAGCATGTCGTCGGTCAGCCACCCGGTGTCGAACGACTTGCCGGCCGCCGCCCGCGAGTCCTGCGGCACGCCGTCGAGATAGCGCCCGGTCAGCATCCCCTGGGCGAGCGCGGTGAAGCCGATGATGCCGAAGCCCTCTTCCTGGGCCACGTCCAGCAGACCGTCCGTCTCGATCCAGCGGTTCAGCATGTTGTACGACGGCTGGTGGATGAGCAGGGGAGTGCCGAGGTCGCGGAGGACGGCCACGGCCTCACGGCTGCGCTCGGCGTCGTACGAGGAGATGCCGACGTAGAGCGCCTTGCCCTGGCGGACCGCCGTGTCGAGGGCGCCCATCGTCTCCTCGAGGGGAGTGGTGGCGTCCAGCCGGTGCGAATAGAAGATGTCGACGTACTCCAGGCCCGTGCGCTTCAGGGACTGGTCCAGCGAGGCCAGCAGGTACTTGCGGGAGCCGCCGCCCTGGCCGTACGGGCCGGGCCACATGTCCCAGCCGGCCTTGGTGGAGACCACCAGCTCGTCCCGGTACGGCGCGAGGTCCCGCTTCATCAGCCGGCCGAAGTTGATCTCGGCGGAGCCGTAGGGCGGACCGTAGTTGTTCGCCAGGTCGTGGTGGGTGATGCCCAGGTCGAAGGCGCGCAGGGCGATCTCGCGCTGCGTCTCGAACGGCTTGTCGTCGCCGAAGTTGTGCCAGTAGCCCAGGGACAGCAGGGGGAGGTCGAGCCCCGAGCGGCCGGTGCGCCGGTAGCGCATGGTGCCGTCGTAACGCTCGGGGCGGGCGATGTGGTTCATCGGCTGGTCTCCGGTGATGCGAGTGGGGGTGTCCCGTGGGATGGTGTTGATCCTTGCCACAGTGCCCCCGCCCGATCGGGAAGTCCAACCGGTCCCTTCCATGGGATTCAGCGGTACGGCTTCTGAATCGGCGGGCGGCCGGGACGACGGATTGGAGTCCGCGCCGACGGGCAGGCGAAAGCGGAAGCGGCATGAGCACGACTGCCCCGCCCCCCACAAGGAGATCGCCCATGCGAGTCCGTACGCTGACCGGCGGCCTGGCCGCGGTTCTCGTCCTGTCCGGCCCCCTGCTGAACGGCCCGGCCGAGGCCGTCCCGTCCGCCGCCGCGGCCCAGCGCCAGGTGGCCGACGACGTGGTCACCTACGACGCGAGCGGCGCCGCGGAGTTCAAGGCCGCGGTCGACCGGGGAGCGGCGATCTGGAACGAGAGCGTCGAGACCGTCGAGCTGCGTCCGGCCGCGTCCGGGCAGCGCGCCGACGTCCGGATCGTGGCGGACAACGGCTGGCCCCGCTCCGTTCCCGCCTCGCTGGGCAACGGCACCGTCTACATCGGGCGCCAGGCCGTGGACCAGGGCTACTCCACGATCCGCATCGCGGCCCACGAACTCGGCCACATGCTGGGCCTGCCCGACCGCAAGCCCGGCCCCTGCTCCCTGCTGATGTCGGGCGCCAGCGCCGGAACCTCGTGCGTGAACCCCTACCCGAGCGCGGCGGAGAAGGCGCAGGTCGAGCGGAACTTCGAAGGAGCTCCCGCCGGGGCACTCCTGGGACGGGCGTGAACCGATGTGACTACTGAGGCGATCGCCGCTATGGTTGACCCAGGTCACGGCGACGGGAACCTCCAGAGCCCGACCGTGCGTTGGTGGTCCAAGGAAAGACGCCCCGCTTCCTGCGGGGAGATGCAGGTGCAAGGCCTGCCCGGCGCTCCATCCCGAGCCCCGTCCCGGAATTCCGGGACGGGGCTCGCGGCGTTGCCGGTGGCTCAGCGCCGGGCCGGCATGCTCCAGCAGTTGGACCCCGTCGGCCTGCCCTTCAGCCGGTCGGTCAGCCAGGCCACCGCATCGCCCTGGTCGGTGATGAGCGGTGCCAGGTGGTTGGTGAGCAGCTTGTCGCCCAGGTTGGGCAGCCGGACCGCCTTGTAGGTGACGTCACCGCCCTTGGCGCACCAGTCCACCGCCAGCCGGCGCGCCTGCTCGTGCGGGACGATGTCGTCCTGGACGCCGGTGACCAGCCGGACCGGCCCGGTCGGCTTCGTCGTCCCGAGGCGCTGCTCGTCCAGCACGGCCTGGGCGGCGGGCTCGGCGGCGAGGACCTCGGCGATGGACCTGCCGCTCTTCGTCCACTTGGTGCTCTTCGTGAAGCCGTGGCCGAGGATCGCGTCACCGACGCAGGTGGTGGCGATGTCCTCCAGGGCGGCGCGTCCGGTGGCGTTGATGTTCTCCTCGACGACCGCGCGCAACTCCGGCTCGGTCTGGGCGAATCCGTTGATCGACCACCCCAGCGCGCCTGCCAGGGCGCTCCCGTCGATGCCCTTCATCACCTCGGTCAGATCGGCGGGCGGCGCCCCGCTGTAGGTGCCGACGAGCCGCACGTCGGGCGCGTAGGAGCCGTGCAGTTCGGCCGCGGCGGCGCTGGCCCCGCCGCCCTGGCTGTAGCCGTACATGGCCACGCGGGACGCCCCGGTGACGGACGCGCCCGGCACCGAGTGCGCGGCGCGGGCGGCGTCGAGCATGGCGTGCCCCTCGTCGACGCGGTTGACGTAGGTGTGGAGCCGGTCGGTCGCACCGAGGCCGACGTAGTCGGTGACGACGACGGCCGCCCCGGTGGCGAGGAGCCGGTAGACCGCCAGATTCTCGTAACCGAACGACACGGTCTGCCCGTTGAGGGTCAGGGGGTGCTGCAGGGCGAGCGAGGGCGCGCACTGGTCGCCCTGCCCCATGGTTCCCGAACCGACGACCACCAGGGGGCGGGGCCCGTCGCCCTTCCAGTCGGCGGACGGCTCGATGTAGGCGCCGGTGACGGCGACCTGCTGCCCGCTGGAGTCGGTGGAGGTGTACATCAGCCGGGTCGCCGTGCCGGGCAGGGAGCGGCCGTCGAGGCCGGGCAGGCTCAGCCCGAGACGCAGTGGCTCGTGGCGGACCAGTACACCGTCGTCCGCGGGCAGTTCGGCGGGCGGGGTGTAGAAGGCGGGGATGGTGACGCCCCGCGACACCACGGGGTCGCTCGCGGCGGCGGGCGGCGCGGACACGCAGACACAGGCGGTCGTGGCGACCACGGTGGTCAGCACGCTGCTGATACGGCTCACGGCTCACTCCTCGCTCTGCTCCAGGAAGGTGAACCGGAAACTAGCAGCGCTTACTTACCGCTGGTAACCCATGAGTAAGTTACGGCCCGGTAACTTTTGTGGCGGGTGGGCCCTCGGCACACGTGAGAGCGGGCCCCGCCGGTCACCCGGCGGGGCCCGCTCCCGGTCGTGGCCGGTCAGGCCGTGTGCAGCGTCAGCCCGTAGCGGTTGAGGATCTCGTTGACCGGCTGGAACCAGGTCTCGCCCCCGCCGGAACAGTTGCCCCAGCCGCCGGAGGTGACGCCCTGCGCCTGGTCGCCGCTGATGAACGAGCCGCCCGAGTCGCCCGGTTCGGCGCAGACGCTGGTCTTCGTCATCTGATGCACCGCGCCCTGGCTGTAGTTGACCGTCTCGTTCTTGGCCAGCACATTGCCGCAGTGCCAGTGGGTCGTGGAGCCCGAGCGGCAGATCGAGGCGCCGACCGGTGCCTCCGCCGAGCCGCGCACCAGCTGGTCCGACACCGTGCCCCAGCCGAGCACCACCGGCACCGTCCACCAGCCGCTGCCCACGTTCACCCAGGCGTAGTCGTTGCCCGGGAACGAGGAGCCCTGGAAGTTGCCGATGTACGAGCCGTCCCAGCCCCTGACCTGGCCGCCGGCGCCACCGCAGTGTCCGGCGGTGACGAAGCCGCCGTGTACCGAGAAGCCTATGGAGCAGCGGACGTTGCCGGTGTAGTACGGGTCGCCGCCCACCGTCCCGGCGGCGAAGGTCTCGGCCGCCGCCGCCACGGTCCGCACGGTGACCGGGCCGGCCTCGCGGGCCTTGTCCACGAAGGTGCGGACATCGTTGTCAGCACGCTTGTCGGCGACGATGTTCACGACGACCGTGTTGGCGGTCGGGTCGACGGCCCAGCTGCTGACGCCCGAGGGCGCGTCGAGGCGGTCGATGCGGGACCTGGCCGCGTCGAGCTGCTCGGCGCTGTGCTCGACGGTGCGGACGGCGGCGCCGGACGCGCGCAGGGACCGTACCGTGGAGGCGTCGGCGTCCGAGGTGACGGCCACGGTCAGCTTCTCGCTCTTCGCGTCGAACCAGGCGCCGCCGTAGGCGGATCCGGCGGTCCTGCGGGCCTCGGGCACGAGGTCGGTGGCCTCGCGCTCGGCGGCCAGCCGGTCCTCCGCCTCGGCGCGGGTCAGCCCGAAGTCCCACTGCATCGCCTCCAGCAGGCCGGCGGAGGCGGGCGCGGAGTCGGTGGCGCGGGCGGTGGGGGAGTCGGGGGCGTCCTGCGCCGCGGCCGGCAGGGTGCCGGCCGCGGTCCAGCTGCCGATCATGAGCAGGGCGGCCACGCCGGCATGCGTGAGTCTGGTGCGTCTCATGGAAGGTGCCCTTCGTCGTTCCAGCAAGGTGGGGGTGGAACAACCACAGCGTGAGAGCGCTCTCAGTCCGAGTCGGGCAGAGCTTAGCGAGCCGACCGGTGTCAGGTCTATGCCAATGCAGGGCCCAATTCCCGTGTGCTTCGGGCGCCACCTCCGGTTCCGGCCGGCGTCGGGGGCGCACGCCCTCCCGGAGCGCTGCCCCGGAAGGCGGCCCGCGCCAGGAGTCCCTCCTTCCGGGGGGGAAGAGCGGTCAGAGCCGTTCGCCGGCCACCGCGTCCTCGTCCGGATCCGGTCCCGCACCACCCGCCCGGGCCCGGTGGGTCCGCAGCCGGTCGAGGCGCGAGATGACGGGGGTGGCACTCACCCCGTGCAGCACGACGGACGCCAGCACCGTGAAGGTCACCACCGCCCACAACTGCTCGGCCGGGACGCCGAAACCGCCCGAGCCGAGCGCGTGTGCCAGGTAGAACAGCGAGCCGATGCCGCGGATCCCGAAGAAGGCGATCACCACACGCTCCCGGGGGCCGGCGGACGTACCGAGCTGGGCGGTCCACGCGGTCAGCGGCCGGACGGCCGACAGCAGCAGCAGACCCACGACCGCCCCCTGCCAGGTCAGCGACGCCAGCCCGCCCTGCGCGACGAACACCCCGAGCAGGAACAGCATCACGGCGGTCAGCAGCCGCTCCACCTGCTCCACGAAATCGTGCAGCACCATGTGATAGCCGTGGGCGTGCTCCGCCCCGCGGATCCGGCAGGCGGTGACGAACACGGCCACGAAGCCGTAGCCGTGCAGCAGCTCCGTCACCCCGTAGGCGAGGAACGTGGCGCCGATGGCGACGAACCCCTCCCGGTGCTCGGACAGCCGCATCGCCCGCCGGCCCGCCCGGAAGAACAGCCACCCGAGCAGCGCGCCGACGGCGAGCCCCGCGAACACGCCCATCGCGCACTTGTACAGCACGTCGACCAGCGCCCAGCGGGCGATCCCGTCACCGGTGGGACGTCCGTCCGCGGCGGCGAGCGCGACGGCCGCCATGACGAACGGGAAGGCGAGACCGTCGTTCAGCCCGGCCTCGCTGGTCAGCGTGAAGCGCACCTCGTCCTCGTCGTGCTCGGAGTCGGTGGGCGCGCCCACCCGCACCTCCGAGGCGAGCACCGGATCGGTCGGCGCGAGCACGGCCGCCAGCAGCAGCGCGGCGACCGGCGGCCAGTCGAGCAGGCCCCAGGCCAGGAGGCCCACGGCCGCGATGGTCAACGGCATGGTGACGCCCAGCTGCCGCCAGGTGCCCCGCCAGTGCCGGCGGCCGAACGGCCGGTTCAGGGCGAGACCGGCGCCCATGAGGGAGACGAGCACACAGATCTCGGTGATGTGCTCCACCCACGTCCGGTCCGACACCGGGTCGATGTCGGGCATGGGCAGGGGAAGCAACTGGAGAGCGACTCCGCAGACGAGGAACACCAGTGGCAGCGACAGCGGTCTGCGGGCCACCAGCCGGGGCAGCACGGCCGCGCCGAGGGCGCCGGCTCCGAGCAGGGTGAAGAGGTAATCGGGGGAGGTCACCGAACCCAGGTGCCCGGAGTCGGCCGGGGGCACGCCGCGGCCTCGGCCGAAACATCATCCTGGCGGCGGGAGCCCGCCCGAACGGACGGACGCGGCCCTCGCCACCCGTCGGGAGGCGCACTCCGGAGTGCGGGGTGGGGCCCGCGGGAAGCGCCACGGCCGGTGCGCGCCGAGTGCGCCGCCTTGCGACGCGGAGGACTTGACGGAGCGGGACGCGTTCGGCGCTACTGGAAGACGTGCCGGGCGCACATGCGTGGGGGCCCGCCCGGTGCCGACCCGGTGTACCCACCCCCGCCGGACGCACGCCGAAGAGGTGACCGGTGCGGTCTCGATGGGCAGCGGCAGTCGTACTGCTGGCCTCGGTGCTGCTCCTGACCCTGTGCCCCCCGGCGCCGGCAGCGGACCGGCCCGCCCCGGCGCACCCCGCGGCACAGCGGCACCAGCCGGCGGAGGCCCGGCACGACGAGCCGGCCGAGGCAGTGCCGGAAACCGTCGGAGCGCTTGAGGCTCTCGGAGCGCTTGAGGTCCTCGGAGCACCCGAGGCCGTCGGTGAGCCCTTCCCCGGCGAGGGCGACGCCTCGCTCCACCGGCCCGTCGCCCGTCCGCCGAGGGCCTCGGGGGCGGCCGGGGCGACCGGCCCCGCCCACCCGACGGCCGGCACCGCGTCGACGGCCACCGCGCGGCGACGATCCGCTCCCCGGCCGTACCCGCTGGGACCGCCGCAGGGCAGGGGCCCGGCCGACCCGGCCCCCGGCGCCGCCTGCCTGCAGACCTTCCGCTGCTGAGCGACCGCGGTACCGCCCAAGGCCTGCGCCGTGCGGCCGGGTACTGCCCGCCGCGTGCTCCCCGAGCCGGTCCACGGTGACGAGCAGGTCTTCTCGTGTCCCGGAAACCGTGACGACACAGGAGGCACACACATGCAGGGAAAGCGCGTTCTCGTGGTGCGGCCCGACGAACTCGGGCCGAGCGAGCACAAAACGTGGAGACACCTGCGCGCGGAGTCCGGCGCGCCGGAGAACCCGTTTCTCGATCCGGCGTTCACCACGGCCGTCGGACAGGTCAGGCCCGGCGCCCGGGTGGCCGTCCTGCAGGACGACGGAACCCCGGTCGGCTTCCTCCCGTACGAGAAGGGGCCGCTGGGCCAGGGCCGGGCCATCGGTCTCGGGGTGTCGGACAGCCAGGGCGCCGTCCTGCGCCCCGGTATCCGGCTAGACCCGCGCACCCTGCTCGTGGCCTGCGCGCTCTCCTCGTGGGAGTTCGACAATCTGGAGGCCGGTCAGCACCTCTTCGTGCCGCACGCCGTCGAGGAGCTCACCAGCCCGGTGATCGACCTCGACCGGGGATACGAGCACTACACCGACGGGCTGCGCGCCCGGTCCCCCGGCTTCCTCAAGCAGACCCTGGCCAAGGAACGCAGGCTCGCCCGGCAGGTCGGCGAGGTCCGGTTCGTGTACGACGCCCGGGACCCGGAGGCCTTACGGGCGCTGATGCGCTGGAAATCCGCCCAGTACCGGCGGACGGGCCGCCGGGACCGGTTCGCCCAGCGCTGGATCACCCGGCTGGTGGACCTGCTCGCACACGGCGACGATCCCGAGTGCCGCGGACTGCTCTCCGTGCTGTACGCCGGCGACCGCCCCGTGGCCGCCCACTTCGGCCTGCGCTCGGCCACGGTGCTGTCCTGGTGGTTCCCCGCGTACGACCGTGACCACGGCCGGTACTCACCCGGACTGGTGCTGCACCTGCGGATGCTCCGGGCGGCCGCCGCCGACGGTATCCGCATGGTCGACCTGGGCAGCGGCCCCGCCCGCTACAAGGACTCCCTCAAGACCCGCGAACTCCCGGTCTACGAGGGCGCCGTGGTGTGCCCGGGACCGGGCGGGGCCGTGTACCGGCTGGGCCGGGAGCCGGCGCGGGCCGCCCACCGCTTCGTGCGCGGCCGTCCCCGGCTGGCCGACGCGGCCCGGCGCACCCTGACGGGGATGGGCCGGCTGCGCGAGCGCTGACCGCGTCCGGCGTACGCCGACGTCAGCAGGCGGGGTTACTCCCGCCGTCGGATGTCCGCGCGGCCCGGGCCCGGCACCGTGGGTCGGGTGAAACTCAGCCGCCCCGCACGCCGGGCCCACCTCGTCGTCCATGTCCTCGCCTCCGCCGGCTGGCTCGGACTCACCGTCGGGCTGCTCGCGCTCGGCGTCACCGCGAACACCACCGGGTCCGCGGCCGTGGTGGAGGCGTCCGTCCGGGCCATGAAACTCTTCGCGGACCGGCTCCTGCTGCCGATCGCCCTCCTGACGCTCCTCAGCGGTCTCGTCCTGTCCCTGGGCACTCCCTGGGGACTGGCGAGGCACCGCTGGGTGTGGACGAAGTTCTGGCTGACCCTGGCCACGACCACCGCCACGGCCCTCGCGCTGCGGCCGGGCGTGAACGCGGCCGCGGCGGCCGTCTCCGCCGGGCACTCCCTGCCCGACGGGGGCGACGTCCTGATGGGGCCGATCGTCTCCCTGACCGCCTACGTCTTCATGACGGTGATCTCGGTCCTCAAGCCGTGGGGGCCGACCCGCCGCGGCCGGCGCCTCCGTGCGGCCGCCCGGGGGACGGGGGTGGCCGAACCGGCGCGCCTCTGATCACGGGCACGTCCCGGGGCGCGCATTCATCACCGCGCTGACCAGGCAGAACCCACCGGTCACCGCCGTGCGGCGGGCTTCTCGGCGACCACGGCCCTCCGATGTCGGAGGCACCTGTCACACTTCAGTGGCGTGCGGGGGAGCGATGCGGGTAGTCGCGCGGTGTGATCGGTGAGTGAAGGCGGACCGGATGGAACCAGTTCCAGTCGACGAGGGGGCCACGGTGCCAGGCGCACCGCGACTGCGGGCTTCGTACACCCTGGACGACGACGGCACCTGGATAGCCCAGGCACGTCATCTCGCCGCCGCGTTCCTGACCCGGGCGAGGGCGGAGGACGGCCTCCTGGTGTCGACCCGCGCGGTGGAGATCACCCAGCTCGTGGTCAGCGAGCTGGTCACCAACGCCCGCAAGTACGCTCCGGGCCCCGTCGGCCTCGACCTGCGGGTCGCCGGCGATGCCGTCGAGGTGATCGTCCGGGACGGCAACCCCGCGCCGCCGGTGGCCCGGGACGCGGACCCCGGCCGGGTGGGCCAGCACGGACTGGAGATCGTGATGGCCGTGGCCCAGACCCTGGACGTACGGCAGGAGCCGGCCGGCAAGAGCATCACGGCCCGCATCTCGCTCCTCGCCTGAGCCCGCCGAGCCCCGGGGGCCGGAGGATTCACTCGCCGTCCCCGGCCGGCAGCGGCTGTTCCGTCCGGATGACCTCGCCGTTCGCCGTGTACCGCGTGCCCCGGCGTTCGGCGAATCCGGCGACGAGGAACAGTCCGCCATGTCCCTTTTCCGGCACCGCCGCACGGGCGGGCGCGAACGCGTCGGTACGCCGCTGCCCGAAGGAGGCGGCACGGCCGGAACAATGGGGTCGCCGGTGCGGTTCTCACTGATGAACGCCGCAGGACACGTGGGAGAAGGGCGAGACGAAGATGACGACGAACGAGGAGAGGGCGCTGCTCGCGGGCGGCTGCTTCTGGGGCATGCAGGAGCTGATCCGCACGTTCCCGGGTGTGCTGACCACTCGGGTGGGCTACAGCGGCGGTGACGTGCCGAACGCGACGTACCGCAACCACGGCACCCACGCCGAGTCGATCGAGATCACCTACGACCCCGCCGTCACCGACTACCGCACGATCCTGGAGTACTTCTTCCAGATCCACGACCCGAGCACGAAGAACCGGCAGGGCAACGACATCGGGACGAGCTACCGCTCCGCCATCTTCTACGTCGACGACGAGCAGAAGCGCGTCGCCGAGGAGACGATCGCCGATGTGAACGCCTCGGGGCTGTGGCCGGGCGCCGTGGTGACCGAGGTCGTGCCGGCCGGACCGTTCTGGGAGGCCGAGCCGGAGCACCAGGACTACCTCCGGCGTTACCCGGACGGCTACACCTGCCACTTCCCGCGGCCCGGCTGGCGGCTGCCGAAGCGCGCGGAGGCCTGACGGACGCCCGCCCCGGCCCACCGGGCCGGGGCGGGCGCGGCCGGTCAGCCGAACTGGCCGGGCCGGTAGTCACCGGCGGGCTGCTGGTTGATGACGTTGACGCGGTTGTAGGCGTTGATGACGGCGATCAGCGAGATCAGGGCCACGAGCTGGTCCTCGTCGTAGTGCTTGGCCGCGTTCGCCCAGGCCTCGTCGCCGACGCCACCGGCCGCGTCGGCGAGCCGGGTGCCCTGCTCCGTCAGCTCCAGCGCGGCCCGCTCCGCCTCGGTGAAGACCGTGGCCTCCCGCCAGGCGGCGACCAGATGGAGCCGGACCGACGTCTCCCCGGCCGCGGCGGCGTCCTTGGTGTGCATGTCGGTGCAGAAGCCGCAGCCGTTGATCTGGCTGGCGCGGATCTTCACCAGCTCCTGGGTGGCGTGCGGCAGCCCGGAGTCCGCCACCGCCTTGCCCGCCGAGTTGATGTGCTTCAGCACCTTGGCCGCGAGGGGGTTGGCGAAGAAGTCGAGGCGCGCTTCCATGATGACCTCCTGGTCGGTTCCTGTGGTTACGCAGCACTGACGGACGGGCTCCCCTTTGTGTGACCGGAACGGGAGTGTGACCTACGTCTCTCTGTCGGGTGACGCCGCGCAGCGTGCCGTTCCCGGGGCACCGGACGACCGATAACCTGGCCGGATGGACGGGGAGCGGAGCGTCGGTGAGTGAGCGTCGGGAACGCGACTGGACGGACATGACGCCCGGGGACTTCGACCTCGACGCTCCGCTGTGCCTCAACGTGGGAACCGGCCCCGTCGCGGTGCCGGCCGAGCCGGACGAGTACGGCACGGCGCCGCTGTTCGGGGAGGAGACCCCGGTGCGGGGCCCCGGCCCGCGCCGTACCCCGCGCCGGACCGCCCCCGACGAGCAGGGGCAGTTGTTCTGAATCCGGCACGGGGCACTGTCACGCTCAGGGGAACTGCGTGACCTTGGACGGGACGGTGTCCGTCCCCGACGTCGGGGAGCCCGTGTCGTTGATGACGTGACGGTACTGCCCCTTGCCGCCGAGGGAGATCACCTGCAGGTGCCGCATCCTGATGCCGGGCTTCACCGGCACCTGGAATCCGTGGTGCTGCACGATGGTGTCGTCGGACGTGTAGTTGCAGTAGCTGCCGAGTGCCCAGGCCTCGTGTTCGTTCACCGAGTCGGCGACCTTGTAGGCCGCGTATCCGACGATGCCGTCATGGGTGATGGCGGCCTCGTTCGGGGCGTCGTACGCCTTCTCGTTCTGGAAGAAGATCGTGCGGCCGCGTTCGCCGTTCCAGAGCACGTCGTACTTGTTGAAGTGCTCGACGAACAGGCCCGTGGTGAGGACGTCGTCGCCGTTGACGCGCAGTCCGTAGTCGGCGCGGTTGGTCTCCCAGCCGACGCCCTCACCGTGATCGGCGCGCCAGATCCAGGTGTGGTCGACGATCACGTCGTCGCTGTTGACCACGACGGAGTCGGTGGCCCGGCCAGGACCCGCGCCGCCGATGCGGATGAACACGTCCTGCATGGTGGTCGGGTTGGCGGAGTGGTCCGCCGAGGAGCCCGGCTGACCGATCCGCAGCAGCGTGTCCGAGTTGACCGGACCCGCGTCGATCAGGAAGCCGGCCAGCCGGACGCCGTCGACGTCCGCCACGTGCATGGCGTCGATCCCGTTGTCCGGGATGACCGTCGCCAGACCGAGACCGAGCACCACGGTGTCGGCACGGTCCACCTCGATGGTCCGGTCGATGTGGTAGACGCCGGGTGTGAACAGCAGGTTGAGGCCCTGGTCGAGCGCGGCGTTGATGGTAGCGGCCGTGGCACCGGGCTTGACCACGTAGAACCGGTCGAGCGGCAGCGAGGTGCCGCCCGCGTTGGCCGGCCAGGACACACCGCGCGCGTTGGTGCGCTTGGCGGGAACGAACACCTTGTACTCGTTGCCGTCCAGGTACAGGAACGGCTTCTCACGGGAGATCGGAGTGGTGTCGAACGTGGTGTACGGGCCGGTCTCGAAGTTGCCCGCCGGAGCGCCCTGGACACCCGTGAACGTCATGTTCCACACGCCGTTGGTCCAGCCGCCGACGGAGCTGTCCCGCGTGTACCACTGCTGCTGGGAGTACGGGCCGACGGTGCCGTCGATCTTCGAGTCGGCGATGTAGCCGCCGGAGGCCCAGCCGTAGCCGTCGGGGGCGAGGTTGAGTCCGCCCTTGACGTGGATCCGGCGGAACGGAGCGGCCTGGGCGACCGCCCAGCGGTCGGTGCCGTTGACGGGGTTGATGGCGAGGTTCTCCGCCGAACGCCAGAAGTTCTGCGTGGCGTTGCCGTTGAACCAGCCGGCGTCCACGGTGATGTCGCCGTTGATCTGGACGTCGTCGGGGTTGAGCCCGAGGCCCGAGACCGAGGTGTAGAAGCCGAGTTGGGCGTTGATGTCGTCGTACGTGCCCGGCTTCAGCAGGAACTGGTAGCGCCCGCTGCCGAACTGGTTCGTCTCCTGCTGGGCGAAGACCTGGTCGAACTTCTGCTGGAGGTTCGGCGTCGACGGGTCCACGACGATGACGTTCGGACCCAGGTCGCCGCCGCCCTCGATCGGACCGCCGCCGCCGTCCGACGTGGTGTGCACGGCGACCTCCCACAGGGAGTAGCCGTAGCCGGTGCCGCGGGCCGTGCCGAGGACGCGGACGTACCGGCCCTCGCCGCTCACCTCGTAGGAGGCCCGGCCCCCGGTGGCGCCGGTGACGGACTTGAGCGTGGTCCAGTTCCGCCCGTCGGCGGAGGCCTCGATCCGGAAGTCCTTGGCGTAGGCGGCCTCCCAGTTCAGATCCACCGCGCACAGGTCGCGCACCGCGCCCAGGTCGACCCGCACCCACTGCGGGTCCGAGGCCTGGCTCGACCAGCGGGTGCCGGCGTCACCGTCGAAGGCGGCGGAGGCTGGGGTGCCCGCGTTCTCCGTGGAGGAGGCGGAAGCGGGCCTGCCCCGGGCGGCGTCGGCCGTGCCGCAGGAGGCGGGCGGGTTGCCGCCGGTGGTACCGAAGACCTGGAACTCCCACAGCGAGTAGCCCCACGCGGTGGCCCGGTCCAGGCCCTGCATCCGGACGTAGCGGGCCTGCCCCGACACGTCCACGGTGTCGACGCCGCCGTCGCTCCCGGTCACGGTCCTGGCGTCGGCCCAGTCGCCGCCGTCCCCCGAGAACTGGATCTTGTAGTCCTTGCCGTGGGCGGCCTCCCAGTTCAGGACGACCCGGGTGACGGACGCCGTGGCGCCGAGGTCGACCTGCAGCCACTGGTCGTCGCTCGCCGCCGACGACCACCGGGTGCCCGTGTCACCGTCCACGGCGCCGCTCGCGGGTGTGCCGGCGTTCTCGGTCGAGGAGGCGGTGGCCGCCCTGCCCTGGGACAACGGGGTCTCGGCCGCGGTGGCCGGGGCCTGGGCGGCGGGCAGGGTGACGAGTGCCGCCGTGGCGACGAACGCCGCACCCAGGGCTCTGCGTCTCAGGCGGCTCAAGTGCTTCATGTGTCTCATGCGTCAGCCTTCTGCCGGTGCGATGTGGGGTTGCGGGCGAGCCCGCGTGCGGGCGGGCCGGGCCGTCCGGGCGGCGGATGGTGCGGTGGCGCTGCTCTCTGTGTGTGAGGGCATGCCGGAGGACTGAACGCGGCCCCGCGACCGCTTAGTTCAGGCTTTGATTTAAGTGGTGAGACATTGTGTGGGCAAGCCCCCGGACAGGAATTGGTGAGCGTGCGCCCGTCGGTGCGGCGGCATACCGGACCGAATCCGCATGCCTTGACCACCGGGCCGGGGGTACGCGGGCGGGGCGGTCGGATCCGGCGGGGAGGAACGGAGAGGGAAGTGCGGGTGTGGCGCTTCGGGGCGGGGGCGGGGATTTCACCCCATCGGCGGGTGCCCGCTGCGAGGGTGTGCCCGCCATGAGACGTTGACGGCACCCGATGCCCTTTTCGATCGCCTTGTCCCCTTGGATCGCCCGCAGTCGGCAACTGAACGCGCGGCCACCCGTACGTGGCCGGTCTGAAGCGGAGGAGTGTCACCCCATGAGCGAGGCCAACCCCGTCAAGCGGGCAGCGAAGAAGATCACCGAAAAGCTGCAGGACGACGGATCGGCCCCGGCCGACGGCATTCCCGGACGGCCGGGCTCCCGGCCGCCGTCCGTGGCCGAGCCGACCGAGCCCCGCGAGCCGCTGCCGCCGAAGCCGGACCAGAGCGGCCCGGCCACCGTGTCGCCCACCGGCCAGCCCACCGGTGCCGACCAGGCCAGGGTGGCGCAGTCCGGGAGCTATCTGACCAACGCGCAGGGCACCCGGCTGTACGACACCGACCACTCGCTCAAGGCGGGTCCGCGCGGTCCCGTACTGCTCCAGGACCACCACCTGCGCGAGAAGATCATGCACTTCGACCACGAGCGCATCCCGGAGCGCGTGGTCCACGCCCGCGGCGCGGGCGCGCACGGGGTCTTCCAGAGCTACGGCACGGCGGCCTCCGTGACCAAGGCGGGGTTCCTCGCCGCGGACGTCGAAACGCCGGTGTTCGTACGGTTCTCCACCGTGGTCGGCTCGCGGGGTTCCGCCGACACCGTGCGCGACACCCGCGGTTTCGCCACGAAGTTCTACACCAGTGAGGGCGTCTTCGACCTGGTCGGCAACAACATCCCGGTCTTCTTCATCCAGGACGCCATCAAGTTCCCCGACGTCGTCCACGCCGCGAAGCCGCACCCCGACAGGGAGATCCCGCAGGCGCAGAGCGCGCACGACACCTTCTGGGACTTCGTCTCCCTGCACACCGAGGCGACCCACCACACCCTCTTCTTCATGGGCGACCGCGGCATCCCGCGTTCCTTCCGGATGATGGAGGGCTTCGGCGTCCACACCTTCCGGCTGGTCGACGCCGAGGGCGGCACGACGCTGGTGAAGTTCCACTGGAAGCCCAGGCTGGGCGTGCACTCCCTGGTGTGGGACGAGGCGCAGACGATCAACGGCGTCGACCCGGACTTCCACCGGCGGGACCTCGCCGACGCCATCGAGGCGGGCGCCTACCCGCAGTGGGAGCTGGGCATCCAGACCTTCCCCGACACTCCGGAGCAGACCTTCGAGGGCATCGACCTGCTGGACCCGACGAACATCGTGCCCGAGGAACTCGCCCCGGTGCAGCCGGTGGGGCTGATGACCCTCAACCGGAACCCGTCCAACTTCTTCGCCGAGACGGAGCAGGTCGCCTTCCACGTCGGTCACCTCGTACCCGGGATCGACGTCACCGACGACCCGCTGCTCGCGGGACGGCTGTTCTCGTACCTGGACACGCAGATCACGCGCCTGGGCGGCCCCAACTTCCCGCAACTCCCCATCAACCGGCCGCAGGCACCGGTCAACGACATGCTGCGCGACGGCATGCACCAGACGGCGGTGCACCGCGGCGTGGCCCCCTACCGGCCCAACTCCCTCGACGGCGGCTGCCCGTTCACCGCGGGCGCGGACACGAGCGCGTTCATCGAGGCGCCGGTGACCGTCCCGGAGGGGCGGAAGGTGCGCGAGGCGCCGGAGTCGTTCGCGGACCACTTCAGCCAACCCCGCCGGTTCTGGCTGAGCATGAGCCCGGTGGAGCGCGAGCACATCATCGGCGCCTACACCTTCGAACTGGGCAAGTGCTACGAACAGGCCATCAGGGAACGGACCCTTCAGGTCCTGGCCAACATCGACCCCGAGCTGTGCGCCGGTGTCGCCGAGGGGCTCGGCCTGCCCGCGCCGGGGCCCACCGTGCCGCTCGCCGACGTCGAACCGAGCCCGGCCCTCTCGCAGATCGGGGGGACCTGGCCGGTGGACGGGCGTGTCATCGGTATCGTCGCCGGCCCGGACGGCGACCTCGACGGCGTCCACGCGGTACGCGACGCGGTGCTCGAGGCGGGCATGGTCCCGCTGGTCGTGGCGCCGACCGGCGGCACGCTCGGCTCGGGCGACTCGGCCCTGACGGTCCAGCGCACCTACGTCACCGCGCGTTCCGTCGAGTTCGACGCCGTACTGCTGGCCGGGGTACCGGCCATGGGCGACGACCTGCCCGGCGTGCGCGACGGCAAGGGCGCGCCCTCCGCCGTACAGCCGGCGACCGACCCGCGGATCGGCCTGCTGCTGACCGAGGCGTTCCGGCACGGCAAGGCGATCGGCGCGTGGGCGGGCGGCGAGGCGGCCCTCGAAGTGTCCGGCGTCCCCACCGACGCCCCCGGCATCGTGGTCGCCGACTCCGGCCCCACCGCCCTCGGCCAAGTCCGCGAGCTGCTGGCCTCGCACCGGGTCTGGGAACGCTTCACGACCCGGGCCTGACCCCCGGCCCCGACCGCCGGGGAGTTCCCGGCGGTCGGCCGGGCCCCGTCGCGCCGGGTGACGTGCCGCCGGCGCCCGTGCGGTGGTGTGAGAGCGGTCGGGCGTACGGGCAGCCCGGTGTGGTCGGCCCGGTCGCGGTGAGAGCATGTGCTGCCCGCCGCCTGTGCGCCTGTGCGCCTGTGCGGGGAAGCGGACGGGCTGCGGCGAGCCCCGGGCGGTGGGCTCGGCCCGGTCGTGGTGGGGGTTTCCGTCACCGTTGTCCGTGCAGCCGCGGGGGCGGTCGCCAGTGAGTTCTCGGCGGTCGGCCCGGCCCGGTCGTGGTGAGGGCGCCTGCCACCCACCGCCCGTACGGCCGGGCGGGGGCCGGTGACCTGCGGTCCGGTCGGGCGCGGCGCGTCGGCTCGTCGCCGTACAGTGGGAGGACGGCCGGATTCCGACGGAACCGGTCGGCGGGCACCCGCACCGCATCCCCGCCCGAGAAGCCGGTCAGTACATGCGCCATCGTCCTTCCCCGTCCCACGGCCCGCAGGAGCCGCTCTTCGGCCTCGACGAGTTGCCGGTGGCACCGGCGGCCGAGCCGGCGCCGTCCACTGCCGCCTTCCGGGACTCCGCGCAGGCGCGTCGGCTTCTCGCGATCCGGGAGATCCACGCCGAACCGGCCGCTGCCGCCTCGCCCCGCGGGCGGCAGATCCTCGCCCGGTTCCCCGGGGCCCGGCTGATCGAGGTGGACTCCCACTGGCGCGTCCCCGAGCTGCACGGCAACGAGGGCAGCGCCGACCGCTGGATGCGGATCAAGCGCGAGACCCTCGTGCTCGGCGTGAAGAAGACGCTCACCACGCGCCCCAACGGCCGCTCCGCCGACTGGATCGCCCCCGGCCCGTCCAACGGCTGCGCCCTGTCCTGCGTGTACTGCTACGTACCCCGCCGCAAGGGCTTCGCCAACCCGATCACCCTCTTCACCAACATCGACGGGATCATCGCCCACCTCGGGCGGCACGTCGCGGCACAGGGCCCCAAAACCGAGCCCAACCAGTGCGACCCCGAAGCATGGGTGTACGACATCGGTGAGAACGGTGACTGCTCCGTGGACGCCCTCGTCTGCGACAACACCGCCGACCTGGTCCGCGCCTTCCGCGACTGGCCCACCGCGAAGGCGTCCTTCGCGACCAAGTTCGTCAACCCCGACCTGCTGGAGCTCGACCCGCGCGGCCGCACCCGTGTCCGGTTCTCGGTGATGCCGGCCGATGACTCACGCCTGCTGGACCTGCGCACCAGCCCGGTCGACCGGCGGATCGCCGCCGCCACGGACTTCCTCGACGCCGGGTACGAGGTGCACTTCAACCTCTCGCCCGTCGTCGTCCGCCCCGGCTGGCAGGACGCCTGGGCCGAGCTGCTGCGGCACATGGACGACGTACTGCCCGAGCGCGTGAAGCGGCAGGCCCGCGCCGAAGTCATCATGCTCACCCACAACGCGGACCTGCACGAGGTCAACCTTCGCTGGCATCCGCGAGGCGAGGACGTGCTGTGGCGGCCCGTCGCGCAGGAGACCAAACGCTCCCAGAACGGCGCCCTCAACCTCCGCTACCGCGCCGGCATCAAGCGCCGAGCCCTCGCGGACCTGCGTGAACTGATCGCCCGGCACACACCGTGGCTCGGTATCCGCTACGCCTTCTGACGGACCGACAGAAACCTGTTCCGGCTTTCCCGCAGGTCACCCCCTGATAACGAGAATTAAGGGTAGGCTAACCTTGCCTTGTGATTCCTGCTGAAGAGGCGGCCCTGGGCCCGCGTGGCCATCAACTGTCGGCCACCGATGTGACCGTGGCGTACGACGGCGCCGACGTCGTGCACGACGCGGCGCTGACCCTGCGGCCCGGCGAAGTGACCGCCCTGGTGGGCCCGAACGGCAGCGGCAAGTCGACCCTGCTGCGCACCGTCGCCCGGCTGCAAAGGCCACGCAGCGCCACGCTCACGATCGACGCCGGCACCGACGCGCTGGCCCTCGGCCCCCGGGAGTTCTCCCGCCGCGTCGCCCTGCTGCTCCAAGGACGCCCCACCCCCAGCGGTCTCAGCGTGCGGGACGTCGTGGAGTTCGGCCGCTATCCGCACCGCGGCCGGTGGGGTGGCACGGACCCCGGCGGCCGCGCCGCCGTGGACCGCGCCCTCGCCCTCACCGGCGTCGCCGAACTCGCCGAGCGCGGAGCCGAACACCTTTCGGGAGGACAGCTCCAGCGCGTGTGGCTGGCCGGCTGTCTCGCCCAGGAGACCGGCGTCCTCCTCCTCGACGAACCGACCACCTACCTCGACCTGCGCTACCAGGTCGAACTCCTCGACCTCATGCGCGACCTGGCCGACGAGCACGGCATCGCCGTCGGCGTCGTCCTGCACGACCTCGACCAGGCGGCGGCCGTCGCGGACCGGATCGTGCTGCTCGCGTCCGGACGCGTCGTCGCCGAGGGTCTGCCCGAGGACGTCCTCACCCCGGAGCGCCTGACCGAGGTCTACGGCATCCGCATCGAGGTCGACACCGATCCCCTCACCGGCCGGCTGCGTACCCGTGCCCTCGGCCGTCACCACACCCGAAGCGAAAGGCTCAGCACCACCTCATGAGACGCCTCCTGCTCACCGCGCCCCTGGCCACCGCCGCCGCTCTCCTGCTGGCGGCCTGCGGCACCACCGAACCCGCCGCCGACGACGACGCCAAGGAGTCCGCGCAGGCCATCACCCTCACCGACGCCACCGGTGCGAAGGTGGAACTCGACGGACCCGCCAAGAAGGTCGTCGGCACCGAGTGGAACGTCGTCGAGCACCTGGTCTCCCTCGGCGTCGACCCGGTGGGCGTCGCCGACGTCAAGGGCTACAAGACCTGGAACGCCGCCGTCCCGCTCAAGAACGAGCCCAAGGACATCGGCACCCGCGGCGAGCCCAGCATGGACACCATCGCCTCGCTCGAGCCCGATCTCATCGTCGCCACCACCGACCTGAAGCCCGACGCCGTCAAGCAGTTGCGCAAGGTCGCCCCGGTCCTGGAGGTGAAGTCCGCCGACGCCGCCGACCCGATCGGGCAGATGCTGAAGAACGTCGACCTCATCGCCGAGGCCACCGGCACCACCGAGCGCGCCGCGACCCTGAAGAAGGACTTCGACACCAAGCTCGCCGAGGGCTCGAAGGCCCTCGCCGACGCCGGCCTGGACGGCGCCGAGATCGCCTTCGCCGACGGCTACGCCGCCTCCAACCAGGTCTCCGTCCGCCCCTACACCTCCGGTTCGCTCATCGGCGCCGTCAACGAGCGGCTCGGACTGAAGAACGCCTGGAAGCAGAAGGGCGACGAGGCCTACGGCCTGGCCGCCACCGACGTCGAGGGGCTGACCGACCTGGGGAAGGTCCAGTTCGTCTACATCGGCAACGACGACGACGCGACCAGCGACCCCTTCGGCAAGGAGCTCGTCGAGAACTCCGTGTGGAAGTCGCTGCCCTTCGTGAAGTCCGGTGACGTCCACCGCATCGACGACGGCATCTGGATGTTCGGCGGCACCGGCTCGATGGAGGCGTACACCGACTCCGTCGTCGCGGCGCTGACGAAGTAGCACGATGGCCGTCACCGCCACCACTCCCACCGCCCGTCCGGCGACGGTGTCGTCCCGGACGGGCGCGGCCGCGGTGACGACCGCGCTCGTGCTCCTGGTCGCGGCCCTCGCCGTCGTCGACATCACCCAGGGCACGGCCGCGGTCGGCCCGGCAGAGGTCCTCAAGGCCCTCACCGGGCAGGCCGACGCGGCCGACGCGTCGGTCGTCATCGCCTCACGACTGCCCCGGATGACCGCCGGGCTCCTCGTGGGCGCGGCCCTCGGCATGGCCGGCGCCGCCCTGCAGGCCGTCAGCCGCAACGTCCTGGCCTCCCCGGACACCCTCGCGGTCAACGCGGGCTCCTACCTCGCCCTCGGCCTCGCCTCCGTGGCCGGGGTGTCGCTGCCGCTGCTCGCCTCCTCGGGCGTCGCCTTCGCCGGTGGACTCGTGGCGGCGGCCGTCGTCCTCGGACTGTCGGGGCTCGGCGCGGGTACCGTACGGCTGGTGCTCGCCGGCACCGCGCTCGCCCTCGGCCTCACCGCCGTCACCGAGGGGCTGCTCCTGCTGTTCCCGCAGGAGACCGAGGGCCTCTACCAGTGGAACCAGGGCAACATCGGCCAGAACGGCTTCGACGGTGTCCTCCAGATGCTGCCCGTCGCCGTCGTCGGACTCGTCGGCCTGCTGCTCATCGCCCGCCGGGTCGACGCCCTCGCCCTCGGCGACGACGCGGCCCGCGGACTCGGCGTCCCGGTGCGGGCCACCCGCGTCACGGCCGTCGTCCTGGCGACGCTGCTGTCCGCGGCGGCCGTCACCCTGGCCGGCCCGATCGGCTTCGTCGGCCTGTGCGCCCCGGCCCTCGTCCGCCCGCTCGCCCGATGGGCCCGGGGGATCCTGCGGCTGCGGAGCGCCGTGCCGGTCGCCGGACTCGCCGGCGCCGCACTGGTGCTCGGGGCGGACGTGCTGCTGCGTACGTTCGTCGACTCGGACACCGCGGTCGCCGTCCCCACCGGTGTGGTGACCAGCCTCGTCGGCGCGGTGTTCCTGGTGGTGATGGCGGCCCGGCTCCGCGACACCGCCGGTGCCGCCGCGCCGGACAAACTGCGCATCCGCAGCCGCGCCGTCTTCCTCACCACCCTCACCGTACTGTCGGTCGTCCTGGTCGGCGTCACCGTCGCCGCCGTCCTGCTGGGCGACAGCAAGCTGCTGCTGGGCGACGTGGTCAACTGGGCGCAGGGCAGAGCGGGCAGGACCGTCTCCTTCGTGCTGGACACCCGTATGCCCCGGGTGGCCGCCGCGCTCCTCGCCGGAGCGGCGCTCGCACTGGCCGGAACCCTGGTGCAGGCCGTCACCCGCAACCCGCTCGCGGAACCCGCCGTCCTGGGCGTCTCCGGCGGTGGCGCGCTCGGCGCGGTGATCCTCGTGACCACGGTCCCCGTCGTCGGAGGGTGGGGCGTCGCCGGGGCGGCCTTCGCGGGATCCGCGGTCGCCGCGGCCGTCGTGTTCGGCCTCGCCGCGCGCGGGGGCTACCAGCAGAACCGGCTGGTGCTCGTCGGCATCGGTGCCGCGACCGCGACAACGGCCCTGATCAGCCTGCTGATCGTGCTCACCGACCCGTTCAACGCGACCAAGGCCCTCACCTGGCTGTCGGGCTCCACGTACGGCCGGACCATGCCCGACGTCCTTCCCCTCGCGGCCGTCCTCGCCGTCGGCGTCGTGGTGGCCGGCGTGCGGCACAGGGAACTCGACCTGGTCTCCCTCGACGAGGACACCCCCCGGCTCCTCGGACTCGACCTGGCGCGCGGACGGCTGGGCTTCCTCGTCCTGAGCGTGCTGCTCACCGCCACCGCCGTCGCCGCCGCGGGCACCATCGGCTTCGTCGGCCTGGTCGCCCCGCACGCGGCGCGCGCCCTCGTGGGACGGCGGCACACCCGCATCCTGCCGGTCGCGCTGCTCCTCGGCGCCGTGCTGGTGTGCACGGCCGACCTGTTGGGCCGTACCGTGATCGCCCCCGCCCAGCTGGGCGCCGGCCTGATGACGGCCGTGATCGGCACGCCGT
This sequence comes from Streptomyces sp. NPDC020731, assembly GCF_044334705.1. Classification (NCBI taxonomy): domain Bacteria; kingdom Bacillati; phylum Actinomycetota; class Actinomycetes; order Kitasatosporales; family Streptomycetaceae; genus Streptomyces; species Streptomyces sp. NPDC020731. Next base: position 95,129 of record NZ_JBIRTN010000019.1, read on the forward strand.
ACTTCCTGTACGTGCTGGTGCGCAGCCGCCGGTAGATCCGCGCGGCGATCGCCGCCCGCCGCCGGCCGTCCCACGGCGGGCGGCGGGCTCAGCCGAAGACCTTGACGGCCTGGTAGTACGTCCACGCGGTGCTGTTGCAGGCGGTCTTCGTGGCGCCGCTGTAACTGTTGCAGACGCGCTTGAGGTCTTCGTGGAAGGCGCTGTCGATCCGTGCCTTGTTGGCGCTGAACGTGCCCGCGGCCTTGTGGTTGCGGTAGCCGAAGTCATGGCGGGCGCAGGCGGTCGAGAACGGGAAGCCGAAGGGATTGTCCGGGGAAGTGGAGCAGTAGTCGGTGGACCAGTCGAACCGGTAGGCGGACCAGGCGGACCGGTCGGCGCGGGCCGCGGTCCAGGAGTTGTGGCTCGATGCGCTGGTCTGCGTCCAGCTCGCGAGGACCTGGGGTTTGTCGGCGGGTACGGCGTCGGCGGCTGTGGCGGTGCCGAGGACACTGACCAGGGCCAGGGCCGGGGCGGCGAGTGCGGTGGCGAGTCTCCGGTGCATCTCACACCTCCATGGGGCTGCGGCCCGACCACCGGGCCGCAGGTACATGTCAAACAATGCCCCGGTGGTCCCTCCCCTCACACCACATCCAGTGGACGAACAGGTGACCCTTCGGGTGAGCGGGTCCCGGCGCCGGGACCCGCTCAGCTCCGCGCGGTACGCGGCGGCCGGTAGCTCCAGTCCCGGTCCGCGTCGGTGATCGGCCGCAGGACGCGGGCCGGGGTTCCGGCGACGACGGTCATCGGCGGCACGTCGGCGGTCACCACACTGCCCGCGCCGACGACCGAGCCCCGCCCGACGGTCACCCCGGGCAGGATCACCGCGCCGGCCCCGACCCACACGTCGTCCTCGATGCGCACCGGCGCCGAGAACTGGCTGCCGTCCCGGCGCAGTTCCGGGTGGACGGGATGACCGGTGGTGCTGATGGTCACATGGGGCGCGAACATCACGCGGTCGCCGACGAAGACCTCGACGTCGTCGACCAGGGTGAGGCCGAAGTTGACGTACACGTCGTCGCCGAGGTGCACATGACGGCCGTAGGCGACGTACAGCGGGGGCTCGATCCACACGCCCCGGCCCACCGCGCCGAGCAGTTCGCCCAGCAGGGCGCGGCGGGCCTCCTCGTCGCGCGGTCCGGTGCCGTTGTACTCGGCGGCGAGCTCCTTGCCGCGCAGCCGCTCCTCCTCCAGGCGTTCGAGGCCGGGCGCCGAGTCGGTGTACAGCTCGTGGGCCGCCATGCGGCGGCGTACCTCGCGCTCGGCGTCGTCGTGTGCCACTGGTTCTCCATGGGTGTCGTGGAAGCGGCCCGGCCGCACCACCGGGCGGTGGTGCGGCCGGGTGGGACGGATCGGTCAGTCCGTGACGTCCGTGACCGTCCAGCGCTGGTTGGAACCCGAGTTGGGCTGCCACGTCGTGACCGCGGCGCCCTCGTGCGTGGCCTGTCCGCCGACCTCGAGGAGGCGTCCGGTGGCCGCGTTGACCAGGGTCCAGGTGCCGTCGCCCGTGGTCGACATGATCCACTCGGCGGCCGGGTCACGCTTTCCGGTGTCGGGCTCGGCCACCGGCACGTCGTCCCGCACGGCGAGACGCCTGTCGTCCACCGGGCTGGTGAACTCGTAGCGCTCCCGCACGCCGTCGTCGGGACGCACCGCGCTCAGCCGCCACTGCTGGGAGGCGGAGTCGTCGCCGGTACCGATCACGAGGCTCGTGCCGTCGTCCGCGACGGTGACCGCCTTGCCGCTCTGCACACCGGTCAGGGTGTACGTGTGGCCCTTGCGCAGCAGTGAGGCGTCCTTCGCGACGCCGGAGACGCCTTTGACGACGAAGGAGGTCACCGACTGGGCGGGCACGGTGAAGGTGGCCGAGCGGTCGGTGACCTCGATGGCCCCGTGCCGCTCCAGCTTGCCGTCGGCACTGGTCACCACGGGGGTGACGGTCGCGTTCCGGCTGACGGTGCGGAACTTGGACAGGTCGACGGTGACATTGCGCGCCCCGGTGGTGCTGTTGACGTGGACGAGCGAGGCACCCTTGCCGTTCTTCGTCACCGCCGCCGCGCTGGAGGTGTCGTCCACCTTGATCAGCCGGTCGCCCGGCTTGATGAAGTGGGTGAAGTTGCGGGCGGTGTCGAACTTGGTGTTGGTGTGGACGGGGCAGGTCTCGAGGGTGTCCTCGGAGGTGCAGCTGAAGGGGAGCTGGATCTCGCCCCAGTTGCCGCCCCTGGCGGACTCACCGCCGGGCTTCATGTTGTCGTGGTCCTCGACGGGCTGCCAGAACACCCAGGCGCGCGGCTCGAGTTCGCGCAGGTCGTCGACGATGCGCTGGGCGAGGCCGAGACCGGGACGCATGTCCGTGAAGCTCTGTCCGTCGCCCCAGTCGCCCTCGACCTCGCTCATCCACAGCCGCTTGTCCCCGGCCTTGGCGATGTCGCGCACGGTGGTGCGCTGACCGGTGCCGTAGGTGTGGACGTTCAGCTGGTCGACGAGGTCACGCGCCTCGGGCGAGTAGGTGTTCCAGTTCTGCGCGAAGATGGACGGGTTGGTCTCGTCCATCGCGGAGATCTCCGCCCCGGTCTTCGCCTTCTTCAGCGCCGGGGCGAGCGCGTGGAGCACCTTCTCCTGGAGCTCGGGACCGATGTGGGCGCCTTCCTGACGGCCGCCGACGGGTTCGCCGTCCGCGCCGAGGCGGGTGCTCCAGTAGTTGGTGTTCGGCTCGTTGAAGGGGTCGACGGTGTCGACCTTGATGCCGTGCGCCTTCTCCAGCCGCTTGGTGGCGCCCGCCATGTAGGCGGCGAAGTCGTCGACCGCCCCGGTCTTCAGCTGGTCGGTGGTGGCGTCGAACCCACCGGACACATAACCGCTGACGGTCATGAACCAGGGCGGGGAGTTGCTGAAGGTCTCCCAGTGGGTGATGTCCTTCTTGATGCGGTCCACCCACCACCGCTGGGTGGCGTCGGCGTTCTCGTTCCAGTCGGCGGGGTCCTCGGCGTCCCACCAGTCGGTGTCCTCGCGGGTGGTGCCCGCGGGCGCCTTCCACCAGCCCTCGACCGCGCCACCGGCCCGCAGGTAGTCCTTCACGTCGGGGGCGTTGCCGCCGCCGACGTTGTACCGGGCGATGTTCAGGGCGAGGCCGTCGTCGCCGAACAGCAGTTGTGCGAGCTTCTCGCGGATCTGAGGCGGGTAGTCGCCGGTGGCGTTGGCGAACCAGACCAGGCTGGTGCCCCAGCCCTCGAACTCCTCCTGCTGATAGGAGGGGTCGGGCCGGACGGTGACGGAGGGGAGGTCCGCGGCCTGGGCGGCGGACGTCGGCCCGGGGATCAGGGCGGCCCCGGTGGCCAGGGCTGCGGTCAGCCCGGCGGCCGTGAGGAGCCTTCTGTTGCGGGTGCGGCGTGCCATCGGTGTGCTCCCAACATTGAGGTGTGTGGTCGCGCTTCGGTGGACCCTCCCGCCGCACCGGCGGCAGGCGGGAGGGGACGGCCCCCGGAACGGATGCGTGCCGTTCCGGTGAGTGGGGGTGTCAGGCGGGCGGCTGCCGCAGTACGGCGACCGCGCGGGGCCCGAGCGTGAGGGCGCCGTCGGCGCCGGTGGTGCCGACGAGCACCTCCCCGTCGAGGCCGCGCACCACAACGGTGTCGTCCGTCCGGTTCACCAGGAACAGGAACCGTCCCTCGGCGCCCCTGCGTACGACCGGCTCGATCAGCCCCCGTACCTCGGCGGGAAGTTCGCTCTCCACGCCGGCCGGCCCCAGCAGCCGAGGCAGCAGCGAGGTGAGCCCCTCGACACCGAGCCGGGTGGAGACGTACGCGGCGGAACCCCCGCCCGTCGGCCGCCGGGTGACGGCGGGCCTGCCCGACTGCTCGCCGGTGCGGTAGCGGGCCAGGACCTCGGTCCCGGCGTCGGTCACGGTGATCCGGTCGGTCCACAGGGCGCCGGTCGTGCCGTCGTCGAGCTCCACGCCGGCGCCGGCGAGCAGCGGGCCGAACTCCTCGATGCGGATGCCGAGCAGGTCCCGCAGGGCGCCCGGATAGCCGCCGAGCCAGACGTGGTCGTGCTCGTCGACGACACCGGAGAAGTACGTGGTGATCAGGTGGCCGCCCTGTTCGGCGTACCGGGTGAGGGTCTTCGCCAGGTCGGCGGGGACCAGGTGCAGCACGGGGGCGATCAGCACCTGGTGGCGGTGCAGATCGGCCCGGGTGGTGACGAGGTCGGCGCGGACGCCGAGGGCGAGGAGCGCCGAGTACCAGTCGAGCGCCTCCTGCCGGTAGTCGAGCAGGGAGGTGGGGTGGGAGTCCTGCTCGCTCGCCCACCACGACTCCCAGTCGTAGAGGATGCCGACCCGGGCGGGCTCCCGCTCGCTCCCGGCGAGCGGGGCGAGCGTCTTCAGCGTGGCGCCCAGTCCGGCCACCGCGCGGAACAGCTCGCTGTCCGCACCGGCGTGCGGGACCATCGCCGAGTGGTACTTCTCGGCACCCGCCGCCGACTGCCGCCACTGGAAGAAGCACACCGCGTCGGCGCCGTGGGCGACGTGCAGCAGCGAGTCGCGGGCCAGGTCACCGGGGCGCTTGGCCACGTTGACCGGCTGCCAGTTGACGGCGCTGGTGGAGTGCTCCATCAGGAACCAGGGCCGCCCGCCGGAGATGCCGCTGGTGAGATTGGCGGAGAAGGACAGCTCGTCGCGGTCCTGCGGACCGGGGTGGACGTAGTGGTCGTTGGAGACGAAGTCGATCTCGTCGGCCCAGTCGGGGTAGTTCATCCCCTTGGTGTTGCCCATCACCATGAAGTTGGTGGTGACGGGGATGTCCGGGGTGAGCTCCCGCAGGATCTCCCGCTCGGCGCGCAGGTGGTCCCTCAGCGCGTCCGAGGAGAACCGCTTGAAGTCCAGCTGCTGCGTGGGGTTGGGGTGGGAGGCGGCCAGCCGCGGCGGCAGGATCTGCGCCCAGTCGGTGTACCGCTGCGACCAGAAGGCCGTGCCCCAGGCGCTGTTGAGCGCCTCCACCGTGGAGTAGCGGGCGCGCAGCCAGTCCCGGAAGGCGCGGGCCGCGTCGTCGGAGTAGTCGTAGACGTTGTGGCAGCCCAGCTCGTTGTTGACGTGCCAGGCGACGAGCGCCGGATGACCGGCGTAGCGGGTGGCCAGCTCCCGGACCAGGCGCAGCGCGTACCGGCGGAAGACCGGCGAGGTGGGCCGCCAGTGCTGGCGCGCCCCCGGCCACAGCGTCTCGCCGGTGGCCGTGACCGGGAGGATCTCCGGGTGGGCCGTGGTGAGCCAGGGCGGCGGGGAGGCGGTGGCGGTGGCGAGGTCGACTCCGATGCCGCCCCGGTGCAGCAGGTCCAGGACCTCGTCGAGCCAGGCGAAGTCCCAGGTGTCCTCGGCCGGTTGCAACCGGGCCCAGGAGAATATCCCCACGGACACGAGGTTCACGCCGGCCTCGCGCATCAGCCGGACGTCCTCCTCCCACACGGCGCGGGGCCACTGCTCGGGGTTGTAGTCGGCGCCGTAGACGAGACGGGGGGCACCGTCCGCCCCGCCGGTGCGGGACAGGAGGGTGGAGATCATGGCGGTCCTTCCGAGGCGTGGTGCACGGGGGGCGGCGCGGAGTCGCCCGCGCCGCCCTGCGTCTGGTGCCGTCCTACTTCTCGACGGTGAAGCCCTGCTCCTCGGCGTACTTCACCGAGGCGTCCTGCCAGGCCTTCAGACCGTCCGCGAGCGTGGTGTTCGAGACGTAGGCCTTGCCGACCGTGTCGTTGAAGATCGAGTGGGCGTACTGCTGGAACGGCAGGTACGACCAGTCGCTGGCGACGTTCGCGGCGGACTCGGCGAAGATCTTGTTCGCCTCCTGGCCGCCGAGGTAGTCGAACTTGGTGTTCTGGAAGTCGGCGGACTGCAGTTCCGCCTTGGTGGCCGGGAAGGCGCCCTGCTCGACGCGGGTCCGGACGCCGTCACCGGAGTTCGCGTACTCCACGAAGGCGTAGGCGAGTTCCTTGTTCTTGCCGAGCGAGGGCAGGGTCAGCGAGCTGCCGCCGTTCTCCGCGCTGGCCTTGTCGCCCTTGGTCCAGGCCGGCATCGGGGCCGCGCGCCAGTCGCCGGCCGCGTTCGGCACGCCGCTGACGAAGTTGGCGGGCATCCAGGCACCGGTGGTCAGGGTGGCGATGGTGCCGTCGCCCAGGCCCTTGTACCACTCGTCGGTCCAGCCGTGGACCGGGGCGAGGAGCTTCTCGTCGATGAGCTTCTGCCAGGTGTCCGTGTACTTCTTGGCCTTCGCGTCGCTGAAGTCGATCTTCACGTTGGTGCCGTCGACCTTGTACGGACGCGAACCGGCCTGCCACAGCAGGCTGGTGGTGAAGCCGGCGTCGCCGGCGTCGTTGGCGATGTAGACCTTGGGGTCGGCCTTGTGCAGCTTGCGCGCGGCGTCGACGTACTCGTCCCAGGTGGTCGGGACGGCGATCTTGTACTTGTCGAAGATCTTCTTGTTGTAGAACATCGCCATCGGGCCGGAGTCCATCGGCAGGCCGTAGACCGCCTCGTCCTCGCTCACGGCGTTCCACGGACCGGGCGTGTACGCGGAGGCCAGCTTGTCGGCGCCGAAGGGGGCCAGGTCGGTGAGACCCTTGCCGAGGGCGTACTGGTTCACCGCGAAGTACTCGATCTGCGCGACGTCCGGGACGCCCTTCTCGGCCGAGATCGCGTTCGACAGCGCGGTGTAGTGCTTGTCGCCCGACCGCTCGCCGACGAGGTTGACCTTGACCTTCGGGTACTTCTTCTCGAAATCGGCGGCGACCGTCTTCAGCGTGGGCTCCCAGGACCACACCGTCACCGTGCCGCCCTTCTTCAGGGCCGCCTGGACGTCCGAGGCGGAGACCGCCTTGTCGGCGGAGTCGTCGTCGGAGCCGCCGCAGGCGGTGGCGCCCAGGGCCACGGCGGACAGAAGGGCGATGCCGCGCAGCAGGCGGCCGGTGTTTCTGCGCATGAGGGTGCTTCCACTTCTTCGTGGGTGGGACGGGGGTGAGGGTGGTGGTGCGGAGGGCGGGGCTGAGGGGCGGCCGGGGAGCCGCGCGGTCACTCCTTGACGCTGCCCGCGGCGAGACCCGACTGCCAGTACCTCTGGAGCAGCAGGAACGCGGCGATGAGCGGCAGGATGGTGATCAGCGAACCGGTGATCACCAGGTTGAAGATGACCTCGCCACCGACGGTCTCGGCCTGGGAGTTCCACGTGCTCAGGCCGAGCGTCAGCGGGTACCAGTCCGGGTCCTTGAGCATGACCAGCGGCAGGAAGTAGTTGTTCCAGGTGGCGACCGTGGTGAACAGCAGCACGGTCACGATGCCGGGGGCGAGCAGCGGGAGGGCGACGGTGAAGAAGGTGCGTGCCTCGCCGGCCCCGTCGATGCGGGCGGCCTCGAGGAGCTCGGTGGGAATGGCCTCGGTGGCGAACACCCACATCAGGTACAGGCCGAACGGCGAGACCAGCGAGGGGATGATCACCGCCCACGGGGTGTCGGTCAGCCCCATCTTGCTGAACATCAGGAAGGTGGGCACCGCGAGGGCCGTGCCGGGCACCGCCACCGCGCCGATGACCGTGGCGAAGACGCCGCGCTTGCCGGGGAAGTCGAACTTCGCCAGCGCGTAACCGCCGAGGACCGCGAGGAGGGTGGCCCCGCCGGCGCCCAGCACCACGTACAGCAGGGTGTTCAGCAGCCAGCGCGTGAACACGCCGTCGTGGTAGGTGAACGTGTCGCGGATGTTGTCCCACAGCGCGAAGTCGTCGGCGAACCACACCCCGGACGAGTCGGCCAGACCCGCCTGCGTCTTGGTGGCGTTGATGACCAGCCAGATCAGCGGCACGACGGTGTAGACGACGACCAGGGAGGTCAGCACGGTCAGCAGCACGCTGCGCCTGGGCTTGCCGGCGGAGTGCCTGCGCGTCCCGCGCAGCCGTGGCGCGCCGCGGCCGGGACCGGAGGCCTTGGCGGGTGCGGCCGGGGCGGCGGTGGTGAGAGGGCTGCTCATCGGGTCACGCTCCCTTGCGCATGCCGCGCAGCTGCACGACGTAGGCGATCACCATCGTGATCAGGCCCATGATGATGGCCACCGTCGCGGAGTAGTTGTGCTGCTGGCCGTTGAAGGACAGCGAGTACGTGTAGAAGTTCGGCGTGTAGTCGGTGGTGAGGGCGTTGCGGGCGAGCGGACGCAGGATGTTCGGCTCGTTGAACAGCTGGAAGCTGCCGATGATGGAGAAGATCGTCGCGATGACCAGGGCGCCCCGGATCGCGGGCAGCTTGATCGCGGTGATCACGCGGACCTGTCCGGCGCCGTCGATCTCCGCCGCCTCGTACAGCGAGTTCGGGATGACGCGCAGCGCCGAGTAGAAGATCAGCATGTTGTAACCGACGAACTCCCAGGTGACGATGTTGCCGATGGACGCCAGCACCAGGTCGGGGGAGAGCGGGTCGGGCAGCGAGACGTCGAACGCCCCGTTGATGTCGCCGACCAGGCCGTACTTCGTGCCGTACATGAAGCCCCACATGAGGGTGGCGACCACGGCGGGCACCGCGTACGGCAGGAAGATCGTGATGCGGAAGAAGCCCTTGCCGTAGAGCCGGCCGCTGTCCAGGGCCAGCGCCACCAGCAGCGCGATGCCGAGCATGATCGGCACCTGAATGCACAGGAAGAGCGAGACCCGGCCGAGGGCCGCCCAGAACCGGTCGTCCTGGAGCGCCTGTTCGTAGTTGTCGAAGCCGACGAAGACGGTTCCGCCGATGAGCTGGTCGCGGAAGAGGCTCAAGTAGATCGAATACGCGATCGGCGCCAGGAAGACCAGGGCGAACACGGCCACGAAGGGACCGATGAAGCCCCACCCCGTCCAGGAGCGGCGGTCCCGTCTCGCCGGAGGAGGCGCCGGCCTCGGCTCGGCGTCCACCGGCGGTTGCAGCGTCGTCATGTCGTTCCTCGCTCGTCACCGTTCGGGACCGGCGGCCGCCCGGCGCGTAAGCCGGACGACATGCCCCTGCACATGATGTTTGCGTAAACATCGGTCACCGCGAAGCGCCGCCGAGCTGTTATGTTTACGTAAACATCGGATGGCGGAATGTTTACACTGCCCTCCTGAGGACGGTCAAGGGTCCTCTGGGCAAACGGTGACGCGAGCAGTGACAGGAAGGCGGCTGACGGCGAGTGGACACGGCCGAGAGAACGCCGGCGAACGCAGCCGGCCCCGCCACCGAGGTCATCGAGGCCGCCGCGGCCGGCGGCGGCGCGCGGCGCACCCGGGGCGGCGCCCGGACCACGGCCTCCATGGCCGACGTGGCCCGCCTGGCGGGCGTCTCCTCCCAGACCGTCTCCCGTGTCTCCAACGGCTACGCCGGTGTGAACGAGGAGACGCGCCGGCAGGTGCTGGCCGCGATGAAGGAACTCGGCTACCGGCCCAACAGCGCGGCCCGCGCCCTCAAGCGCGGCGAGTTCCGCACCATCGGCGTCATCATCTTCACCCTGTCCACCACCGGCAACGTCCGCACCCTGGAGGCGATCGCCACCTCCGCCGCGCGTGAGGGCTACGCCGTGACGCTGCTGCCGGTCGCCGTGCCGACGCAGGACGAGGTGCGCGGGGCGTTCTCCCGGCTCGAGGAACTCGCCGTCGACGCCGTCATCGTCATCATGGAGGTCCACCTCCTGGACGCTGCGATGATCCAACTCCCCCCGCACGTCCAGGTCGTCGTGGTGGTCGACTCCGACGCCGGCGACCATTACACGGTCGTCGACACCGACCAGGCGGGCGGCACCCGCGCCGCCGTCGAGCATCTGCTCGGCCTCGGCCACCGTACGGTGTGGCATCTCGGCGGCCCCGAGGACTCGTTCGCCGCCCAGCGCCGTACGGACGCCTGGCACGCCGCCCTCACCGAGGCCGGCCGGGTGCCTCCGCCCCTCGTCCGGGGCGACTGGTCGGCGGACTCCGGCTACCGGGCCGGCCTCGAACTCGCGGCCCGTCAGGAGTGCACGGCCGTCTTCGCCGCCAACGACCAGATGGCGCTTGGCCTGTTGCGCGCCCTGCACGAACGCGGCCGGCGCGTACCGGAGGACGTCAGTGTCGTCGGCTTCGACGACATCCCCGAGGCGTCCTCCTTCCTGCCCCCGCTGACCACCCTCCACCAGGACTTCGCCGAGGTGGGGCGGCTCTGTGTGCAGGCGGTGCTGAGCAAGGTGCGCCAGGACGGCCCCGAGCGGGGCACCACGCTCGTGCCGACCCGGCTGGTGCGGCGCGCCAGCACGGCACCGCCACCGGAAGCCACCTGACGGTCGAACTCCCTTTCCTCACAGACCGGTCGGCGTGCGAGGCTTGGTGATCGTCGGGCACGTTCGAACCACTCCCTCGTGCTGTCGCACGCCGCCCGGCCTCCACTCCGAGCCGGCCGGGCGGGTCACGGCCGAGTACGCCCGCGTCGGCGTCCGCCCGGGCTTTCGCGCCCGCGCCGAGGTCGCCCGCTTCTTCGACGGCCCGGACCTCGTCGACCCCGGCCCGGTGACCGCGCCGGGGTGGTTCCGGACGGACCCGGCGCCGTCGCCCGAACGCGGGTGTGGCGAGGCTCTCCCGACCCTTCGGTGATCGCCGAAGGGCACGCGGGCTAGCGTCATCCCATGAACGTTTCTTCGGGCCCCGGACCGCACCGGCCGTCACCGGGCGGCGACGACGCGACCGGAGCCACGGCGTGACACCGCCGGAGATGCTCGGCGTCTTCGCGGCGGGTGTCGGCGCCGGCGCCATGAACGCGGTCGTCGGCTCGGGGACGCTGGTCACCTTTCCCGTGCTGCTCGCCACCGGGCTGTCCCCGGTCACCGCTACGGTCTCCAACGCGCTCGGACTGATCCCAGGCTCCGTCAGCGGCGCCATCGGCTACCGCAGGGAACTCGCCGGCCAGGGCCGACGCGTCCGCAAGTTCGGCGTCGGCGCCGCGCTGGGCGGGCTCTGCGGCGCGACGCTCCTGCTGACCCTGCCCGCCGAGGCGTTCGAGACCATCGTGCCGACCCTGGTGGGGCTCGCCCTCGTCCTGGTCGCGTTCCAGCCCCTGATCGGCAAGAAGGTGCGCAGCCGCCGCGCGAAGGGACACTCCTCCCGCCGCGACGGCGGATGGCCGCTGTCCGCCGGGCTGACCCTGGCCAGCGTCTACGGCGGCTACTTCTCCGCCGCGCAGGGCATCATCTACATATCCCTGATGGGCCTGCTCATCGACGAGCCGCTGCAACGCCTCAACGCCGTCAAGAACGTGCTCGCGGCGATCGTCAACACGGTCGCCGCGGCCTTCTTCCTCTTCGTCGCCGACTTCGACTGGACGGCCGTCGCGCTCATCGCGGCCGGATCCGCCCTGGGCGGCCAGCTGGGAGCGAGAACCGGCCGCAGGTTCAGCCCCGCGGTGCTGCGCGCCCTCATCGTCACGATCGGCACCCTCGCCCTCGTCCAGCTGCTCCGCTGACCGCTCTCAGGGCAGGATCGCGTCCACGTAGCCGCCGTCGACGCGCACGGCCCCGCCGGTCGTCGCGGAGGCCTGCTCCGAGCTGAGGTAGACGACCATGTGGGCGATCTCCTCCGGCTCGATCAGCCGCTGCAGCAGCGACTGCGGCCGGTGCTCGCGCATGAAGGAACGCTGCGCCTCGTCCCACGGGAGCTCGCGGTCGACCAGTTCGTAGATGAAGTCCTCCACTCCGCCGGTGTGGGTCGGCCCCGCGATGACCGAGTTCACCGTGACACCCGTGCCCGCGGCCTGCTTGGCGAACCCGCGGCCCACGGCGAGCAGCGCCGTCTTGGACATCCCGTAGTGGATCATCTCGGCGGGCGTGACGATCGCCGAGTCGCTGGCGATGTACTGGATGCGCCCCCAGCCGCGCTCGCACATGCCCGGCAGGAAGAGCCGGGTCAGCCGCACGGCGGCCAGGACGTTCACTTCGAAGTAGCGCCGCCACTCCTCGTCGGTGATCTCCAGCGGATCCGCGGAACCGAAGATGCCGAGGTTGTTGACGAGGATGTCCACCCGCGGCAGGGCCGCGGCGACCTGCTCGGCGCCCGCCTCGGTGGTCACGTCCGCCGCGACCGGCACCACGTCGGCACCGGGCACCTCCCGCTCGAGGGCGGCGGCACTGTCCCGTACGCGCTCGGTGGAGCGCCCGTTGACCGCGACCCGGGCGCCCGCCCGCGCCAGCCCGGTGGCGATCGCCGCACCGATGCCCTGCGTGGAGCCGGTGACCAGCGCCGTACGGCCCTTCAGATCGATCTGCATGTCGTGCGTCCCCTTCGCCTGGGTACCAGTGCCCGCATGCGATGCCCGAACACGGACAGAAGGCGCTGCCCGCGCGTCGGTAGCCCGCGCACGCGCTCCGCCTGGTCCTGCTCCTTCCCCGGACCCGCGGCCGAATCACCGCAAATCGTCCGGCGGGCATACGCTTCTTGTAGCGCACTCGAAAGAGGCGGGAGGCGACGTGACGGCCGAACACGCGGACGCGCCGGACGACCGGACCAGGGCCGGGACCGGCGGGAACGGCGACGATCTGCTCCACGGGCTGGAGGTGGACGACCGGCGCCCGGAGCGGCCCGTGCTGCTCGACGCCGACGGCACCCCGATCGAGACCTGGAGGGAGAACCACCCCTACGACCGCAGGATCCGCCGGGCGGAGTACGACAGGACCAAGCGCATCCTGCAGATCGAGCTGCTGAAGGTGCAGCGGTGGGTCAAGGACACCGGTCAGCGCGTCGTGGTGATCTGCGAGGGGCGGGACGCGGCAGGCAAGGGCGGCACCATCCAGCGGTTCATGGAACGCCTCAACCCCCGTGGTGCCCGCGTGGTCGCCCTGGAGAAGCCGACCGAGCGGGAGTCGGGGCAGTGGTATTTCCAGCGCTATGTGGCCCACCTGCCGGCCCGCGGCGAGATCGTCTTCTTCGACCGCTCCTGGTACAACCGCGCGGGCGTCGAGCGGGTCATGGGGTTCTGCACGGACGCCGAGTACCGCCAGTTCCTCGAACAGACGCCGATGTTCGAGCGGCTGCTCACCGACGACGGCATCATGCTGGTGAAGTTCTGGTTCTCCGTGTCCCGGGCCGAGCAGCGGACCCGGTTCGCGATCCGCCAGGTCGATCCGGTACGCCGCTGGAAGCTGTCGCCGATGGACCTCGCCTCGCTCGACCGCTGGGACGACTACACCGAGGCCAAGATCGAGATGTTCCGGGCGACGGACACGCCCCACGCGCCGTGGACGGTCGTGAAGAACAACGACAAGCGGCGGGGCCGGCTCGAGGCCATGCGCAGCCTCCTCGACCGCTGCGACTATCCGGCGAAGGACCACGGGGCCCTGGGCAAGCCGGACCCGCTGATCGTGGGCTCGGCGGACACCCTGCTGGAGGCCGGTGAGGAACCAGCGGTCCTCTCACCGACCCCCCTCGCGGGTCCCGGGGACGGCCCGGGCAGTCACCCGGACATGTGACCCCGTCACACCAGCGGCAGCGTCACCTCACCCGTGCCCCGCGCCTCCGCCCCGCCGGCCACGCGCACCGTGAACGGGCGGTCGGTCCCGGACGCGGTGACCCGCAGGACGTCGCCGTCCCGCCGGACCCGGAACGTCGCGGCCGCGAGTCCCGCCGTGTCCGGCACGGTGACCTCGGCCGCGTAGTCGGTCGCGGCCGGGGGGTGCGCGAGCAGCACCGGAGCGTCCAGCCAGTCGCCGTCGGGCCGGGAGTCGTCGCCGGCCAGCGGCAGCACGGCGCCCTCACGGACGTAGAGCGGAAGGCTGTCGTAGCCGTGCCGCTCGGTGCGCCAGCACGGGCCGGTGACCCGCTCGCCGCTCAGCAGATGGGTCCAGGTGCCCTCGGGCAGATAGACCTCCACCTCGCCGTCCTCGCTGAACACCGGCGCGACCAGCAGGTCGGGGCCCAGCATGTACTGGCGGTCGAGCGGGCGGCAGGCCGGGTCGTGCGGGAACTCCAGCACCATGGGCCGCATCATCGGGACGCCCGTGCGGTGGGCCTCGGCGGCGGTGCCGTACAGGTACGGCATCAGGCGGTGCTTGAGCAGGGTGAACCGCCGGGCGACGTCGACCGCCTCGTCGCCGAACTCCCACGGCACCCGGTACGACGTGGAGCCGTGCAGCCGGCTGTGGGAGGAGAGCAGACCGAAGGCGAGCCAGCGCTTGAACACCTCGGGGACGGGCGTGCCCTCGAAGCCGCCGATGTCGTGGCTCCAGAAGCCGAACCCGCTCAGCGACAGGGACAGACCGCCGCGCAGCGACTCGGCCATCGCCTCGAAGGACGACCAGCAGTCGCCGCCCCAGTGCACCGGGTACTGCTGGCCGCCGGCGGTCGCGGACCGGGCGAAGAGCACGGCCTCACCCTGCCCGCGCTCCTTCTCCAGGAGCTCGAACACGGTCCGGTTGTACAGGTGCGTGTAGTAGTTGTGCATCCGCTCGGGGTCGGAGCCGTCGTGCCAGACGACATCGGTGGGGATGCGCTCGCCGAAGTCCGTCTTGAAGCTGTCCACTCCCTGGTCGAGCAGCGCCTTGAGCTTCGACTGGAACCAGGCGCGGGCGTCGGGACTGGTGAAGTCGACCAGGCCCATGCCGGCCTGCCACAGGTCCCACTGCCACACGTCGCCGTCCGGGCGGCGCACCAGATGCCCGAGGGCCGCGGCCTCGTCGAAGAGCGGGGACTTCTGGGCGATGTACGGGTTGATCCAGACGCTGATCCGCAGACCCTTCTCCTTGAGCCGGGCCAGCATGCCCTCCGGGTCGGGGAAGACGTCCGGGTCCCACTGGAAGTCGCACCACTGGTACTCGCGCATCCAGAAGCAGTCGAAGTGGAACACGGACAGCGGGATGCCGCGCTCGGCCATGCCGTCGACGAACGAGGTCACCGTCGCCTCGTCGTACGACGTGGTGAAGGAGGTACTGAGCCACAGGCCGAACGACCAGGCCGGGGGCAGGGCCGGGCGCCCGGTGAGGGCCGTGTAGCGGCCGAGGACGTCCTTCGGGGTGGGTCCCGCGACGACGTAGTACTCCAGCGCCTGGTCCTCGACGCTGAACTGGACCTGCCCGACGGACTCGGAGCCGACCTCGAAGGAGACGGCGCCGGGGTGGTTGACGAAGACGCCGTAGCCGCGGGAGGAGAGGTAGAACGGGATGTTCTTGTAGGCCTGCTCGCTGCTCGTGCCGCCGTCGGCCTGCCAGACGTCGACGGTCTGGCCGTTCTTGACGAACGGGGTGAAGCGCTCGCCCAGGCCGTAGATCTGCTCGCCGACACCGAGGGACAGCCGGCTCAGCACATGGTGGGCCCCCTCGTCGGTGGTGGCGAAGGCGGTGCTCTTGGCGCCGGCGCGGGTCAGTTCGTGTCCGTCCGCGTCGTGGAAGGTGAGCGCGAAGGGGCCGGTCCCGTCCAGGCGCAGGGTCAGGGGACCGCTGGTCAGCTCGGTGACGGTGCCGTCCCGGCACACCGCCCCCGCGCCGTCCGCGTCCCCGGTGAGGGCGAAGTCGGGGCCCGGCCGGTACTTGCCCGCGTGATGGGTGACCCGCACGCCGATCACACCCTCGGCGGGGGAGAAGCACTCGACCGTGATCAGCGGCGCGTTGAGGGTGTCGCCCCTGCGTGTCACTTTCTTCACGGCGGCGTAGCCGGTGAAGCGCTTCGATTCCGGGCGCACATCGCGAACTTCGGTAGCGTACGAGATCTGGACACCGTCACGGATGCGCCAGAAGCCGTCAGTGAATTTCATGGTCTTCCTCGGAGGGGGAGGGCGGCAGAGGCCCGGAAGGAAGCCTCTGACCAGGAACTATGACAGGAGACGTGGAACCTGTCACGACTTGGCGCAAGCAGATCGTATCGCTGGGGGTCTAGCGCGACCGGCTTCCGCTGGCGTATTAGTAATCAGGCAAAACAAATTACACCCGGTGCAGCGCCAGGCAACACCTCGGCGGGAGCCGCCACCAGTCGAAGCGCTTCACCAGTCTCCTGAAAGAGTCACCAGCTCAGCGCACGTTGAGCCGGTCCCACGCAAGGGCACCCACCGTGACAGCACATCCTCCGGTTGCCGCACACCGCGCGCGCGGACGTTCGCGCGGAGCCGTCACGTCGTTCGCAGCCGTCTCCGTCCTCATCGCCGGAGCGGCGCTGACCGGCTGCGCACAGCAGCGCGACAGCGACGTGTACACCGTGATGAACTCCTCGACCGACGAGACCTACCACCGCTGGGACGCCGAGGCGATGGCCCGCTGCGGCAAGCAGCTGGGCGTCACCGTCGAGCAGCAGAGCGTCCCCGCCTCGCAGGTGATGACGAAGGCCCTGCGCATGGCCTCGTCGAAGTCGCTGCCGGACATCGTGCAGTTCGACGCCTCCGAGATGCCGACCTTCGCCGACGCCGGCGGGCTCGTCGACCTGCGCACCCTGGGCCTCGCCACCGACGACGTCCCCGAGGGCATCGTCGACTTCGGCTCCTACCAGGGCACGTACTACGGCGCGGCCCGCTCCGTGAACACCCTCGCGCTCTTCTACAACAAGGACATCCTGGACGAGGCGGGCGTACGGGTGCCCACCACCTGGGACGAACTGCGCCGGACGGCGAAGGAACTCACCGAGGGCAACCGGTACGGCCTGGCGCTGAGCGCGGGCGGCGCCGAGGACGGCGTCTTCCAGTTCACTCCGTTCATGTGGTCCAACGGCGGTGACGAGACGGATCTCGACAGCCCTCAGGTCGTCGAGGCACTCGACTACTGGAAGGCGCTGCTCCAGGACGGGTCGCTGTCCAAGTCCACGGTCAACTGGACACAGGCCGATGTGAACGACCAGTTCATGGCCGGGAACGCCGCGATGATGATCAACGGTCCGTGGCAGGTCGAGACCCTCAACACCAAGAAGTCGCTGCACTGGGAGATCGCGCAGATCCCCGTCCCCGAGGCGGGCGCCGACTCGGTGGGACCGCTCGGCGGCGCCGTGCTCACCGTGCCCCGCACCGGCGACACGGAGCGCGAGAAGACGGCCGGCCGGATCGTCGACTGTCTGGCGAGCGAGAAGGAACAGCTCACCTACGCCCTGAACAGCTGGATGGTCCCGGCCAACGAGAAGGCCGCCGCGAAGTGGCGCGAGGAGGTGCCCGAGCTGGACGCGCTGGCCGACCAGGTCGCCGCCGCCCGGTCCCGCACCGCCGAGCTCGGCGCCGGCTGGTCGGGCGTGTCGCTCGCCCTGCAGAGCGCCTTCCAGTCCGCCCTGACCGGCCAGTCCAGCGAAACCGCCCTGCAGCGCGCCCAGCAGCGCGCCACGAGCGGGAACTGAGGTACGCGCCCATGACCACCTCCACCGTCACCGCTCCGGGGTCCGCGAAGACCCCCGGGAAGGCCACCGCGCCGGACCCGGCCCGGCAGCGCCTGCGCCGCAGACTCGCCCGGTGGGGCTTCGTCGCCCCCGCCGTCGCCTTCATGCTGCTGTTCTTCGGCTACCCGCTCGTCCGCAACATCGTGATGAGCTTCCAGCACTACACGCCGAAGACGTTCTTCACCGGCGAGGCCCCCTTCAACGGCGCCGACAACTGGGCGTCCGTCTTCCAGGACGTCCTGTTCGGCAAGGCCCTGTGGCACACCCTCGTCTTCACCGCCGGCTCCCTGCTCGGCCAGTTCTGCATCGGCCTCGCCCTCGCCGTCTTCTTCAACCGCAGGTTCCCCCTGAACGGCGTCCTGCGGTCGCTGATCCTGCTGCCCTGGCTGGTGCCCATGGTGGTGTCCGGCATCGTGTGGCGCCGCATCCTCGACCAGGACACCGGCGTACTCAACACGTTCCTGGACACCCTGGGCCTGGGCGGTCAGACCCCGTGGCTGACCAGTCCCGACATGGCGCTGCTCTCGGTGATCCTGGTCAACATCTGGATCGGCATCCCGTTCAACATGGTCATCCTGTACGGCGGCCTCCAGGAGATCCCCAAGGAGCTGTACGAGGCGGCCGCCCTGGACGGCGCCTCGGGCTGGCGGACCTTCCGCTCCATCACCCTGCCGATGCTCAAGCCGGTGGTCACGGTCGTCCTGGTGCTGGGCTTCATGTCGACGGTCAAGATCCTCGACCTGATCCTCGCCCTCACCGACGGCGGCCCCGCCGACGCCACCCAGACCCTGGGCACGCTCACCTACCAGAACTCCTTCGTGGAGCTGGACTTCGGCGCCGGCGCGGTCGTCGGCAACGTCCTCATTCTCATCTCCGCGCTGTTCGCGGTGTTCTACCTGCGGGCCAACCGCACCGAGGGGAAGTGACCGACATGGCCGCCGACACTCCCACCGCGTCCCGGCGCCGCTGGGGCTCCACCGTCGCCGGTGTGATCGTCCTGGGCGTGATGCTGTTCCCGCTGTACTGGATGCTCAACACGGCACTCCAGCCCGAGTCGGGCCTGCTCCAGGTCGACCCGGTGCCCGGGAGCCTGGACCTCTCCGGATTCTCCAAGGCCCTCAGTGACCAGGGCGGACATCTGCTGACCTCCCTGCTGGTCTCGTTCGGCGCCGTCGCCATCTGCCTGGCCGTCTCCGCCCCGGCGGCCTACGGGCTGGCCCGGTTCGGCCTGCGCGGCTCGCGCACCATCGTGTTCGGCACCCTGATCACCCAGATGGTGCCGGGCATCGTCATCGCCAACGCCCTCTACAACTCGTACGTCGATCTGGGCCTGGTGAACTCCTACTTCGGCCTGATGCTCGCGGACGCCTCGCTCGGCATCCCGTTCTCCATCGTCCTCATGCGCTCCTTCATGGTGTCCATTCCGGGCGAGGTCATCGAGGCCGCCGAGATCGACGGCGCCGGCCCGGTACGGGTCTTCCTGCGGGTGGTGCTCCCGATGAGCCGCAACTCGCTGATCACCTCCGGCCTGTTCGCGTTCCTGTTCTCGTGGAGCGACTTCATGTTCGCGCTCACCCTGAACACCACGGACGAGGTCAAGCCGATCACGCTGGGCATCTACCAGTACATCGGCGCCCACGTCGGCGACTGGGGCGCGGTCATGGCCGCGTCCGTGCTCTCCGCCGTCCCGGCCGCGATCCTGCTCGTCCTCGCCCAGAAGTACATCGCCGCCGGCATCACCGGGGGCTCCGTCAAGTGATCACCGCACGTTTCGATATGGACATGGACACATGAGTGACTTCCCCGGTTTCCCGCCCGGCTTCGTCTTCGGCGCCGCGACCGCCTCGTACCAGATCGAGGGCGCGGCGTACGAGGACGGCCGCGGCCCGTCGATCTGGGACACCTACAGCCGCACCCCCGGTCTGGTCGCGAACGGCGACACCGGTGACGTCGCCTGCGACCACTACCACCGCTACCCCGAGGACGTGGCCCTGCTGCGCGACCTCGGCGTCGGCTCGTACCGCTTCTCCATCGCCTGGCCACGCATCGTGCCGGACGGCACCGGCCCGGTGAACCCCAAGGGCCTGGACTTCTACTCCCGTCTGGTCGACGAACTCCTCGCAGCCGGCATCGAGCCCGCCGCCACCCTCTACCACTGGGACCTCCCCCAGGCCCTGGAGGAGCGGGGCGGCTGGCGGGTGCGGGAGACCGCCGAGCGGTTCGCCGAGTACGCGGCCGTCGTCGCCGAGCACCTGGGCGACCGGGTGCCCCGCTGGATCACCCTCAACGAGCCGTGGTGCAGCGCCTTCCTCGGCTACTCCGTCGGCCGCCACGCGCCGGGCGCCCGCGAGGGCCGGGGTGCCCTGGCCGCCGCGCACCACCTCCTGGTCGGCCACGGACTGGCCGTCCGGGCGCTCCGGTCCGCGGGCGTCCGCGAGGTGGGCATCACCCTCAACCTCGACCACCACCTGCCCGCCACCGACTCCGCCGCCGACCGGGAAGCCGTCGTACGCGCCGACACCCTGCACAACCTGGTGTGGACGGAGCCGATCCTCGCCGGGCGCTACCCGGCCACCGAGGAGGAGACCTGGGGCGAGCTGATCAGCGGACAGGACTTCCGCCGCGACGGCGACCTGGAGCTGATCAGCCGGCCGCTGGACTTCCTCGGCATCAACTACTACCGCCCGATCGTCGTCGCCGACGCCCCGTACCGGGAGGGCGACCCCGCCCTGCGCGTGGCGACCGACAACCGCTACGCCGAGACGGCGATGCCCGGCGTCCGGCACACCGCGATGGGCTGGCCGGTGGCCCCGGACACCTTCACCGACCTCCTGGTGGATCTGAAGAAGCAGTACGGGGACGCCCTGCCGCCGGTGCACATCACCGAGAACGGCTCCGCCGAGGACGACGAGGTGAGCGCGGACGGCGCCGTGCACGACACCGACCGGGTGGCGTACCTGCGCGACCACCTCACCGCGCTGCGGGCCGCGATCGACGCGGGCGTGGACGTGCGCGGCTACTACGTGTGGTCCCTGCTCGACAACTTCGAGTGGGCCTTCGGCTACGACAAGCGCTTCGGCATCGTCCGGGTCGACTACGACACGCAGAAGCGCATCCCGAAGGACAGCTACCACTGGTACCGGCGCATGATCGCCGCCCAGCGGCCCTGACGGACCGGAGTACTAGGCGGCGCCTTCACGGTCGTCGAAGGCGCCGTCGACGACCGGTTCCGGCCGCGCCGTGAGCGGCCGGACGACGGGGGAGCCGGTGAGCGCGAGACCGCCGGCGTCCGCCGCCCCGGTAGTGGGGACGGGCTTGCGCAGCAGGAGCAGGGCCGCGTCGTCGTGCAGCCGGCCGCCCACGTGGTCCAGCAGTTCCTGGTGGAGTGCGGCGAGCGTGCGGGCCGGCTCGTCGCACAGATGCCGGGCCAGGCCCTCGGCCAGCGGGTAGAACTCGCGGCCGGCGTCGCGGGCCTCCGTGACCCCGTCGGTGTAGAACAGCAGCTGGTCCCCCTCGGTGAAGGACACCACCTGGAGGCCGGGGGACTCGCCCGACAGGGCACGCAGCCCCAGGGGCGGCGCCGGGTGGACGGGGTCCACCGGCACCACCTCGGTGCCGCGGACCAGCAGCGGCGGAGCGTGTCCGCAGTTGACCATCTCCAGCCGCCCCGGCTCCGGGTAGCCGGCGACCACGGCGGTGACGAAGTCGTCGTGGCCGAGGTTGCGGGCCAGGCTCCGTTCGATCCGGCAGACCACGTCCAGCAGGTCCGGCTCGTCGTAGGCGGCCTCCCGGAAGACACCGAGCACGAGGGCGGCCGTCCCCACGGCCGGCAGCCCCTTGCCGCGCACATCACCGACGATCATCCTGACCCCGTACGGGGTGGGAATCAGGGCGTAGAGGTCACCGCCGATCCGGGCCTCCGCCGCGGCGGCGCTGTAGTGGACCGCCGCCTGGAACGGGCCGACGGTCTCCGGGACCGGCTTGAGCAGGGCGTGCTGCGCGGTCTCCGCGACGGAACGGACGGCGGCGAGCACCCGCTCCCGGCGTCCGCGCAGGGCGCTGGCGAGCGTGCCGGCCAGGGCGACGGTCACCAGCGCGGCGAGTACGACGGCCAGCTCCGGGGCCGCCATGCCGTGCCGGGCGCCGATCGTCGCGCCGAGGAGGGAAGCGAGGAGCCCCACCCCGAGAACCCCGACCGGCCGGCTGGTGGCTGCCGCCAGCGCCGGACCGGCGGCGAGCAGCGGCAGCCAGACCTTGCCCGTTCCGCCGACGAGGTCGATGAACACGATAAGGAAGACGATCAGTACGGACAGCACGGGCGTACCGGCGGCCCAGTGTGCGACGGCCCGTGCCCGGGGCGACGAGGTGTGGTCGGCCCCCCGCCTGTGCTGTCGTATCGGCCAGTGGTCGCGTCCATGCTGACGGGCGTGACTCATGTGTCGTCCGCAGTCCTCACCTTTGCGCGGCGTGTGCGCGTCCGTAAATGTCTGACTTAAATAGGAAAGATGATCGTCGTGGACGTCACAAGGGTGCGCTTTTCAGATAGTGAGCGACAGTCCTCGGGTCACCCGCCCGGCGGTCGGCAGGAGGCGTTCGCGGACCTCGTCGAGCCGGTGCAGCCGGTCCTTCGGCATCGACACGCCGAGCGAGCCCAGGGTGTGCCCGCTGTAGACCGGCACCGCGACACAGACGGTGCCCAGGGAGTACTCCTCCAGGTCGGTGACGGCCGGAGCCAGGGTGCTGCTCTCCAGGCGGCGGATCAGCTCCGGAGCCGTGGTGATCGTCCGCGGGGTGAGGTCGTTGAGCGGGTGCCGGGAGAGGTACTCCCTGCGTGCCTCGTCGTCGAGCTCCCGGAGCACCGACTTGCCCAGCGCGGTGGCGTGCCCGGCGTCCTCGAACCCCACCCAGAGTTCGGCCCGCGGGGTGCGGGGGCTGTCGACGATCTCGGCGACGCGGATCTCGCCGTCCTCGTAGAAGGTGAGGTAGGCGGCGGTGGACAGCTCGTCCCGCAGCGCGGCGAGCGCCGGCCGGACCCTGCTGAGCAGCGCCTGGCCGCGGCCCTCCGCGTGCAGGGTCTGGAACCGGTCGCCCAGGACGAATCCGCCGTCGTCCAGCTTGCGCAGGTATCCGTCGTGCACCAGCGTGCGCAGCAGGTGGTAGGCCGTGGCCAGGGGCAGTCCCGTCTCACGTGCCAGCTGTTTCGCCGGCGCGCCGTTCTGATGGGCGCTCGCCGCCTCCAGCAGCCGGAAGGCACGCTGCACGGAGGTGATGAGCGTCGGGCTCGCACCCATGCGACCAGCCTGCGCCAGACGCCCGCCGCAGGCAAGAGAGGCCCCCGCCCCACCCGGGCGGAACGGGGACATCCGGTGAAGGGCGGCGATCAGCGGCCGGCGATCGGAGCGGGCGGCACCGGTACCCCGTCCCTCGTAGTGCCTCGGCCCCGAGACGGCGACCGTGTACACGGGGCCGGGGCAGTTCTCGCTGCACGCGGGGAGAGCGTCCGGCGTCATCAGCGAGCGGGCCCGTACCCGCAACCACACGCGCGGGTACGAGCCCGTCCAGCGGCCCCCCCACCGGCTCCGGCGGCTCACCGGCAAGGCGGTCAGCAGCGTTCGTAGCTGCCCCCGCCCGTCAGGTGGTCGTCGTGGATCCACCCGTAGTAGCGGCGCTCGTTGACGCTCTTGAAGGACACGTACGTCCAGGTGTTGCCGTAGTCGTTCGACACGTAGCAGTCGATGTCGACGAAGTACCCGCCCTGAAGCGTGATGACCGGGGCGCACTCGCCGTAGGGCCCCTTGCGGATGGGCGCCGTCCTGCCGTCGTCCTTGACCTCGTCGTAGCTCTCGAACGTGCCCTCGTTCTGCCACCCGCCGCAGGTGACGGCGGACGTGGAGGCGGACGCGGGCGCGACGGCAAGGCCGGCGCCGAGCACGGCGGCCGCGGTGGCACCGAGAACGGAACGTTGCAATCTCATTCGTTTTCCCCTCGTTTCCCCTGGTCGGGTGTGGTCCTGAACCGGCCTGCCCGGCCTGCGGACGACGTGTCGCTACGTGTTGTCACTGACCCACGTGCTGCACACCCCGGCGGGCACGGTGCAGACGCGCAGGGTGATCCTGCTGTTCTCGCGCATGTCGTAGTTGCAGGTCGTGCCCCCCGTGGCGGCGTCCACCGAGCACTCACCCTCGCGGCCGTAGTTCGTGTACCACTCCACGTAGCTGTAGGAGCCCTCGTAGTGCTCGACCCAGACCTTGTCCCCGTAGCTGATGAACCCGCCCTCGGCGTAGCCGTTGTAGACGACCGAGTCGGCGTGCGCGGGAACGGCCGTCGCCAGAACGGCGGCGCTCGCTCCCGCGACCGCGGTCATGAGCGTGCGCCCTCGCCAGTTCCTCATGTTCACTTCCCCCTCCGGAATTGTCTCGTGCTCCGCCCCTGTGAGGGCCGGACGGACAGACCGTCGACCGCCGGCAACAGCCGGCAGGTCATGACTCAGCGGTACTGGACCCAGAGTCGGTACCCCCCGCTCACCCTGGGGCACATCCAGCTGATCCACCGCCCGTGGAACTCACCGGTGCTGCCCACGTCCTCGCACTGGGCGTAGGTGGAGTACGTGCCGTAGACGACGTACGGGTCCGCGGCCTGGGCCTGGGCAGAGGCCTGGGCCGGGGCGGCGGAGGCCCCGAGAGCGAGAGCCCCTCCGAGGGCGATGCCTGTAAGAGCACGACGAATACGCACAGCCTGGCTCCTCATCCGTGAACTGGACGCCCGGGCAGACAAGTTCCGTCGCCTCGCAAGGCCGGACACCGTACGCCCCGGACCACTGACCGGCGACGGCCGCCCCACGGCTGCCCGGTCGCCGTGAGAGAAGATGCTCCGTTCGCCGGACGAGTGCAAGATCCGCCGCTTGTCCCGGACAGGGCCCGGGCTGTCCGACCTGGTCAGGCCCTTGTCCGGGCTTCTGTCCGGACACCGGATGGGCGGCGTGGACCGCCCGAACCACCCCGTCGCTCAGAAGCGGGCCGAATGGCGACGGATCGGGCGTCGGAGCGAGGACGATCCCCGAGGATTGCTCACGACTCGATATGTGCCCTCGCTCGGGCCGCGTCCTGCAGTTCAGCCCGTCGGGCTCGCCGGCGAAAGTCCTCGGGGGAGATCGCGTGAACGCGGGGAGAGGCCCGGTCACCGGAACGCGGCCGGGGTCCCGTCGAGGGGCCCCGGCCGGCGGGTCGGGCTCAGGCCGTCATGACGCGGGGACCTCGTCCACGAAGGACGTGCCGGCGCCTCGGTAGGCGTTGATCCTCGTGGTCACCTGGGCCGGGGTGAGCACCTGGTCCTTGACGTGCAGCACGTAGTCGACCTGCTGGTCGTAGGCGCGGGGCGTGGTCGACGTCTGGCCGTCGAGGTCGATCAGCCACTGGTTGAAGTTGATCGACATCGGGCGCTCCGGCAGATACGCGGCGTCGTGGGTGCCGAAGTGCTGCCCGTCGACGTAGTAGGTGATGGCGTGGTCGTCGATGGTCACCACCAGGTCGTGCCAGCCGGCGAAGCTCCGCCGGCTCTCGCTGTGCTGGTTGACGGCCTGCCAGGGGTCCGGGTCGTAGGTTTCCCAGGAGGTCGTGTAGAGGATGTTGGACGGCTCGCCCCAGCCCCCGTTGGGCAGGTACTCGAAGTCGTACTCGGCGTAGTCGTCGGCCATCGGGGCCTTGAGGTCGTTGATGGTGAAGAAGGTCTGGACGACGCGGTCGCCGTCGGGACCGTACGTGGGGACGTCGGAGAACCGCACCCGGGCGGCGTAGGTGCCGTTCCTGAACTTCGTGCTCCTGGTGAGGACTTCGGTGTGGACGGTGGAGGCACCGGTGCCGGCGGTGGAGGTCCGCAGGTTCATCACCGAGTTGCCGCCCGAGGTGCTGAAGGTGACCTTGGACGGGTCCCAGGTCGCGCCGGGCACACCGGGGCCGCCGGAGTTGGACCGTACGTTCCAGCCGTGCGCGGAGATCGCCGGGTCGGTGTGCGAGGTGTAGCCGAAGTCGTCGAACAGGGTCTGGCCGCCGCTCGGCGGGTCCGTGGGGTCGGTCGGATCGGTGGGGTCGTCGCCCGCTGGGCCGGTGCCCCACACCGTGGCACCGGCGAGCCTGGCGGTGACCTTGTTCCAGTCGGCGTACGAGGTCTGGGCGCCGTTGAAGGAGTAGTCGTCACTCTGCCTGAGCGTCTGCCAGTCGGACCGGAAGAAGCGCAGCTGCATGTCCCCGGTGTCGGCGCCGGGAGCCAGTGATCCGGCGGACGGGGTGAACCCGATCTCCAGGTAGCGGTCGGCGTTCGCGGTGGGGTGGGCGAGCGTCCCGAAGGTGCCGGTGATGGCGGAGCAGCCCTTGACCGCCCAGGAGCAGGCGAAGCGGTACGAGGCGTTCGGGGAGTCGGCCTTGAAGTAGTAGCGGACCTTCACCTGGCTCAACTGCACCGGTGAGGAACCGGTGTTGCGGACCTTGAACCAGGGCTCGCTCTGGTCGGCGGTGGCCCCGCCGGATCCGGTGCGGTACTGGACCGTGAGGGCGCCGTCCGCGGCGGCGGCGGTGGTGGCGGGGAGGCCGGCCAGGGCGGCGCTGCCGAGCAGGGCGGTCAGCGCGAGTGCCGCTCGGGTGCGGCGGCCGGTGGGACGAGTACTCATCCGTGTTCCTTTCGCTGTGGGGGGTGGCGCACGGTGGATCGTCTGTGCGGTAAGCCATGGAGCTCACGGTGGTGGCCCGACCCGTCATCGGGTTGACCAGTTGCCGCCGGGGCTTTACCAGTTGATGTCGAGAGAAGGTGGCATAGACCAATGTGGGCGTCAACCCTCCTCGCAGGAACGGTGGTTGACGTCCCCGGGCGGACTCTCTCGACGGGCGGACCGGTTATGGTCGAGGCCGTACCGGTGGCCCGACGGCCGCACGGCCCGCCACGCCGCCCGACGACGAACGGGAGTCCCGTATGGAGGTCGACCGCGCCGCCTCGGGTGCCGTGCTCAAGCGTGAACGGGTCCGCGACGCGATCCTCGAACTGATCGAGGCCCGACGCCCCGGTGACGCCATCCCCTCGGAACGCAGTCTGTGTGCCCGGCTCGGCGTGTCCCGGCCCACGTTGCGCGCCGCCGTGGACGAACTCGTGGTCGCGGGGCTGCTGGTGCGCGAGCACGGCCGCGGCATGTTCGTCGCCGCCGAGAAGATCACCCAGGAGCTGGTCTCCGAACGGGGCTCCTTCGCCGTGCCCCGCGCCGGCGGTGCCTGGACCAGCCGGATCCTGGAGTTCCGCACCCTGCCGGCCGGCGCCCGGGTGGGCCGCAGGCTGGGCGTGTCGCCCGCGGCGCGCATCCGTTACGTGGCCCGTCTGCGGCTGGTCGACGGCTCGCCCATGGCCATCGAGCACCTGCACATCCCGGCGGACCTCGTGCCGGACCTGACCGGAGAGGAACTGGAGCGGGGCGACCTCTACGAGCACTTCCGCGACCGGCACGGTGTGCAGGTCGGCGAGGCGGTGCAGTCCATCGAGCCCACCGTCGTGACCCGCGCGGAGGCGGACCTGCTCGAGGTGCCCGAGCTGTCGCCTGCCCTGCTGTTCGAGCGCCTCACCACCGACACCGGAGACCGTCCCGTCGAGTACGTCCACTCCCTCTACCGGGGCGACCGCTACCGCATCGTCTCCCGCCTCGCGCTCGGCCCCGCCCCCGCGCGGCCGAAGCCGCCCGAGGGACACCACCCGGGCTTCCCGCCGGGCGACTTCGCCTCCGGCGCTCCCGTCACCTTCTCGACCCGGGGCGTGGTGCAGAACGGCGGCTGACCGCCGTCGCGGCGCGCGCGGGCGTACCGGACCCACAGACTCCCAACCGTTGACAGGTCCATACCAGGGCGAGACGCTGAGAGCGCTCTCAGAACGATTCCCCCCACAGTTGAACGGAGAGGGAGCATGCTGCGCACACTCAAACGCCGGGCCATGGCGGTGGGGCTGAGCATCGCCACGGTACTCGGCGGCTCACTGCTCGCCACCGGAGTGCCGTCCCCCGCCCACGCCGCCGCGGTCCCGGACACCATTCCCCTGATGATCACCAACAACTCGGGCCGCGGCGAGCAGGTGTACGTCTACAACCTCGGCACCCAGCTGTCGACCGGCAGACAGGGCTGGGCCGACGCGAACGGCACGTTCCACCCCTGGCCCGCGGGCGGCAACCCGCCCACCCCCGCGCCCGACGCCTCGATCACGGGCCCGGCGGCAGGACGGTCCACGACCATCCGCGTCCCCAAGTTCTCCGGCCGCGTCTACTTCTCCTACGGCCGGAAACTCGTGTTCAAGCTGACCACCGGCGGCCTGGTGCAGCCCGCCGTGCAGAACCCGACGGACCCCAACCGCGACATCCTGTTCAACTGGTCCGAGTACACGCTCAACGACTCGGGCCTGTGGCTCAACAGCACCCAGGTCGACATGTTCTCCGCGCCCTACTCGGTGGGAGTGCGGCGCGCCGACGGCAGCACGGTGAGCACCGGACGGCTCAGGTCCGGCGGCTACAACGCGGTCCTCAACACGCTCCGGGGACAGTCCGGAGGCTGGGCCGGCCTGGTCCAGACCCGCTCCGACGGCACCGTACTGCGCGCACTGTCCCCCCTGTACGGACTGGAGACGGGCGCCCTGCCGGCGTCCGCCATGGACGACTACATCAACCGGGTCTGGCAGAAGTACGCCGGCTCCACCCTGACCGTCACACCCTTCACCGACCAGCCGGGCGTCAAGTACTACGGCCGGGTCTCGGGTGGCGTCATGAACTTCACCAACAGCGCGGGAGCCGTCGTCACCAGCTTCCAGAAGCCGGACGCCTCCTCCGTCTTCGGCTGCCACCGCAGGCTCGACGCCCCCAACGACCAGGTGCGCGGCCCGATCTCCCGCACCCTCTGCGCCGGATTCAACCGCTCCACGCTCCTGACCAACCCCAACCAGCCCGACTCCGGCTCCGGCGGCTTCTACAAGGACTCCGTCACCAACCACTACGCCCGCGCCATCCACGCACAGATGACCGACGGCAAGGCGTACGCCTTCGCCTTCGACGACGTGGGCAACCACGAGTCGCTCGTCCACGACGGCAACCCGAGCCAGGCCTCCCTCACCCTCGACCCGTTCGACTGACCGTTCCCGTACGGGGACACCGTGCCGGTGGCGGCGCGCGGACCGGGCACCGCCACCGGCACGCAGGGCGGCGGTCAGCGCGACGGCACGGGCCGCACGGCCAGGACGGCGATGTCGTCGTCGTTGTCGGCGCCCAGCCCGATGAGCAACTCGTCGCAGAGCACGTCGAGCGGCTCTTGGGCCAGGGCGGCGGCATGACGGCGGAGCCGCTCCATGGCGTCGTCCAGGTGTTCTCCCCGGCGTTCGATCAGTCCGTCGGTGTACAGCAGCACCGTCGCGTGCGCCGGGATCGCGTCCCGGGCCCGGGGCCGGAGCACCCGCGGGTCCACCCCGAGCAACAGCCCCGAGCCGTCCTCCAGATAGCGGGTGCGGCCGTCCGGGCCGATGAGCAGCGGCGGCGGATGCCCGGCGGAGGAGTGCACCAGCTCCCACGGGCCGTCCCCGCGGCCCTTGACCAGAGCGTAGACACAGGTGGCGGTGGACTCGCGGTAAAGGCTGTGGTTCGCCATGTCGAGGCGGTGCAGAACGGTCTCGGGCGGCTCCTGACGGTCCACGGCGATGCCCCGCAGCATGCTGCGCAGCTGGCTCATGGTGATGGCCGCGTCCAGGTTGTGCCCGGTGACGTCACCGATGACCAGCGCCGTGTCCCCGCCGGGCAGGACGAAGCTGTCGTACCAGTCACCGCCGACCTGGGCGGTGGCGGAGGAGGCCGCGTAGCGGGCGGCCAGCCGCAGGTTCTCGACCTCCGGCAGCTTCGGCAGCAGCGAGCGCTGGAGACGTTCGGCGATGTTGCGCGTCTCCTGGTGGAGACGGAGGTTGTCCACGCCCAGGGCGAGACTGCGCACCAGGTCGTGGACCAGCGGCAGATCCTCCTCCGTGAACGGCGTGTCCCGTCCTCGGCGGGCCACGGTGAGGACGCCGATGATCTGCCGGCGGGCCCGGAGCGGGGCGACGACCGCGCTGTCGGCGCCCATGGTCCGGAACAGCCCCAGGTAGTGGGCGTCCAGGGGACTCGCGACCTGGCTGGACGACGGCGGTCCGGTCAGCAGCAGCGGGCCCGCCCCGCGCAGCGCACGGGCCAGGGGACCGCGGGCGGCGTCGGACACCGGCGGAAGCCGGCCCTCGTACTCCTCGGGCCAGGGACCGCGGGGTGAGCGCTGGGTGACGGAGACCCGCTCCACCTGGCCGCTCTCCGTGAACAGGTCCACCGCGCACCAGTCGGCCAGCCGCTGGGTGAGGATCCGGCCCACCCGCTCCAGGCCCTCGTCCAGGTGCGGGGCGTTGCTCAGCGCGGCCGCGGTGTCGGCCAGCAGCGACAGCCGCTCCAGCGCGGACCGGTCCGCATCCCGGCCGAGGTCGCCGGCGGCCGGTGGGGGCAGCTGCTCCGGTTCCCCCTGTGCCATGGACCGGACGCGGCCGGGCGGGTCCGCGGAAGGACCGGGAACCGCCGCCCGCGGGGCGAGCTGGGCGACGAAGACGGTGCGGCCGTCGGCCGTCTCCTGCGGCTGGATGAACAGCCGTACGGGGATCAGCCGGCCGTCGCGGTGCAGCGCGGGCAGCGGCACCGAGCGGCCCAGGATCCGGGGCTGCCCGCTGAGCAGCAGGGACGTGAACGCCGCGACGTGCCGTTTGCGGAGGTGTTCCGGGACGAGTGTGGTGAGCGGCCGCCCGACGAGGTCGTCCGCGTGCCAGCCGAGCAGGTCCGCCGCCGGCCCGTTCGCCGCGATGATCCGGTTCCGCTCGTCGGCGGCGATCGTCGGAGTCCTGCTCGCCTGCACCTGCCCGGCGTCCCACGCCACCAGTTCCGAGGGACTGGTGCCCGGTTCCCCGGGCACCACCGTCCACGCCGTGGGGTGCGCCCCGGCCAGCTGTCCGACGATCTGGTCGAACAGCCACTGGTGGAAGAGGCGCTGCCGCGGCAGCGCCGGGAGCGTCAGCAGGCGCTCCTCACGGGCGCCCTCCTCGGCCAGGTCGAGCACCGCCCGCAGGATCTGCACCGACGGTTCGGCGTCCGACGGCATCGACAGGGGCAGTGAGCGGATCGCCTGTCCGGCGGGCTGCTGCCGCAGCGCGGCCGTCACGGACGCGGTGAGCAGATGGCTCATGTCCAGTGCCACGACGAGGTCCTGCGGGGGAACACCGAGATCGTGGCCGGCATCGACGGCCAGGGCCACCTCGCGCAACAGGGTGTGCCGGTGCTGCTGAGCCGCCGCGTAGAGCGCCGCCGGCACATCGAGCAGCGTCACCGTCGCTCCCGGGCCGGAGGGCGCCGCGGAAAGTCCCCAGCCGTCCGGGTGCCGGGGCGGTCCCTCGGGCCGCAGCTCGAACCACACCGTCTTGCCCCCGTCACCGGTCTCGACGCCATGCCGGGAGGACAGTCTGGCGACCAGCGGCAGACCCTGTCCCGTACCGGCGTAGGGCGGGCATCCGTGCGGCACGAGCCCGCGGTCCGGCCGGCGGTCGCCGACCCGCACATGAACCGTGCCGTCGTCGACGCGGGCCGCCACCTCCACCTCGGTGCGGGCGTGCAGGACGACGTTGGTCACCAGCTCACTGACCAGCAGCTGAGCCGTGTCCGTCAGGTCCGGCGCGGCGTCGCCGAGGGTGGCCCGCACGAACCGCCGGGCCTCCGCCACGCTCTTGGGCACCGGAGGGAACCGACGCGACGGTGTCCCGCGGGCATCGAGGTCGCCCATGACCTCAGTCTGCCTCACCGGCCCCGGCCGTCCCCGGCCGACACGGTGGAACCCCGCCGGACGTGCCTCCCGAGTGGATCATGAGAGGATTCCCAGCGGATCCCGGGTGATCACCGTGACCGGCGGGCCCCATAAGGTGCCTCCATGTCTGCCACGTTGAACGCGGGGAGAACCCGCGCCGCGCTGCGTACGTCGGCGCGTGTCTCCGGTGAACTGCTGCTGGTCCTGGTGGCGGCGGCGGTGGTGCTGTGGGTGCTGGGCCGGATGTGGTCGGTGGTCTGGCCCTTGATAGTCGGTCTGCTCCTCACCACGCTCACCTGGCCCCCGACCCGCTTCCTGCGCCGGCGCGGGCTGGCCCCCGCGCTCGCCGCGGCCCTGGTGACCGTGTTGTTCCTGCTGGTGGCCGCGGGCACCGCGGCGCTGATCGCGGTGCCCGTGGCGTCGGAGTCCGGCGAGCTGGCCGACGGTGTCGTCGAGGGCGTCGAGAGGCTGCGCGAATGGGCCGCCGGGCCGCCGCTGAACATCGACGACGCCCAGATCGCCGGTGCCTTCGACACCGCGACCGCTCGCATCCAGGACAGCGCCGGTGCCATCGCCACCACCGCCGTCACGGGCGTGAGCACCGTCTTCAGCGGTGTGGTCACGGCCGTCCTGGCGCTCTTCCTGATGTTCTTCTTCCTCAAGGACGGCCCGCGCTTCCTGCCGTGGCTCGGCCGGCAGCTCCCCGGTCGGCTGGCCACCGACGTCCCGGCCGTGGCCGCGCGATGCTGGGACGTCCTCGGCGCCTTCGTACGGTCGCAGGCGCTCGTCGGTCTGCTCGACGCCGTGTTCATCGGACTGGGGCTGTGGCTTCTGGACGTCCCCCTGGTGCTGCCGCTGGCGGTGCTGACCTTCGTGTCCGCGTTCGTGCCCATCGTGGGAGCCCTGTTCGCCGGCTTCGTCGCGGTGCTGATCGCGCTGGTGTCCAACGGCCTGACGGACGCGCTGCTCGTGCTGGCCGTCATCGTCGTGGTGCAGCAGCTCGAGGGCAATGTCTTCCAGCCCATGATCCAGAGCCGCGGTCTCGGACTGCACGCGACGGTCGTCCTGCTGGCGGTGACGCTGGGCGGCAGCCTGACCGGCATCGTCGGAAGCCTGCTCGCCGTACCGGTGGCCGCGCTGGTCGCGGTCGTCTGGAACTATCTGCGCGAGCAGCTCTCCGACCCGCCGCTCGAACCGCGGGCCGACGGCCCGTCCACCTGACCGGCACCCTCACACACCGCACCGACAGGAGGCCCCACATGACGTACGACCTCACCGCCCTGCGCGCCCGGGTGCCCGCGCTGGCCGCCGGCACCGCGCACTTCGACGGCCCCGGCGGCACCCAGATGCCGCTGCCCGTCATCGAGGCGATCGCCGCCGCGCTGTCCCGGCCGCTCTCGATCCGCGGCGACGGACTGCCCGGCGAGCGCAACGCCGAGGCCGTCGTCGTCGAGACCCGGCGCGCCATGGCCGACCTGCTGGGCGCCGACCCGGCGGGCATCGTCTTCGGCCGCAGCGCCACCCAGCTCACCTACGACTTCTCCCGCACCCTCGCCGCGGCCTGGTCACCGGGCGACGAGGTGGTCGTCACCCGGCTGGACCACGACGCCAACATCCGCCCCTGGGTCCAGGCGGCCGAGCGGGCCGGCTGCACCGTCCGCCGGGCGGACTTCGACCCGGCCACCGGCGAACTGACCGCCGACGACATCCGCGACCGGCTCTCCGGGCGCACCCGGCTGGTGGCCGTCACCGCGGCCTCCAACCTGATCGGCACGATGCCCCCGATCGCCGAGATCGCGCGGATCACGCACGAGGCGGGCGCCCTGCTGTACGTCGACGGCGTGCACTACGCCGCGCACGCCCCGGTCGACATCGAGGCGCTCGGCGCGGACTTCTTCGTCTGCTCCCCGTACAAGTTCCTCGGCCCCCACCACGGCGTCCTGGCCGCCCGCCCCGAACTCCTGGAGACACTGCGTCCGGACAAACTGCTGCCCTCCACGGACGCGGTGCCCGAGCGCTTCGAACTCGGCACGCTGCCCTACGAGTTCCTCGCGGGCACCCGTGCGGCGGTCGACTTCCTGGCCGGGCTGGCCGCCGGGCCGGGCGGCAGCCGCCGTGAACGGCTCGCCTCGGCGTTCGAGGGGATCGAGGAACACGAGGGCGTCCTGCGCGACCGGCTGGAGCAGGGACTGGCGGCCTTGCCCCAGGTCACCGTCCACTCCCGGGCGGCCCGGCGCACCCCGACCCTGCTGCTCACCCTCGACGGCCACCGCACCGAGGACGCCTACCGCTTCCTCGCCGAACGCGGCGTCCACGCGCCCTCCGGAAGCTTCTACGCGCTGGAGGCGTCCCGCCGCCTCGGCCTCGGCGACACCGGCGGCCTCCGCGTCGGCCTGGCCCCCTACACCAGCGGCGAGGACGTCGACCGGCTGCTGACGGGCCTGTCCGCCTTCCTGGAGCGGAGGGCGGACGCCCATGGGTGACGACGAAGGTCTCACCTACGGCCCCCGCGGTGCCACCGCCCCGCAGGTCCTCCTCTGGTCCGCGTCCCCGCCCGGGTTCCGCCGGTTCGAGAGGACCGTGACGATCGGACGGGGAGAGGACGTCTGGACCGCCGCCAGGGAGGCGGTGCTGCGGTGGGAGGTCAAACGGCGCAGCGGTTTCGCCGTCGCCCCGGCCGACGGGGGCGGCATCGGCGCGCGCGAGCGCGGGCGGTACACCGTCACGGCGGGCCTCGGCCGGTGCGTCGTGCGGGAACCGGTCGAGGTCGTCGCCGTGGTGGAGACCGGGCACCGGTGCGGTTTCGCCTACGGCACCCGCCGGGGCCACCCGGTCAGCGGGGAAGAGGCCTTCATCGTGCACCGGGAGGACGACGGCCGGGTCCTGCTCACCCTGCGCTCCCTGACCCGGGCGGCGCCGACGGGCCCCTGGCGCCTGCTCTTCCCCGCTCTCCTGCTGGCCCAGCTCCACGTCCGCAGGCGCTACCTCCGCGCCCTGCGGGACGCCGGGGTCAGGAGTACAGCGCCGCGATCTCGTCCGCGTACGCCTCCTGCGCCGCCCGCCGTTTGACCTTCAGGGACGGTGTCAGGAGTCCGTTCTCCTCGGTGAACTCGCCCTCGATCAGGCCGAAGGCGCGGATGGACTCCGCGCGGGAGACGGCCTCGTTGGCGTAGTCGACGGCCCGTTGTACGTCGGCGCGCATCCGCGGGTCGCGGACGACCTCGGACATCGGGGTGCCGGCGGGCAGTTTCCGCACCGACAGCCAGTGGGCGACCGTCTCGGGGTCGAGGGTGATCAGCGCGGCCACGAAGGGGCGGTTGTCGCCGACGACGAGGCACTGGCCGACGGGCGGGCGGCTGCGCAGCCGGTCCTCCAGGACGGCCGGGGATACGTTCTTGCCGCCGGAGGTGACGAGGATGTCCTTCTTGCGGCCCGTGATGGTCAGGTATCCGTCCTCGTCCAGGGAGCCGAGGTCACCGGTGGTGAACCAGCCGTCGTCGAGCGCCTCGTCGGTGGCGGCCGGGT
Organism: Streptomyces sp. NPDC020731; assembly: GCF_044334705.1. Lineage (NCBI taxonomy): Bacteria > Bacillati > Actinomycetota > Actinomycetes > Kitasatosporales > Streptomycetaceae > Streptomyces > Streptomyces sp. NPDC020731. The sequence goes on from NZ_JBIRTN010000019.1 coordinate 129,873, forward strand.
TGTTCCAGTAGGAGCCGAAGACGATGCCGCCCCTGACGCGTACCTCGCCGTCGTCGGCGATGCGGACCGCGGTGCCGGGGACCGGGAGTCCGACCGTGCCGGGGCGGGGGCCCAGCGGCGGGACGATGGTGGCGGCGGCGGTGGTCTCGGTCAGGCCGTAGCCCTCGTAGACCATGACTCCGGCCGCGTAGAAGAAGAGGTTGAGGTCGCGCTCCAGCGGGGAGCCGCCGCTGATGGCGTAGCGCATCCGGCCGCCGAGTTCCTTGCGGACCCGGCGGTAGACCAGCAGGTCGTACAGTGCCCAGGCGGCGTACAGCCCGGGGCCGGGGCCCTTGCCGCGGCCCAGGAACCTGTCGAGGTGGGCCTCGCCGAAGCGGACGGCGACGCGGTGGGCGCGTTCGAAGGAGGCGCCCCGGCCGATCTTCTCGGCGGTGGCCCGGCCGGTGTCGTGGATCTTCTCGAAGAGATAGGGGACGCCGACCAGGAAGGTCGGGCGGAACGCCTTGAGCGCGGGCCGCAGTTCGTCGGGCTTGATGCTGGGGCAGTGGCCGATCTCGATACGGGCGAGCAGGCAGGCGATCTGGATGGTGCGGCCGAGGATGTGGGCGAGCGGGAGGAAGAGCAGGGTCGAGGCGACCTGGTCCGTGACCTCCTTGAAGATCGGGTGCAGCAGCTCGACCGTGTTGGCGGCCTCGGCGTACAGGTTGGCGTGGGTGAGGACGCAGCCCTTGGGGCGTCCGGTGGTGCCGGAGGTGTAGCAGACGGTCGCGACGGTGTCGGGCGTCAGGGCCGTACGGCGCTCGGTGACCTCCTCGTCGGGGACGTCCCGGCCGAGTGCGGTGAGTTCGGCGAGGGCGTCCGTGTCCAGTTCCCACACACGCGGGGGTTCCGGGTGGGCGGCGGTGCCGGTGGCGACGGTGGCCGTGTTCTGCGCGGTCTCCGTGACGACGTACCGGGCGCCGGAGTCACGGACGATCCACTCCACCTGCTCCGCGGAGGAGGTGGCGTAGACCGGTACGGTCCGGCCGCCGGCGGACCAGACCGCGAAGTCCAGGACCGTCCACTCGTAGCGCGTACGGGACATCACGGCGACCCGGTCGCCCGGTTCCAGCCCTGCGGCGATCAGCCCCTTGGCCACGGCGGTGACCTCCTGGGCGAAGGCCGCCGCCGTCACCGGACGCCAGGTGCCGTGCTCCTCGCGCCGCAGGACCACCGCGTCGGGGGCCTCGGCCGCGTTGGTGAACGGGATGTCGGCCGTGCTGCCGGTGGTCCGCCGTGGGGCCAGAGCCGCCGTACGGGCCTCACGCACGACGCCGTGTTCGTCCCTGACGGTCTCGACTCCTGCCCGGCTCGCCAGATCCGTGCGTCGTTTCGCCCGTTTCAGGTCCTTGCGTACGCCCATGACGGCTCCCGGTCGCGGCTGATGCTGTCTCGCACTTACTTACTCCGGAGTCAACTTACCCGCGCGTAAGGCCGAGTCAATGGGCCCGGGTCACTCCAGACGGTTCGCCGAACGGATCGCCTCCGCCAGCCCGCGGACGTCCTCGTCCTCCGTCCGGTCCGCCAGGTCGCCCGCGCGCTCGGAGAGTTCACCGAGACCGGGGGCGCCGGGCAGCGCGCTGTAGCGGTGGCCGTGGGAGCGCAGGGCGTCGGCGAAGTAGGCCGCGGTGGCGGTGACCGCCAGACCGCGTCGCGCGCTCCACACGGAGCCGACGAGGTCGTCGGCCTCCAGGTCGCCCGTCTCCTCGTGCGGGGTGCGGCTGTCGGGGTCGAGCCAGCGCACGGTGGCCGTCGCCAGGTGGCCCCGGCCCCGATGGGGGAGGGTGCGCACGGCGTACAGGGCGGTCACGGTGTGGCCGGGCCCGACCTCGCCGCCGTCCACCCGGTCGTCGCGGAAGTCCTCGTCGGCGACCCGCCGGTTGTCGTAGCCGACGAGCCGGAACTCGGCGACCGTCTCCGGGTCGAAGGCGACCTGCGCCTTGGCGTCACGGGCCGTCAGCTCGATGTTGCGGGGCAGTTGCTCGCAGAACACCTCGCGGGCGTCCTCCCCGCCGGACACGTACACCGTGTGCCCGTCACCCTCGTCGGCGAGCTGCTCCATGAGTGCGTCGCCGTAGTCGCTGCCGACACCGACGCCGAACAGGGTGATGCCGTGCTCGCGGCGGGAGTCCGCGATGCGTTCGAGGATCGCGTCGGCCTCCGTCTCGCCGGTGTTCGCGAGGGCGTCGGAGACGAGCACGACCCGGTTGGTGGCACCCTCGCGCAGCCCTTCGACGGCGGTCTCGTACCCGGTCTCCACACCGGCGCCGAGGTTGGTGGAGTCGGTCGGCTCCAGGCCGGCGACGGCGTCGTGGACCTCGCCCCGGTTGCCGCCGAGCCGGGTCATCGGCAGGACGGTCTCGGCCTCGTCGCTGAAGGTGACGACGGCCACCGAGTCGTCGTCGCGCAACTGGTCCGTCATGGTCGCGAGGGACTCCCGGGCGAGGTCGAGGCGGCCCGGTTCCGCCATCGAACCCGAGATGTCGATGACGAACGTCAGGGCGGCCGGCGGACGTTCACCGTCCGGTTCGGCGGCCCGGGTGGCCAGGCCCACCCGGACCAGCGACCAGTCCTCCTCGTCGGTGCGGGCGCCGTCCACGGTGACCGTGAAACCGTCCCCGTCGGGACGCTCGTAGTCCTGCCGGAAGCTGTTGACGAACTCCTCGGGGCGGACGGCCGACGGATCGGGCAGCCGGCCCTCCGCGAGGGTGCGGCGGGCATAGCCGTACGAGGCGGTGTCGACGTCCAGCGCGAAGGTCGACAGGTGGTCGGGACCGGGGGCGACCTCGCGGGAGTCCTGCTCGCCCTCGCCCCGTTCACCGTCGTACCGCCCTCCCGAGTCCCGGTCGGGGGCGGGCGGCGGCGCCGAGCCGTCACCCCCGCGGTCGTAGGACGCGTCGCTCGCCTTGGAGCCGCCGTCGCTTCCCGCGCCGCAGCCGCCGACCAGCAGGCAGCTCGCCGCCGTGAGCGCGAGCAGCGCTCCGACCGGCCGTCGTGTCCCGTACCACTTCATCGTCCGTGCCCCCTCGGTTGGTTGACGCCGACTTCAGTGACTGTGACGGCGCGGCGGGCCGGAACGTGCGGTACGGAGCGTTGCGGGTGAGTCTCGAAGAGGGCACGGAGAGGGCCCGCCGAGACCGGTAGGTGATCTTCCGTTGACCTGCGGTCCCGTGTCCTCGCCACCCGAACCGCGCCGGGCCAGGGCCAACGACGCGACCACGGACGTTGTGCCGGGTGGTAGTGCCTGCACCACCACTGTTCGGTCACTGGCTGCATGGGTGGCGGCTTCCATGCCGCCTACCGTCGTGGAGGTCCCGCAACGAGCTCCGCCCGGAAGGCGCCCCACCATGTCACTGACCCCGGCCGACGTCGCCGTCGGCCTCGACCATGTACACAAGACGTACGGCGGTGATCAGCCGGTCGTGGCGCTGGACGACGTGAGCGCCGTGTTCATGCGCGGCACGGCGACCGCCGTGATGGGACCGTCCGGATCGGGCAAGAGCACCCTGCTGCACTGCGCGGCCGGACTGGACCGGCCGGACTCGGGGACGGTGCGGATCGGGGCCACCGATCTGTCGTCGATGTCCGAGAAGAAGCTGACCGAACTGCGCCGCAGCCGGGCCGGGTTCGTCTTCCAGGCGTTCAACCTGGTGGGCGCGCTGAACGTGGAGCAGAACATCCTGCTGCCCTCCCGGCTGTCGGGGCGTCGACTGCGCGAAGGGACCGTGGCCGTGTCCACCGCGCAGGCGGACGCCGCCGGCTGGGACCTCGGGGACGAGGCCGGGCTGTGGCTCGGCGACGGCACACCCGTCACCCTGCGCGTCGTCGCGCTGTACGAACGCGGCTGGGGCTTCGGCGACGTCACCCTGCACACGAGGACCCTCACCGGGCACACCGTCACCGGACTCGACGACCAGGTGCTCATCCGCACCGCGCCGGACGCCGACGCCGAGGCCGCCCTGGCCGGCCTCGCCCGCCGCCATCCGGCCGCCGCGGTGGTGGACACCGACCGGCTGACCGGCGACATCGCCCAGGACCTGGCCATCAGCGGCTGGCTGAACAAGCTGCTCATCGCCGTCCTGGTCGGATACGCGGTCCTGGCCGCCGCCAACACGCTCGTCATGGCGGCACTGGCCCGGACCCGGGAACTGTCCCTGCTGCGCCTGGTCGGCGTCACCCGCCGTCAGGTGAAGCGGATGGTGCACGCCGAACAGGCCGGCCTGCTGGGCGTGGCGCTCGTGATCGGCGGCGCGATCGCGGCCGTCACCCTCACCACGATCGTCAACGCCGTGGCCGGGCAGCGCGTGCCCTACGTTCCGGTCGCCGGCTGGGCCGTAGTCGTCGGCGGCACCATCCTCCTGGCGCTCGTCGCCACGGTGCTTCCCGTCGGCCGGCTCCTGCGCACCCCTCCGGTCGAGGGCATCGGCATCCGCGAGTGAGCGTGCCGCGCCGGTCCCGGAGCGCTTCCGGTCCCGTACCACTGGGCGGATGGCCCGGCGGGCCCGGGAGCGGGTGTCCTATCCTCCGCGCCTGGGAGGTGTGGACGGTGGCGACTCACGAGGGGGCGGCGGGCGGCCGGCCGGGGCGTTCACGGGCCGTGTCGGCCCGTGCCCGGGCCGCGCTGGACGCCCTGGAACACCTCATCGGCGGTATGGGCACCGGCCTGCTGGCACTGCTCGCGATGCTGTGGCTGGCCCTGACGGCGGCGGCCTGCCTGGCCGGTGTGGGCCTGTTGCTGCTGCCGTCCGCCCTGCACGCGGTGCGGGCCGTCGCCGACCGGGAGCGGGCCCGGCTGTCCCGGTGGGGCCCGGAGATCATCGGCCCGGCGCAGCCGCCTGCCGGACTGCGTACGGCGCTCGCGGACCGCGCCGTACGCCGTGAGGTGCGCTGGGTGTGCACGCACGCGGTCTTCGGCCTGCTCCTCGGGCTGATCGGGGCGACGCTGCCGCTGAACGCGGCACACGACGTCACCTTCCCGCTGTACTGGCGCCTTCTGCCGGAGAGCGAGTCCACCGCGGCCCTGGGCTGGTGGACCGTGCGCGACTGGTCCGGCGCCCTGTCCGTCACCCTGTTCGGCGTGCTGTTCGTCGCCGTCATCGTGCTGTGCGCTCCCGCGCTCGCCCGGCTCCAGGCATGGCCCGGACGGCGGCTGCTCAGCCCGGACCCCGGGACCGACCTCGTCCTGCGGGTCGCCGAACTCACCGCCACCAGGGCCGCCGCACTCGACGCCCACGCCACCGAACTGCGCCGTGTCGAACGCGCGTTGCACGACGGCACACAGAACCGGATCGTCGCGGTCGCCGTGCTGCTCGGCGCGGCCCGCCGCGCCCTGACCCGCGACCCCGGCGAGGCCGACGCCGTCCTCGAGCGTGCCCAGGAGGCCGCCGAACAGGCGCTGGCCGAACTGCGGGCGGTCGTCCGCAGCATCCTCCCGCCGGTCCTGGCCGACCGCAGTCTGCCCGACGCCCTCACCGCCCTGGCGGCCGACTGCCCGGTGCCCTGTCGCGTCGACGCCGACGTGCCCGGCCGGTGCGCGGTGTCCGTGGAGGCGACGGCGTACTTCGTGGTCGCCGAGGCCCTCAGTAACATCGCCAAGCACAGCGGCGCCCGCGAAGCCGGTGTCGTGGTGCGTCGCCTGGACGAACGGCTGTACCTGGAGATCCACGACGACGGCCGCGGCGGAGCGGACGAGCGGAACGGATCCGGGCTCACCGGCATCCGCCGGCGCACCGAGGCGCACGACGGAACACTGGAACTGGCCAGCCCTCCCGGCGGCCCCACCACCCTGAAGGTGACCCTGCCATGCGGATCGTGATCGCCGAGGACGACGCCCTGTTGCGCGAGGGGCTCGCACTGCTGCTGCGCGCCGAGTCCCTGGACGTGGTGGCCACGGTCGAGAACCCCGACGCCTTCCTGGACGCCGTGGACGCGGAGCAGCCGGACGTCGCCATCGTCGACGTCCGGATGCCGCCCACCCACACCGACGAGGGGATCACCGCGGCCGTGGAGGCCCGGCGGCGCCGGCCCGAGCTCGCCGTCCTCGTCCTGTCCGCCTACGTCGAGCAGGCATTCGCGGCCGATCTGCTCGCCCAGGGCAGCGCCCGGCTCGGCTATCTGCTCAAGGAACGGGTGGGCCGGGTCGAGGAGTTCCTCGACGCGCTGCACCGGGTGGCGGAGGGCGGCACCGCCATCGATCCCGAGGTCGTGGCCCAACTGCTCACCCGCACCCGGCCGGACGCCCGGCTGCAACGGCTCAGCCCGCGCGAACGGGAGGTGCTGGCGCTGATGGCCGAGGGGCTGGGCAACACGGCCGTCGCCGAACGGCTCGTCGTCACCGACGGTGCCGTCCACAAGCACATCCGCAACATCTTCGCCAAGCTCGACCTTGCGCCGACCGACCGCACGGACCGCCGTGTCGCGGCCGTGCTGCACTATCTGGAGGACGCCCGGCACCGGGCCTGATCCGGCGGCCGGACGCCGCCGGATCAGGCCGCCAGCCGCTCGGCGAGGGTCTTGGCCCTGACGGTCGCGTCCTGGTGGGCGCGCTCGCGGGAGCTCTCGAAGAGCGGGACCAGCTCGGCCATCGCCGGGTTCTGCGCGGCCATGGTCAGTTCCGGGACGATGAAGTCGAGGTCGAGACCGAGGAAGTCGACCAGCACCGCCCGCAGGTAGTTCTGGACGTACTCGTAGCCCTCGCGCGGGGTGCCCGGCGCGTAGGAGCCGCCGCGGCTGGCGATCACGGTGACCGGCGTGCCCTTGGCGGAGGGGTTCTCGCCCGCCGTACGGCCCATGAGGATCACGTTGTCCAGCCATGCCTTGAGCGTGGAGGGGATCGTGAAGTTGTACATCGGGGCGCCGATCAGCAGCGCGTCCGCCCGCTCGAACTCCTCGATCAGCTCCAGGCGCCCGGCGAAGGCCGCGGCCTGCTCGGGAGTGTGCGCGGCAGGGTCCGCGAAGCCCGCCGTGTGGGCGTCGGCGGTGAGGTGCGGAACGGGGTTCGTGGCGAGGTCGCGGTGGATCACCGTGCCCTCGGGGTGCTGCTCCTCCCACGCCTTGCGGAAGGTCTCCGCCACGGCGCGGGACGCGGAGGCGGACGCCGGGAAGACGGAGGAGTCGATGTGCAGAAGGGTGGCCATCGGGGTTTTCTCCCATGAGTGCAGGGGCGGAGACGCAGGACGCCACCGCTGAGAATTCGTACTCGACTATGAATAACACAGGGACTTACTTTTTTTCATCCCCTTGTGGAGGGGTAGTACCCTGGAGGCATGGCGGTCGAGCAGGTGCATGGGCCAGAGGCGTGCAGGAAGGTGGACGGCGGCATCAGCCGCGTCTTCCAGCTGCTCGGTAAGCGCTGGACCGGGCCGATCGTGGCCGTGCTGGTGGAACAGCCGGCGTACTTCGCCGATCTGCGCCGGGCCGTCCCCGGTATCAGCGAGCGCATGCTCTCCGACCGGCTGACGGAACTGGGCGCCGCGGGACTCCTGGTCCGCGAGGTCGACGAGGGACCGCCGCTGCGGGTCACCTACCGTCTGACGGAGTCGGGCGCGGCGCTGGGACCCGCGCTCAAGGAACTCGGCAAGTGGGCCGAGACGCATCTGCCCGAGAACGGGCCCTGTACGGAGTCGACGGGCTGCTGAGGCCGCCGGCCCGCCGGACTACTCCTCGAACAACGCCTCCTGCTCGCCCTCCTTGGCCTTCCTCAGCCGCCGTACGCGCGCTCCCACCGTCATCGTCGTGGCCGCCGCGGTCACCGCGAAGGCCGCCGGGATCATCCAGCTCCGGTTGACCGCGTGGCCGAAGGCGTGGTCCAGGGAGAGCCGGCCGGGACCCGTGACGGCGAGTCCGGCGGCCGTCAGGCCCAGGGACGCGGCGTACTCGAAGCCGCCCTCCTGGTTGAAGAACCCGTTGGGCGCGTGCACGGCCGCCGCGCCCGCCATCGCGCCGGCCGCCGCGGCGCCCGCCGCCGGGGTGGCGAGACCGAGCGCGAGCAGCACGCCCCCGCCGGCCTCGGCGAGGCCCGCCGCCGTGGCGCTCGCCCTGCCGGGCGCGTAGCCGATGGACTCCATGAACTGGCCGGTGCCCTCGATGCCGCCCCCGCCGAACCAGCCGAACAGCTTCTGGGCGCCGTGCGCCGCGAGCACCCCGCCCGTCCCCAGCCGGAGCAGCAGCAGGCCCAGATCACGTCGGTCGTAACAGGTCACGTCGTCTCCCGGAGCAGTGGCTTGGCGACCACCGTCGCATTCCCGCCACCGGCCCGGCGCGTCACCGGTCGCCGTTCGGGTGATGCGGGTGGCGGAGCCCGGCGGCCGGTACGACGCTGGCAGACATGACGATCCAGAGCACCCGTCTCAGCGACCCCGCCGTCCGCGCCTTCGTCACGGCCGTCAACAACCACGACCGGGACGGGTTCCTGACTCTGCTGGCGCCCGGTGCCACCATGGCGGACGACGGTTCCGAGCGTGACCTCACCGAGTGGATCGACCGGGAGGTCTTCTCCTCCCACGGGCACCTGGAGGTCGACAACGAGTCCGGCGGCGGCCGCCGCCTCCTCGCCCGCTACAGCAACGACACCTGGGGCGAGATGCGCACCCGGTGGTCCTTCACCGTCGACGACGACGGCCGCATCTCCCGCTTCGAGACCGGTCAGGCCTGACCCGCCCGTCCCCGCGCTACCGGGCGGTGTCCTCGTCGTAGGCGTGCCGGGCCTGCTCGACCTTGCCCAGGTTGGCCGTGGCCCACTCCGAGAGATGAGCGAAGAGCGGCGCGAGACTGAGGCCCAGCTCGCTGATCTCGTACTCGACCCGGGGCGGAACCTCCGGGTGGTAGGTGCGCACGACCAGGCCGTCGCGCTCCAGCTGCCGCAGACGCTGCGTCAGCACCTTCGGGGTGATCCCGCCGATCCGCCGTTGCAGCTCGACGAAGCGTTGCCGGCCGTGCGCGTGCAGCGTCCACAGGACCGGGGTGGTCCACCGGCTGAACACGATGTCCACGACCGGGCTGACGGGGCAGGCGAGTTCCGGGGGAGTCCCGGCGGCCGCCGTCCGTGTCGCGTTCCCCGCCATGCGAACCCCTTCGGGATAGTCACTATCTCCTGGGTACCTACTATATCCAGACTGTTAGCGTCCTCACCACACCGAAACGACAGGGGAGTTGTTCATGTTCGTGGTGACCGGAGCAACCGGAAACGTCGGCCGGGAACTCGTCCGCGCCCTCGCGGCGGACGGCGAGCGGGTGACCGCCACCTCCAGGGCGATCTCGGCCGCCGATGTACCGGAAGGCGTACGGCATCTGCGCGCGGATCTCACCGACGCCGACAGCCTGCGCGAGGTCTTCGACGGCGCCGACGCGCTGTTCCTGCAGAACGGGGGAGCCAGTGCGCATCTGCTGAACCCGCACGGCATCCTCGACGCCGCCAAGGCCGCCGGCGTCGGACGCGTCGTCCTGCTGTCCTCGCAGGGAGTCGTCACCCGGCCGCGGTCGGCATCGCACGGCCGCGTGGCACGGGCCATCGAGGACGCCGTACGGCAGTCGGGTGCGGACTGGACGATCCTGCGCCCCGGCGGCTTCCATTCCAACGCCCTCGCCTGGGCCGAACCGGTGCGCACCCGGCGGACCGTCGCCGCGCCGTTCGGCGACGTGGGCCTGCCCACGATCGACCCGGCCGACATCGCCGACGTCGCCGCGGTGACCCTGCGCGGCGCCGGACACAACGGCCGTGCCTACGAGTTGACCGGCCCCGCCCTCACCACGCCACGGCAGCGGGCCGAGGCCATCGGCGAGGCGATCGGCGAACCGGTGCGCTTCGTGGGCCAGACCCGCGAGGAAGCCCGCGCGCAGATGCGGCAGTTCATGCCCGAGGAGGTGGTCGACACCACGCTCGACATCCTGGGCGCCCCCACCCCCGAGGAGCTCCGGGCCGGCCTCGCCGTCGAGGACGTCACCGGCCGTCCGCCCCGCACCTTCGCCGACTGGGCGCGACGCCACGCAGCCCTCTTCCGGTAGGACCGAGGAGCGCCAAACGCCGGTGCGGTGAGGGTTGGGTGAGGGGACGGTCACCAATCTCGCGCAGTCACCGGGCGGTGCTTCAAGCAACGCTTTCAGCTCGGCTTTTGCCCGTCGGTTGGCTCCGGTACGGGCGGACGTCGTGGAGATGCGCCGTCGTGCCGCGCCGACCGCGGGGCTCCGCCGTTGAACTGATCGCGACAAGTGGTCACTCTTCTCGCCAGCCTCCCCGCGGCACCGCGCCGGAGGTCGGCCCCCCCACACCTGACGAGGAGATCCCTCTTCATGACGCGTCAGATGCGTACCGTCGCGCTGACGGGTGCGGCCACCGCCGACAGACGGGATCGGTGACCCCGGCAGCGGCACACCGAACAAGCTGCTCAAGATCACGGAGTAGCGCTCCGTCGGCAGGTGTGAGGGGCCACCGAGAGAAACATTTCTCTCGGTGGCCCCTCACACCGTCGTCGAGGCGGAGGTGAGTGGCCCGGCTCACATGGCGTACCGGACCCGTCACCGACACGATGGTCTCGTCACCGGCAGGCTGGAGGGATCGAGCATGTTCCGCAAGGTGCTGGTCGCCAACCGCGGCGAGATCGCGATTCGGGCGTTCCGCGCGGGCTACGAACTGGGCGCCCGAACCGTCGCCGTCTTCCCGCACGAGGACCGCAACTCGCTGCACCGCCTGAAGGCCGACGAGGCGTACGAGATCGGCGAACCGGGACACCCGGTACGGGCCTACCTCTCCGTCGAGGAGATCGTCCGCGCCGCCCGCCGCGCGGACGCCGACGCCGTCTACCCGGGCTACGGATTCCTGTCCGAGAACCCCGAACTGGCCAAAGCCTGCGAAGAGGCCGGCATCACCTTCGTCGGACCCAGCGCCCGGATCCTGGAACTGACCGGGAACAAGGCCCGCGCGGTGGCCGCCGCCCGCGAGGCCGGCGTGCCCGTGCTCGGCTCCTCGGCGCCCTCCACCGACGTCGACGAACTCGTCCGCGCCGCCGACGGCATCGGCTTCCCCGTGTTCGTCAAGGCCGTCGCCGGCGGCGGCGGTCGCGGCATGCGCCGCGTGGAGGACCCCGGCCAGCTGGGGGAGGCCATCGAGGCGGCCTCCCGGGAGGCCGCGTCCGCGTTCGGCGACCCCACGGTGTTCCTGGAGAAGGCCGTCGTCGAACCCCGCCACATCGAGGTGCAGATCCTCGCCGACGGGCAGGGCGACGTCATTCACCTGTTCGAGCGGGACTGCTCGGTGCAGCGTCGCCACCAGAAGGTGATCGAACTCGCGCCCGCGCCGAACCTCGACCCGGAGCTGCGCGACCGCATCTGCGCCGACGCCGTGAACTTCGCCCGCCGGATCGGCTACCGCAACGCCGGCACGGTGGAGTTCCTCCTCGACCGGGACGGCAACCACGTCTTCATCGAGATGAACCCGCGCATCCAGGTCGAGCACACGGTGACCGAGGAGGTCACCGACGTCGACCTCGTGCAGGCGCAGCTGCGCATCGCCGCCGGCGAGACGCTCGCCGACCTCGGTCTGGCCCAGGAGGCCGTCACCCTGCGGGGCGCCGCGCTGCAGTGCCGTATCACCACCGAGGACCCGGCCAACGGCTTCCGCCCGGACACCGGCCGGATCAGCGCCTACCGCTCGCCCGGCGGCTCCGGCATCCGCCTCGACGGCGGAACCACCCACGCCGGTACGGAGATCAGCGCGCACTTCGACTCGATGCTGGTGAAACTCACCTGCCGGGGCCGGGACTTCGGCGCCGCGGTGGGCCGGGCCCGGCGCGCGGTGGCCGAGTTCCGCATCCGCGGCGTCTCCACCAACATCCCCTTCCTGCAAGCGGTCCTGGACGATCCGGACTTCCGGGCCGGACACGTCACGACCTCGTTCATCGAGCGGCGTCCCGAGCTGCTCACCGCCCGCCACTCCGCCGACCGCGGCACCAAGCTGCTCACCTACCTCGCCGACGTCACGGTGAACAAGCCGCACGGCGAGCGGCCCCAGCTGATCGACCCGCTGACCAAGCTGCCGCCGCTGCCCGCCGGTGAACCGCCGGCCGGCTCGAGGCAGCGGCTCGCCGAACTCGGCCCCGACGGCTTCGCCCGCCGACTGCGCGACTCGCCGACCATCGGCGTCACCGACACCACCTTCCGCGACGCCCACCAGTCGCTGCTCGCCACCCGGGTCCGCACCAAGGACCTGCTCGCCGTCGCCCCCGTGGTGGCGCGCACCCTGCCCGAACTGTTCTCGCTGGAGTGCTGGGGCGGCGCCACGTACGACGTCGCCCTGCGCTTCCTCGCCGAGGACCCGTGGGAGCGCCTGGCCGCCCTGCGGGAGGCCGTACCGAACATCTGCCTGCAGATGCTGCTGCGCGGCCGCAACACCGTGGGCTACACCCCGTACCCGACCGAGGTGACCGACGCCTTCGTCCAGGAGGCGGCGGCGACCGGCATCGACATCTTCCGCGTCTTCGACGCGCTGAACGACGTCTCCCAGATGCGGCCCGCCATCGACGCCGTACGCGAGACCGGCACCGCCGTCGCCGAGGTGGCCCTGTGCTACACCGCCGACCTGTCCGACCCGTCCGAGCGGCTCTACACCCTGGACTACTACCTGCGCCTGGCCGAGCGGATCGTCGAGGCCGGCGCCCATGTCCTGGCCGTCAAGGACATGGCCGGACTGCTGCGGGCGCCCGCGGCGGCGACGCTGGTGTCGGCCCTGCGCCGGGAGTTCGACCTGCCGGTCCATCTGCACACCCACGACACCGCCGGCGGCCAGCTCGCCACCTACCTCGCCGCCGTCCAGGCCGGCGCGGACGCGGTCGACGGAGCCGTGGCCTCCATGGCGGGGACCACCTCACAGCCCTCCCTGTCGGCGATCGTCGCCGCGACGGACCACTCCGGGCGCCCCACCGGACTGGACCTGACGGCCGTCGGCGACCTGGAGCCCTACTGGGAGAGCGTCCGCAAGGTCTACGCGCCCTTCGAGGCCGGCCTGGCCTCGCCGACCGGCCGGGTCTACCACCACGAGATCCCCGGCGGGCAGCTGTCCAACCTGCGCACCCAGGCGATCGCGCTGGGCCTGGGCGACCGCTTCGAGGACATCGAGGCGATGTACGCCGCCGCCGACCGGATGCTCGGCCGCCTGGTGAAGGTCACCCCTTCGTCGAAGGTGGTCGGCGACCTCGCGCTGCATCTGGTGGGCGCGGGTGTGTCCCCGCGGGACTTCGAGGAGGAGCCGGACCGGTTCGACATCCCGGACTCCGTGATCGGCTTCCTGCGCGGTGAGTTGGGCACCCCGCCCGGCGGCTGGCCCGAGCCGTTCCGCAGCAAGGCCCTGCGGGGCCGCGCCGAGCCCAAGCCCGTCCAGGAGCTGACCGCCGACGACCGCGCCGGCCTGGCGAAGGACCGCCGGCCGACCCTCAACCGACTGCTCTTCCCCGGCCCCACACGGGAGTTCGAGACGCACCGCCGGTCCTTCGGCGACACCAGCGTCCTGGACAGCAAGGACTTCTTCTACGGGCTGCGCCCCGGCACGGAGTACAGCGTCGACCTCGATCCCGGTGTGCGGCTGCTCATCGAGCTGCAGGCGGTGGGCGACGCCGACGAGCGGGGCATGCGTACCGTGATGTCCACCCTGAACGGTCAGTTGCGGCCGATCCAGGTCCGCGACCGGGCGGCGGCCTCCGACGTCCCGGCCACCGAGAAGGCCGACCGCGCCGACTCCGGCCATGTCGCGGCCCCCTTCGCCGGTGTGGTGACCCTCGCGGTCGCCGAGGGCGAGGAGGTGGCGGCCGGCGCCACGGTGGCCACCATCGAGGCGATGAAGATGGAGGCCGCGATCACCGCCCCGAAGTCCGGCACGGTCACCCGGCTGGCCATCAACCGTGTTCAGCAGGTGGAGGGCGGCGACCTCATCGTGGAACTCACCTGAGCCGGGAGCCGGGCCGGTCGCCGACAATCGGGGCGTGGACCGTCTGCTGCACCTCGACCGCACCCTCGACGAGCTGGATCCGCCCCACTGGGCGGATCCGGCCGCCGACGCGACCCGCCTGATCCGCACGGTGCACGAGCTGCGGAGCCTGCCCCTGCGCACACTGCGCCCGGCGGATCTGCGCATGCTCGTCACGCAACGGGTCGCCCTGCCGTACGTGCTGCCGCTCGCGGTGCGCCTGCTGCTGGAGGAGCCGCTGTCGGAGGCGTCCTTCTACGCGGGAGACCTGCTGCTCGCGGTCGTCACGGTCCCGGCACCGGCCTGGGCGGTGTTCCCGGACCTCGCCGTGCGGCTGCGCGACGTGATCGCGGCGCTGCCCGCGGAGGCCGTCGCGGACCTGCCGCGCGGAGCGGCGGAGGACCTCGCCCGGTTCGCCGGAGGGCCCGCGTCGTCCGGCTGATCCGCCAGGCGGCGGCCCTGCCTCCCCGCGAACAAGCCTGCGTGGACGAGCTGTGGGACCGTAGATTATGCGTTGGCCAAAACAGCCTTCGAATGACTACGGACGGTACTTATGACCGACCCTGCCGCGGCGCCCGGATCAGCGCAGCAGAAGATCGACACCTCGGTGCCGCACTCGGCCCGGATCTGGAACTACTGGCTGGGCGGGAAGGACAACTACCCCGTCGACGAGGAGGCCGGCGACGCCTACACCGCCGTCTTCCCCGGGATCGTCACCATCGCCCGCAGCAGCCGTGCCTTCCTGCGCCGCAACATCACCTACCTGGCGGGGGAGGTCGGCATCCGGCAGTTCCTGGACATCGGGACCGGACTGCCGACGGCCGACAACACCCACCAGGTCGCCCAGCGGATCGCTCCCGAGTCCCGGATCGTCTACGTCGACAACGACCCGATGGTCCTGGCCCACGCCCGCGCCCTGCTCTACTCCACCCCGGAGGGGGCGACCGCGTACGTCGACGCCGACGTCCTGGACCCGGACCGCATCCTGAAGGTCGCCGCCGGGACCCTGGACCTCGAGCGCCCCACCGCCCTCATCCTCAGCAACATCCTGGGCCACATCGCCGACTACGAGCAGGCGCGCTCCATCGTCACCCGGCTGATGGCCGCACTGCCGTCCGGCAGCCACCTCTCCGTCAACGACGGCTCACGGGGCATCGACCCCGTGTTCGAGCAGGCCCAGGACGCCTACAACGAGAGCGGCGCCGTTCCCTACAACCTGCGTACGGTCGACCAGATCACGGCGTACTTCGAGGGCCTGGAACTCATCGAGCCCGGAGTCGTCCCGGTCCCGCTCTGGCGCCCGGACAGCGACGCCCCCGCCCCGGAACCCATCGGTGAGCACGGGGGTCTCGCCCGTAAGCCCTGATGTAATTCGCTGGACAACACCGTTGCCGTCGGCGAGCGTCGGCGCAATGGAACAAGAAGACATCTGGGACGCGGACGCCGCCCGGCGCTATGACACCCCCGGTACCGGAATGTTCGCCCCCGAGGTTCTGGGGCCGGCCGTGGACCGCCTCGCCCTGCTCGCCGGGGGTGGGGCGGCGCTCGAGTTCGCCATCGGGACGGGCCGGGTCGCCGTCCCGCTCGCCGGCCGCGGAGTCCCCGTCACCGGCATCGAGTTGTCCCGGCCGATGGTCGGGCAGCTGCGGACCAAGGCCGACGAAGCCACGATTCCCGTGATCATCGGCGACATGGCGACCACCACCGCCCCGGGCGAGTACACCCTGGTCTATCTGGTCTTCAACACGGTCGCCAACCTGCTCACCCAGACCGAGCAGGTCGAGTGCTTCCGCAACGCCGCCCGTCACCTCGGTCCCGGCGGGCGGTTCGTGATCGAACTGTGGGTGCCCGAACTGCGCAAGCTGCCACCGGGCCAGCCGGCCATCGTCTGTCAGTCCGAGCCCGGGTACATCCTCCTGGACACCTACGACACCCTGCGCCAGCACGTCGTCTCGCATCACTTCCGCTTCGACGGCACCAAGCAGGCCGAGCTGTTCCGCACCCCGCACCGCTACATCTGGCCGGCCGAACTCGACCTCATGGCCCAACTGGCCGGTTTCGAGCTGGAATCCAGGCACGCGGACTGGGGCGGCGCCGAGTTCACCGCCGAGTCGCGTTCCCATGTGTCCGTCTACCGCCTACCGGCCTCCCCGTAACCACGTCACCGTCCCGACGTCGGCCCATTACATCGATGAAGACTGCCCATCGGAAGGACTTTGAACTCATCGAGTACAAAGTCTGGACGAGTTGAGCAGAAGTCTCCTAGCGTGTCGGCGCAACCGTTGGCGCTTCGCCCATTCGGCACCGGAGTTATCCGGCCCTCCGGTCGACTCAGCAGGAGGCAGCATGGACGCACGGCTGTACCGGCGCACCCGAAGATCTTTGGCAGGACTGCTCGTCGGCGCGTTCGTCGCGGGCGGGCTCTGGGGAGCCCCCCTGGCATCGGCCCGGCCGGGCTCCGCACCGGGGGCCGACGTGCCACCGCAGGAGCCCGGCGTCACCCTGCGCGTTTTCGACGTCCAGGTCCCGCTCGACAAGATCTGCACGCTCAAGCCCGGACAGACCCCGAACTACGACACGTTGATGCCGACCGTCGACTGGAGCACGACCGCCGACTTCGGCGGGTTCGGCGACAACTTCGTCACCCAGGTCACCGGCAACATCCATGTGCCGGCCGACGGTTCGTACACCTTCCGGCTGACCAGTGACGACGGCTCGCGGCTGCTGATAGACGACCAGCCGGTCATCGACCACGACGGGCTGCACGGTGCCGAGCCCAAGGACGGCGTCGTCCAACTCACCGAGGGCATGCACGCGTTGCGCATCGACCACTTCGAGCGCGGTGGCGGGGAACAGCTCACCCTCGCCTGGCAGCCGCCGGGCGCCGACGGCTTCGCGACCGTGCCGAACGAGGTCCTGAGCACCGACGCCGGCGTGGTCCGGGTCACCGCCCCGGGCCGCAAGGAGTGCGAAGGCGTCAGGGACTCGCCGGGCGACGGCCTCCCGCTCAACTCGGTGCGCCCCGACCACACCCTCACCGACCTGCGCCCCGAGGGCTTCGAGCCGCAGGTCACCGGCATGGACTGGCTGCCCGACGGCCGTCTGGTGGTGAGCACCTGGGGCGGCAGCGACAACACCGCCGGCGAGGTCTACGTCATGGACGAGGTCACCGGCACCACGGGCCCGGACAAGGTGAAGGCCACGAAGATCGCCGAGGGCCTCAAGGAACCGATGGGCCTCAAGGTCGTCGACGGCACCATCTTCGTCTCCCAGAAGCACGAACTGACGGAGCTGGGTGACAGCGACGGCGACGGCGTCATGGACAGGACCAAGACGATCGCCACCTGGCCGTACGGCGGCAACTTCCACGAGTTCGCCTTCGGACTGCTGTACCGCAAGGGCTACTTCTATCTGAACCTGTCCGTCGCCATCAACTACGGCGGCGCCACCACGGACCCGCAGCCCGCACCCGGCCGCGGCGCGACCATCAAGGTCAACAAGAAGACCGGCGAGGTCAGTTACATCGCCGGCGGCCTGCGCACCCCGAACGGCATCGGCTGGGGCCCCGGCGGTGACATCTTCGCCACCGACAACCAGGGCGGCTGGCTCCCTTCGTCGAAGCTGGTCCACATCAAGCAGGACCGCTTCTTCAACCACTACACCAACCCCGCCGGCCCCTTCGACTCCGAGCCGGTGACCCAGCCGGTGCTCTGGCTCCCGCAGAACGAGATCGCCAACTCGCCCAGCACACCGCTCTACCTGACCAAGGGCAGGTTCAAGGGGCAGATGCTGATCGGTGACGTCACCTACGGCGGTCTCCAGCGCGGCTACCTGGAGAAGGTCAAAGGCCAGTACCAGGGCGCCGTCTTCCGCTTCACCCAGGGTCTCGAGGCCGGCGTCAACCGGATCACCATGGGCCCCGACGGCGCGATCTACGCCGGTGGTCTGGGAGCGGACGGCAACTGGGGTCAGGAGGGCAAACTCAGGTACGGCCTCCAGAAGCTGACGCCGAACGGCGGCAACACCTTCGACATCCAGGCCATGCGGGTGAGGAAGGGCGGCTTCGAGCTGGAGTACACCCAGCCCCTGTCGCAGGAGACCGCTGACAACCTTGTCAGCCACTACGAGGCCGAGCAGTGGCGCTACACCCCGACGCGCGACTACGGCGGACCCAAGATCGCCGAGGAGACCCTGGAGGTGACCTCGGCCAAGCTGTCGCGCGACCGCAGGAAGGTGACCCTGGCCGTCGAGGGACTCAAGCCGGGCCGCGTCGTGCACGTCCGCTCCCCGCGCCCGTTCAGCTCGGCGTCGGGCGAGACCCTGTGGAGCACGGAGGCCTGGTACACGCTCAACGCCATGCCGGGCGAGCAGCCCGGACAGGGCCCGCTGTACGAGGCCGAGGAGGCGGCCCTCACCGGCGCGGCCGGCATCAACACGGACCACCGGGGCTACTCCGGCAGCGGCTTCGTCGACCGGTACGGCACCCAGGGCGCCACGACGACCTTCGACGTCGAGGCGGACAGGAGCGGAACGTACGACCTGGGGCTGCGCTACTCCAACGGCCCCGATCCCTTCAAGGGCACCAAGTCCCTCTCCCTGTACGTCAACGGCCGGAAGGTGAAACAGACCGAGTTCCGCAGCACCGGTGACTGGGACACCTGGTCGACGCAGACCGAGGCCCTGCGCCTGCGCGCCGGGCACAACAGCATCGCCTACCGGTACGACGAGGGTGACACCGGCCATGTCAACCTCGACCTTCTCAGCGTCGACCGGCACGGCAGATCGATCAGCCTGTTCGACGGCGACGGCCTCGACCGGTGGCAGCACACCGACGGGCGCCCGGTGGAGTGGCCCGTCACCGACGGTGCGATGGAGGTCTGCTGCGGGGACATCCGCACCAAGAGCAGCTTCGACGACTTCAAACTGCACGTGGAGTACCGGCTGCCCCAGCTGCCCCCGGACGTGACGGGCCAGGACCGCGCCAACAGCGGCGTCTACCTCCAGGACCGCTATGAGCTCCAGATCCTGGACTCCTACGGCGACACCACACCCGACACCAACGAAGCGGGAGCGATCTATCTGAAGAAGGCCCCGGACGTGAACGCCGCCAGGGCGCCCGAGACCTGGCAGTCGTACGACATCGTCTTCCACGCCGCGCGCTACGACGCCGAGGGCACCAAGACGGCCGACGCGCGGGTCACCGTGGTGTGGAACGGCAAGAAGATCCACGACGACGTGGCCATCGACGGCCCGACGGGCGGCGGGATCGCCGAGGGCCCCGCAGCCGGAGCCATCCGGCTGCAGGACCACGGCAACAAGGTCCGTTACCGCAACATCCGTATCGAGCCGCTGAGTTAGGACGCGGTGGCCGGGTCCGGTGCCCTGGCGTCCGGCACGGACGGCAGGACACCGGACGCCTCGTCCTCCGCGGAGCGACGGGCGCGGATGCCGATCATGCCGAAGGCGGTCAGGGCCGGAGCGACGGCCGCCGCCACACCAGGTAGGCGGTGCCGAAGCCGCTGCCCAGGGCGTCAGGGCGAGACCGTGCGCCGCCACTCCGGGGGCGTCGGACGGCGGGCCGTTCACCGCGATCGGCCCGCCCGTCCGGGCGATCCCGCCCGCCGCAGTCGCCTGACCGGGCGTCGGGTCGGCGCCCGACAGGTCCGTCGTGAACGCCGCCCCCGCGCGGTGCCGGTCGAGCCGGGGAGGACCGAGGAGTACGTACTGCGCGTCCACCCGTTCGCGGCGACGTTCCTGCCGGGCCACAAGCTGGTCGTGGAGCTCTCCGGCAACGGGCCGCCGACCGACGCGCTGCCGCCGCCGGACGCCTTCCACCTGCCGGTGGACCGCCCCGCCACCCACAAGATCTACCGTGACGCCGTTCACCCCTCGCGGCTCGTGCTGCCGTTCACGAAGCGCGAGGCGGACAGGGAGCAGCCGGCCCGGAACGCCCGGACGGCGAAGCCGGAGGGCGAGTGTCAGTGCCCGGTGGCACGCTGAGGGCAAAGGGAGAACAGCGAAAGGACATCGCGGTGATCACCACTGACTTCGCACCCGGCTCGCCCTGCATGCTCGACCTCGGGACCCCCGACGTCCGGGCCGCGGCCGCCTTCTACGGCGCGGTCCTCGGCTGGGACTACGAGCCCATGGGGGACGGGGAGGACATGGAAGGCGGGATGTTCAACAAGGACGGCAAGATGGTCGCCGGGCTCGGCAAGCTCACCGAGGAGGGCGCCCGTCCGGCCTGGATGATCTATTACACCGTCGCCGACGCGGACGCCACGACCCAGGCGGTGGAGCGCGCCGGCGGCACCGTGCGGGTGCCGCCGATGGACCTCGAACAATGGGGCCGGATGGCACAGTACAGCGACCCGCTGGGCGGCCAGTTCGCCGTCTGGCAGCCGGGGGAGAGCAAGGGCGTCGACCTGGTGGACGAGCCGGGCTCCCTCTCCTGGACCGAGCTGTACACCAGCGACGCGGCGGCCGCGAAGGAGTTCTACGGCGGTGTCCTCGGCTGGCGGTTCAACGACATGGAGATGCCGGGCGGCGAGGGCACGTACACCCTGATCACCCCGGCCGGGCTGCCCGAGGAGCGGATGCACGGCGGTCTGCTGGAGGTCCGCAAGGAGGACCTCGCACCGGCGGGTGGACGTCCTTACTGGCATCCGGTCTTCCACGTCACCGACTGTGACGCGGCGGTGGCCAAGGTCACCGAGAACGGCGGCAGTGTGCAGATGGGGCCGGAGGACGCGGCGGGCGTCGGCCGCCTGGCCGTCTGCCTCGACCCCTTCGCCGCCGACTTCGTGGTGCTCACCCCGGCCGAGGGCTGAGGACAGGGACGACGGGCCCTGCCGTCACCGGGCCGGCCGCTGCGCGTACGCCTCGATCTCGATCTTCATACGGGGATCGGCGAGGCCGCACACGAGCATGGTGGCGGCCGGCCGGACATCGCCGAAACAACGGCGAAGGGCCGGCCAGCAGGGCTTGAAGTCGGCCCGGTCGGGCAGCAGATAACGCACCCGCACCACATCGGCGAAGGTGCACCCCGCCTCGGTCAGCGCGGCCCCGATGTTGCGCAGACACTGCTCGGCCTGCTCCACCACGTCGTCGGAGATCGTCATGGTGGTGTAGTCGAAGCCGGTCGTGCCGGACACATGCACCCGGTCGCCGTCCACCACGGCGCGGGCATAGCCGATCTGCTCCTCGAACGTCGAGCCGCTGAGGATCACACGTCGCTCTGTCATACGGGGGACGCTATGTGGCCGGCATCGATACGTCTAATACCGTGAGAGGGGGACCAGATATCTCTGGGCGTATGACGCGCCCCGAGCTCCCGCTGCCGCAGCTGCACGCCTTCGTCGTACTCGCCGAGGAACTGCACTTCGGCCGCGCGGCCACCCGGCTGGGCATCGCCCAGCCACCGCTGAGCCAGCAGATCCGCCGCCTGGAGGAGAAGGACGGACATCCGCTGTTCCACCGGGAACCGGGGCGCGTCACCCTCACCCCGGCCGGCCGTGAACTGCTCCCCGCCGTACGACGGGCCCTGACCGACCTCACGGACGGCCTGTCCGCCGCCCGCGCCGTCACACCCGCACCCACGTCGCCGTCGCCTGGCGGAGAAACGACCCGGACCCGCTGGCCGCGAACCTGCTGGCCACCGTCGGCCGAGAGGTGCCCGGGAGATGTCGTTTGGATCTTGCCGGGGTCGCGGGGTCCGGCACGCACCTCCGCGGCGTCGTCGTCGGTCCTCGACGCCCCGTGTCGACTCCCTCCTCCGCCTCGCAGCCGCACGCACCGGACCCCGCCCGGCTCGGCTGCGAGGCGCCGTCGCCCGAAGCCGGCCTGCTCCAAACGACACCCCCTAGGCCGGGTGCAGTTCCCGCAGGGCGTCCAGTACCTCCTGGTCGGTGACCTGGTGGAAGTCCTCGTACCACTCGCCGACGGAGCGCAGCCGCCGGGGCCGGTACAGGGAGACCACGTCGTCGGCCTCGTCCCGCAGCGCCGCGGCGGTCTCGTGACCGCACACCGGCACGGCCAGGGTCAGCCGCAGGGGGCCACCGTGCCGAAGGTGCCGCAGAGCCGCGCGGGCGGTGGTCCCCGTGACCAGCCCGTCGTCCACGACCACGATGCTGTGACCGCTGACGTCCGGGGCGGGGCGCCCGCCCCGGTAGACCCGCTCCCGCCGGTGCAGCTCGACCCGTGCCCGGGCCACCTCGGTGCCGAGCTCGTCCTCCGAGAGGTCCAGGGCCCTCAGCCCCGTACGGTCGAACACCGGGGGGTCGTCCCCGGCGATCGCCCCGACACCCACGCCGGGGGACCCGGGGACCCCGATCCCGCGGACCACGAGGACATCCAGGGGCACCTGCATCGCCCGGGCGATCTCCGCCCCGACCGGGACGCCGCCGCGCGGCAGCGCCAGTACGGTCACATTCGCGAGGTCGCCGCTGCTCGCCCACTCCAGCATCCTGACGGCCAGTTCCTGTCCGGCATGCGCACGGCTTCGGAATCGCACGGCTCGCTCCCTTCCTCGGCCACCCCTGCCGGGTAACCGCCATCGCCCCGTCACTCACCTGCGAGTGTCACGGCGGGGTGCGGGGCGTCGGCGAACCGGTCGGGTGAACGCGCGGGTCAGCGGTCCTGGGACAGGCGCAGAAGGTCGGCGAAGGTACCGGCGGCGTGGACCAGGTCGTCATAAGTGCCCTGTTCGGTGATCCGGCCCCGTTCCATGACGATGATGTGGTCGGCGATCTTCGTGTTCTCCAGGCGGTGTGTGACGACGATGGTGATGCGGTCGCCGGAGATCTCCTTGATCTTCTCGAAGATGCCGTGCTCGCCGCGGGGGTCCATCTGGGAGGTGGGCTCGTCCAGGATCAGCAGGGACGGGCGACGGTACAGGGCCCGGGAACAGGCCAGGCGCTGCCACTGACCACCCGAGAGTTCGGCACCGCCGAAGATCTCACGGGCCAGAAGGGTGTCCAGACGGGCGGGCAGGTCCTCGACGGCGTCCCGCATCCCGACCGCGTCCACGGCCTCCCACACCTCCTGGTCGTCGAAGCTCCTCGGCTGCCCCAGCGTCACGTTCTCCCGCACCCGCAGCGGCCACTGGGCGAAGATCTGCGGCACCAGGCCGGTGCAGTCCCACACCGTGGCCGGATCGGCGTGGGCGATGTCGGTGCCGTCCCAGGTGACCCGGCCCTTGTCCGCGAGGTAGATGCCGGTGATCAGCCGGGTCAGGGTGCTCTTGCCGGAGCCGTTCACGCCGACGACGGCGAGGATCTCCCCCCGCCGCAGGGCCAGTGAGACACCGTCGACGGCGGGCTTGTCCTTGCCGGGGTACTGATACGTGACCTCGTCCAGCCGGATCTCCTCCACCGGGGCCCGGACGGCCCCCGGGCCCCGTTCGGGTGCCCGCGCGGCGGCGTCGTCGAAGAACGCCTGCATGTCGCTGAGGTACAGACTGGTGTGGAACACCGCCGCTCCGTTGACGACGACCTGGGACAGCGCCGCCAGGGTCGTCTGGACCGCGACGACGGCCGTGGCGGCGATGGCCGGTGCGATCCGCCCGGTGACTGCCAGCCAGGCGAGCATCCCCCAGGCGGCGGCCAGGAACGCCCCACTGGCGACGGAGGACGCCAGCGCGATGCGCAGGGTCCGGGGAGCGGCGGCCAGGGACCGCTGGTCGACCCGCTCCGACAGGGCGCGGTACCAGTACAGGAGGTAGTCGGTCATGCCGTTGGCGCGGACCTCGTCCGCGTACTTCGGCGTGGTCGCCCACCAGCGGGTCATCCCGCGCACGTTGCGGTCCGCGACGTTCGCGTAGTGGATCTCGTAGTCGACGCGCGCGGTGAGGACGGCTCCCACTCCGGCGGGGGCCACGGCCAGGAGGAGCAGCGGCAGCATCAGGGGGTTGAGCACGGACAGGACGCCGCCGGCCGTGACCATCCTGATCAGCGCGGCCATGAAGCGCTGGGCGTCCATGACCATCACGTGCGTGCGCATCACGCCCATCTCGGCCGCCTCCTGGCGGTCGGAGAAGCCGTCCGCCGCGTACGCCGCGGCCTCCACCCGGCAGACGGCCTCGACCAGCGCCGAGTCGGTCTCCGTCGTCAGCCGGGGCGTGATCCGCCGTTCGGCGTACATGGCCAGGGCCTCCGACGCGCGGGTGACGGCGCTCGCCGCCGCGACGACGACGAGTGCCGGAAGTGCCTTGTGCAGGCGGTCCGCGACCGTTCCCGCACCGAGGAGCGGGCTCATCGCCCGGGCCGTGGCCGCGAGCAGTACCGCCGCCGACACGCCCGTGATCAGTTGACAGGCGAGGAGCAGGAGCACTGCCCGACGGTCGGTCCGCCACGCCATGGCGGTGATCCGGCGCAGCACGGAGGGGAGTTGGGCGCAGAGGGAGCGGAAGCCGACCTGGCCGAGCGGGTTGACGGAGTAGTGGCCGGAGTACGTGATCTCGGCGGGCGGCGGCGGGGGCGGGACGGGCTGGGCGGTCTGGTGAGTCAACGGCACTTCTCCCTGCCTGGTCGATGGCGTGAAGGCGACGCACGAAACTCAACGAGACGGGGAGCGGTATCGAAAACAGGCGTTTCGGACGAAGGGTGCGGACCGGGTGGCCGAAAACCTCGCGCGCTCCGTTCAGAGGCGCGGAGCCCCGGTCACCGACATCACCAGGGAGTACAGGGAGGTGGTGGCGGTGATGAACAGGCGGTTGTTCTTCGGTCCGCCGAAGGCGATGTTGGAGACGGGCTCGGGCACGCGCAGCTTCCCGATGAGGGTGCCGTCGGGGTCGTAGCAGTGCACGCCGTCGTCGAGGGCGGCGGCCCACAGGCGGCCCTCGTCGTCGAAGCGGATGTTGTCGAAGTGGACATCGCCCCGGGCCTCGGCGAAGACCTCGCCGTCGGACAGGGTGCCGTCCTCGCGGATGCCGTACGCATGGATCCGGGCGGCCCGCGAGTCGGAGACGTACAGCCGGCTCTCGTCGGGTGACAGGACGACCCCGTTGGGCCCCTCGAATCCCTCCGCGGCGAGGTGGACGTCCCCCGACAGCGGGTCGATCCGGTACACGTTGCACGCGCCGATCTCGGACTCGGCGCGATGGCCCTCGTAGTCGCTGGTGATGCCGAAGTCCGGGTCGGAGAACCAGATCGTGCCGTCGGAGCGTACGACGGAGTCGTTCGGGCTGTTGAGCCGCTTGCCGGCGTAGCGGTCGGCGAGGACGGTCACGGTTCCGTCCGCTTCGGTGCGGGTCACCCGGCGGTTGCCCTGCTCGCAGGTGACCAGGCGGCCCTGCCGGTCGGCGGTGTTGCCGTTGCTGTGACCGGCCGGGGCGCGGAAGACGCCGACCGTGCCGGTGGCCTCGTCCCAGCGCAGGATGCGGTCGTTCGGGATGTCGCTCCAGACCAGCTGGCGCCAGGCGGGCAGATACAGCGGGCCTTCCGCCCAGCGGCAGCCGTCGTACAGGACCTCCAGCCTGCTGTCGCCGTTCGCGCAGCGTCCGGTACGGAAGCGGTCGTCCAGGATCTCGTAAGGGCCGTCGGTGGGCATGGCGTCCTCTCGCAGAGAGTGATCAGGATCTGATTCAACGTAACACGCGTATCGCTGAATCAAGTATGGTCATCACATGAGAAGACTGGATGACATCGACCGTCGGTTGATCGCACTGCTCCAGCGCGACGCGGCACAGTCGTACGCCGCCCTGGGCGGGGCGGTCGGCCTGTCGGCGGGCGCGGCGCACGAGCGCGTGCGCAAGCTGCGCGAGCAGGGCGTCATCCGGGCCACGACCGTCGACGTCGACCCCGCGGCACTCGGCCGCGGTGTCCTCGCCTTCGTGCTGGTCGACTCCACGGCGTGGATGGGGGACAGGGCCGAGGACTTCGCCGCCGTACCGGAGATCCAGGAGGCGCACGTCATCGCGGGAAGCGCCTCCGTCCTGGTGAAGGTGCGGACCGCGAGCACCGAGCGCCTGCAGGACGTGCTGCGCCGTCTGCACGCGATCGACGGTGTCAGCGGGACGCAGGCGACGGTGGTCCTGGAGACCTTCTTCGAACGCCCGCCGGACGCCGGTGAGGACCGCGACGGCCCGGTCAGCCGGCCGTCCTGACGGGCGCGCTGCTACGGCCGTGGCGCCGGCCGGTGAGCTCGGCGTCGAGCGTCGCCTGCGCCACCCGCATGCCCTCGGCGTGCGCGGGCTCCTGCATCCGCTTCCACATCACGTCCTCGGGGACGTCCTCGACATGGCTGACGACCCACCAGATGTCCCCGAACGGATCCTTGACACGCCCTCCGCGCTGCCCGAAGGCGTTGTCCATCTTCGGCGGGCCCTGCCTCACCCCGCTGGAGAGCGGTCCGCGGATCCTCGAGTGGGCCCGCGCGGCCGGACACCCGGACGACGTCACCGGCTTCCTGCTGGAGGCGTACGGCAACACCCCGGAGGTGGGCCGCACGGTCGTCGACCCCGTCGAAAAGCTCACCGGCCGCCCGGCCCGCACCTTCACCCGGTGGGCCGCGGAGCACGCGGACGCGTTCACGGCGACGGCCGCCGCCGTGGGCACGGCCCGACCCGCACAGGGTTGAGCAGTAACTGACAAAAGCTATGCAGGATTTACCAAACAGAAGAAGGCCTCGCTGCTGGCATGCTCGTGCCACTTCAACTCTGGGCTGACCGATCCCGAAGGAGAAACAGTGCATCGACGTCTTCGGAACAGTGTCGCAGGACTGGCGATGTCCGCGGCCGCGGCGTCACTGCTGCTGGCCGCTCCCGCTCCGGCAACCGCCGCAGCCGCCGCCTGCGCCTACCCCGGCTGGGGTCCGTACGACACGGGTCACTCGTACACCGTGAGCGGCAAGACCTCGCCGCTCCGGTACGGGCCCTACGCCGGCTGCGACACGAAGAAGACACTTCCGGCAGGCACCGAAGTCGACATCGACTGCTACTACTACAACCCCAGTTCGGGGAACCTCTGGTACCACGTCGACGCCTTTGCCTCCGGTGGCTGGTACTCGGGATGGATCTACAGCGGGAACCTCGGTCTCGTGTACGAGTCGAACCAACAGCCCTGCTGAGCGACCGACGGCCGGACGCGGAAGGCACGCACCGACGGTCGGCGCGTGCACCAGTGAGCGAGGGGGAATCCATGCGACGACAGCTTCTGTCACTTCTCGTGGCGGGTGCGGCGGCACTGGGCCTCACGGCCCTGAACGCGGCGCCGGCACAGGCCGACTCCTGTGCCAGCAACGGATACGCGACCACCTGTTTCACCAGCTACGGGGACATCTTCGAAACCGTCTACGTGCAGTCCAACGCCGGCTCGTACGTCGTGTTCGAGACCGACTACGGACGCGTGGACACCTGCTACGGCGAGGGCGTGTGCAACAAGAACATCCGGGAGGGCGCCTCGATCAAGTACTGGGTGTGCAGCTATGTGAGGGCCAGTGACACGGACGCCGTGTGCGAGGGCCCCACGTACGACGGCGCATAGCGCGCAGGCGGTAGCCGCACGCGTGGCGGGAGGGAACCGGCCGAGGACACGCTCCCGGCCGGTTCCGGCGCCGGCTCAGTCGAGGAGTCCGGCGACCAGGGTGGCGAACTCCTCCGGGGTGGCGAGGCGGATGCCGAGCTGTTCGGCCTTCGCGCGCTTGGAACCGGCGCCCTCACCCGCGACCACGAGAGCGGTCTTCTTGGAGACGCTGGAGGAGGAGCGGCCGCCGGCCCGTTCGACGAGTTCGTTCATCTCGTTGCGGGAGAGCTTCTCCAGCTTCCCGGTCATCGCGCCGGTGACCACCACCGTCATCCCGGCCAGCGGGCCGCCTTCCGCCGGGGCGTCGGCCTCGGCGTCCGCGGGCGGGGGAGGGGTGGCGCCGGGCTCCGCCATGTTGACGCCGGCGGCGGCGAGCTTGTCGATGAGCGGCGCGAGTTCGGCCAGCTCCGCGACGATCGTGGGAGCCTTCTCCGCTCCGATGCCCTCCACCCGCTGCATCGCCTCGGCGTCCGCCGCCCGGACGTGGTCCATGGTGGCGAAGTGGCGGGCGATACGTCGTGACATGGACCTTCCCGTGCCCCGCACGCCCAGCGCGCACAGCACCCGCGACAGCGGCTGCTCCTTGGCCTTGGCGAGCGCGGCGAGCAGATTGTCGGTGCTGGTCTCGCCCATCCGCTCCAGGGCGAGCAGCTGCTCGCGCCGCAGGCTGAACAGATCGGCGAGATCGGCCACCAGGCCCGCGTCCACGAGCTGCACGACGCGGGTGCCGCCGAGGCCCTCGATGTCGAGCTGGTCGCGGCCCGCGGCATAGGCGAGGGACGCCACGAGGTGGCAGTTGCGCCCCTGCGCGCACCGCCAGCGCTCCTCGCCGGTGTCGATGTCCGAACCGCAGCGCGGACACTGCGCCGGAAACTCGATCGGCCGCTCCTCACCCGTCCGCAGATGGGCCACCGGCGCCTCGATGCGGGGGATGACGTCACCCGCGCGGTGGACCATGACATGGTCGCCCAGGCGCAGGTCGCGGCGGGTGATGTCGGCCGGGTTGTGCAGGGTGGCGTAGGTGATGGTGGAGCCGTCGATGACGACCGGTTCGAGGACGCCGCGCGGCGCGATGATGCCGGTACGGCCGACGTTCCACTCCACCTCCAGCAGCCGGGTGATCTTCTCCACGGCCGGCAGCTTGTAGGCGATCGCCCATCGCGGCGCGCGGGAGCCGGATCCCGCGGCCCGCCGGTCCTCGGCGAGGTCGGCCTTGACGACGATCCCGTCGATGTCGAACGGCAGTTCGGCGCGCACCGCGGCGATCTCCTTCACCCGGTCCAGGACCTCCTCCGCGGTCTCGGCGACGATGTCCGGGACGGCGGTCCGGGCACTGGTGTGCACACCGAGGTCGCCGGCCAGCGCCATCAGATCGCTGTGCGCGAGCTCGTTCAGTTTCTCGGTGAGGGCGGGGTCGGTGCCGGGCAGCGGCAGCAGTCCGTAGCCGAAGAACGTCATCGGCACCGTGTAGAGCCGTTCCCTCGCCCGCAGGGTGCCCGCCGCCGCGTTGCGCGGGTTGGCGAACGGCTGTCCGCCGTGACCGGTACGCACCTCGTTGGCATGCTCGAACTGGGCCGCCGTCATGAGGACTTCGCCGCGCACCTCCACGGTGACCGGCTCGGCCAGCTTCTCGGGCAGCCCCTCGACGGTGCCGATCGCGTGCGAGACGTCCTCCCCGGCCGTCCCGTCCCCGCGGGTGATCAACCGAGTGAGACGGCCGCCGCTGTACCGGGCGGCGATCGCCAGCCCGTCCAGCTTCGGACCCACACTGAAACGTGTCGCCTCACGGCCGGTACGGCGGGACAAGGAGGCCGTCCAGGCGGTGAACTCCTCCGCGGAGAACACGTTGTCGAGACTGAGCATCGGCACCGTGTGCGGCACGTCGCCCTCCACCGCCCCACCGGCGACCTTCCCGGTGGGGGAGTCGGGGAGTATCCCGTCCGGATGCTCCGCCTCCCAGTCGGCGATTCCGCGTACCAGCCGGTCGTACGCGTCGTCGTCCAGCGGCGAGGTACCGCCCTCGTAATAGGCGGCGGCCGCTCGTACGGCGTCCTCGACCGCCTGCGCGTAGGCGACGGCATCCACGATCACTGCTGCAGGTGTTGTCATGCGTCGCATCCTGCCGCCCACCACTGACAACGAGGTCCACCGGTGATCACATTCGGCCCGCTTGCCTAAGGGTGTTAGGGAAATGCATAATCGATTCAGTTGACCGGGAGGATGATTATGGCAGCGCGCGTAGGACTGACCGCCGAACGCCTGACCCGCGCGGGGGCCGAACTCGCCGACGAGGTCGGCTTCGACCGGGTGACCGTCTCGGAGCTCGCCCGACGCTTCGACGTCAAGGTGGCCAGCCTGTACTCCCATCTGAAGAACTCCCAGGACCTCAAGACGCGGATCGCACTGCTCGCCCTGGAGGAACTCGCCGACCGTGCCGCCGACGCCCTGGCCGGACGGGCCGGCAAGGACGCCCTGACCGCGCTGGCGAACGTCTACCGCGACTACGCGCGGGAGCACCCCGGACGCTACGCGGCGGCCCAGTTCCGGCTCGGTCCGGAGGCGGCGGCGGGCAGTGCGGGAGTGCGGCACGCACAGATGACCCGGGCCCTCCTGCGCGGCTACGACCTGACGGAACCGGACCAGACCCACGCGGTCCGTCTGCTGGGCAGCGTCTTCCACGGCTACGTCAGCCTCGAGATGGGCGGAGGGTTCAGCCACAGCGCCCCCGACACGCAGGACACCTGGACACGCATTCTCGACGCGCTCGACGCCCTCCTGCGCAACTGGCCCACGCCCTGACCGCGAATCCAGGCCCTTCGGCCGACCCGACACATGGGACGAGACAATGCCCTCCACCCCGCACACCTGGACCACCACACCCATCACCGCGGACCTCGTGCGCGGCGCCCTCGACCTGGAGCACACGCCCACCGGCGTCCTGCCCCACCGCCTGCCCGCCCGGGCCCGCGCCCAGAACACCGACGGGCAGCTCGCCATGGCCGAGTCCCAGCCCTCCGGCATACGACTGGTCTTCCGCACCCGGGCGACCGCCGTCGAGCTCGACACGCTGCCCACCAAGCGGATCTACGCGGGTGCCCCGCCCCGCCCGGACGGCCTGTACGACCTGCTGGTCGACGGGCGCCCGGCCGACCGGGCGGTCGCGACCGGGGGCAACACCCTGACCATCGACATGAGCACCGGAACCGCCGAGCGCGGTACCGGCCCCGTCGCCACCCTCCGCTTCACCGGACTGTCCCAGGACGACAAGACCGTCGAGATCTGGCTGCCGCACAACGAGACCACCGAACTCGTCGCCCTGCGCACCGACGCTCCCGTCGAGCCCGCACCCGCTTCCGGCCGCAGGACCTGGCTGCACCACGGCAGCTCCATCAGCCACGGCTCCGACGCCGCGAGCCCCACCACGACCTGGCCCGCGCTCGCCGCGGCCGAGGGCGGTGTGGAACTGATCAACCTGGGCTTCGCCGGCAGTGCCTTGCTCGACCCGTTCGTCGCGCGCACCCTGCGCGACACACCCGCCGACCTGATCAGCGCCAAGATCGGCATCAACCTGGTCAACGCCGACCTGATGCGGCTGCGCGCCTTCACGCCCGCCGTCCACGGCTTCCTCGACACGGTCCGCGAGGGGCACCCCACCACGCCGCTGCTGGTCGTCTCGCCGATCCTGTGCCCCATCCACGAGGACACACCCGGTCCCACCGCCTACGACTTCAGCCGGCTCGGCGAGGGCCGGCTCCTGTTCACCGCCGCGGGCGATCCCGAGGAACGGGCCGGGGGCAAGCTGACGCTCAACGTCATCCGCGACGAGCTGAAGCGCATCGTGACACAACGCGCGGCGGACGACCCGAACCTGCACCACCTCGACGGCCGTGACCTCTACGGCGAGGCGGACCACTCCGAGCTGCCGCTGCCCGACCGGCTCCACCCCGACGCGGCCGCGCACCGCCGCATCGGGAAACGCTTCGCCGCCCACGCCTTCGCCGCCGACGGCCCGTTCACCGGCCGCCGGGGCTGACCTACTCGAAGAACTTGAGGCTCCAGCCGGTGTCCGTGTCCGGGCCGGGGACGTTGGCGCGGCTGTAGGTCGTGTTGCCCCACCAGCAGAACGTGCCCGTGTACCAGTAACGGTTCTCCCACGTGTACGGCGTGCCCTTCGGCACCGCGTGGAACATCAGCGGGAACCTCGGCCCGGCGGGCGGGCTGGTGCCGATGTCGCCGTCGAGCAGGACGAAGCTGTGGTGGCCGGGGCCGTTGACGTGCAGCGTCGGGTCCCAGCCGGCCATCATGGTGGCCCGGTCGGAGCCGAACAGGCAGCCGTTGGACTTGTACCAGTCCCACACGTACGTCGGATCGCCGCCGGCCCGCAGCCGCAGGTCGGCCAGGCAGTACCGGTCGCTCCAGCTGCCGTTGGCGGAGTACACGATGTGCAGCTGCCCGTTGGGGTCCTTGACGGGCTCGGGGCCCTCGTTGATGAACGGGTTGCCGACCACCCGCTCCCAGCTCTCCCGGGGTTGCGAGATGACGTACCGCGCGCCGGTCGGTGCGGTCGGACTGCTCATCCGGGCGATGTACAGGTTCTGTTCGACGTTGGTGTCCCCGGCCCAGCCGGACCAGACGAACCAGCGCTGACCGTTGAAGGTGAACAAGGTCCCGTCGATGGCCCACTTGTCGTCGGGCAGGGCCAGTTTCGTCTCGGTGGAGTAGCCGCTGTCGGGACTGGCGGAGCTGATCACGTACATCCGGTGGGCCGCGCCGCGCCCGGCCGTGAAGTAGATGTAGTAGCGGCCGCCGTCCCTCACGATCTCCGGCGCCCAGACCTCGCCGCGGCCGCGCGTGTCCGACCAGACCTGCCGCGGGGGCGCCGAGTCCAGGGCGGCCGTCGAGGGGGCCTGCCGTACGACGAGGCCTCCTCCGGCCGACTGCACGGAGATGTACGTGCCACCGACCCGGAGCACGCTCGGGTCCGCGGCGCGCAGGCCGGTCCGGTCCGCCCGGGCGGGCTCGGCGGACGTCAGGGTCAGCGCGGCGGCGAGTACGCCGGACAGCACGAAGCCGACGACGCCGGCCGGACGGCGAGAGAGCCTCATCGTCCCGTTGGGGAGTCCGACCATCGTGTTCCGTCACCTCCGCGCCGAGGTTTACATCGATGAAATGCGTTTCCACAGGATGGTGACTGGCGCCGGGCGTGTCAATAGAGCCGTAGGCTCGGGCCGCTGCGGCGCGAACCGTCATCGTGTCGCGGTCATCAGTGTGCTGACGGCCCGTCAGCTGTGCGCGAAGCCTGGACAGCCGTCGGACGGCGTGTTGTCATTCCGCTGCACACCGGATTTCCAACGTTGGAATGAAAGGCCGGCCGAGCCGACGGCCACCCCTGTTTCGTCCTGGCCCCATGCCCCCTGCGCGAGGAAAGGTTCGATGACAAGACAACTCACCCGCCCGAGATCCAGATCGTGGGCTCTGCTGACGGTGACCGCCCTGGCCCTGTCCACGGGCGCCCTGGCGCCCGCCGCGTCGGCCGCCGTGCCGATGGCCGGAGTGTCGTCCGCCGGCTCGACCGCCGCCGACGCCGATGTCGTGGTGCACGGCCTGAAGGGCGAGTACTACGGCATGTCGGCACCGGGCGCCCGGGATTTCGCCGAACTCGGCGGCACCCTGCTGGAGCCGCAGATCAACTTCTCCGGACTGACCGGCACCTTCGAGGAACTGACCGGGCGGACGGAGCACACGACCGCCCGCTGGACCGGACAGATCGAGGCACCGGAGACCGGTGAATACACCTTCTACGGCATCGGCGACAACGGTTTCCGGCTCTTCATCGACGACGAGCCGGTCATCGACCACTGGGTGGGCGACTGGGACAAGGAGCAGACCAGCGCGGCGGTCGAGCTGACCGCCGGCGAGAAGCACGACTTCCGTATGGAGATGTTCCAGGACGTCGGCGGCGCCAACATGTTCCTGCGCTGGTCGACGCCGACGATGGCCAAGCAGCTGGTGCCGACGACGGCGTTCACCCCGCCCGCCGGCTTCGAGGTCTTCCCGGTGGAACCGACCGTCACCGAGGACGGCCGGAAGCTGCGCGCCCGGTTCGAGGACCCGGTGGGCGACCTCGCCGAGGTGGCCGGCCACCTGAAGATCGAAGCCGACACGACGGCCATGCCGGTCAAGGCGGTGGCGGCCGCCCCCGGTGACCCCGACTCCCTCCTGATCACGCTCTCCGAGCCGATCCAGAAGAACCAGCAGGTCCGGTTCACCTACGACGGCGAGGGCGGCCTCACGGCCGGCGGCAGGACCGTGCCCCGGATCGTCCGCTACGCCGCGAACACGTCCACCCACCGCATCACCACCCCGTGGGGCGACAAGGCCGACACGAAGAACCCGCTGCCCGAGTACCCCCGCCCGCAGCAGGTCCGCTCGAAGTGGAAGAACCTCAACGGACCCTGGCAGTTCAGCGGCGCGAAGGCCGGTGAGCAGCCGGTCTTCGGCAAGGACCTGGACGAGAAGATCATCGTGCCGTTCCCGGTCGAGTCACAGCTCTCCGGGCTCGAGCGGCACGAGGACCACATGTTCTACCGCAAGCTCGTGGACGTGCCCAAGAGCTGGAAGGTCGGCAAGAGCGGCAAGGCCAACCGGCTGAAGCTCAACTTCGGCGCCGTGGACTACCGGGCCACCGTCTGGGTCAACGGCAAGAAGGTCGCCGAACACACCGGCGGCTACAACGCCTTCAGCGCCGACGTCACCGACGCGATCGTGGGCCGGGGCAAGCAGGAGATCGTGGTCGCGGTCACCGACACCGGCGGCGCCGACCAGCCGACGGGCAAGCAGTCCACCAACCCCGGCGGCATCTTCTACACCCAGTCGTCCGGCATCTGGCAGACCGTCTGGATGGAGCCCGTCGCCGACACCTCCATCGACAACGTCGTCACCACGCCCGACATCGACACCGGCACCCTGGCGGTGACCGTCGAGTCCGAGGGCGCCTCCTCCAAGGCCCGGGTCGAGGCCGTGGCCCGCGACGCCCGCGGCAAGGTCGTCGGCAAGGTCAGCGGTCCGGCCAACAGCGAGCTGGACCTGCGCGTGGCCAAGCAGCACCTGTGGAGCCCGGACGACCCCTACCTCTACGACCTCGACATCAAGCTGACCGACGGCAGGTCCACCGACAGGGTCGGCAGCTACTTCGGCATGCGCGAGATCGGGATCAAGGAGGTCGGCGGCTACCAGAAGCTGGTCCTCAACGGCAAGCCGGTCTTCTCCCTCGCCACCCTCGACCAGGGCTTCTGGCCCGACGGCCTCTACACCGCGCCCAGCGACGACGCCCTGGCGTTCGACCTGAAGGCGCACAAGGAGCTCGGCTTCAACGCCGTCCGCAAGCACATCAAGGTGGAGTCGCCCCGCTGGTTCTACCACGCGGACAAGCTCGGTCTGCTGGTCTGGCAGGACTTCGTCTCCGGGAACCTCACCAGCGCAACCGGGCAGAAGGCCTTCGTCGACCAGGGCCGCGAGATGATGCGCCAGCACCACAACTCGCCCTCCGTCATCGGCTGGATCGTCTTCAACGAGGGCTGGGGCGAGTGGAACCGGGAGGAGACCGGCCGTATCGCCGAGTCGGTGAAGGCCGCCGACCCGTCCCGCGTCGTCAACACCCACAGCGGTGTCAACTGCTGCAACTCCAAGGGCGACTCGGGCACCGGCGACATCATCGACCACCACGACTACAACAACGACGACGCGCCCTTCCCGGACCACCGGGCGGCCATGGACGGTGAGCACGGCGGCTTCACGCTGCGCACCCCGGGCCACATGTGGCCGGGCACGCCGACCGTGATCTACAGCGGTGTCACCGACAAGGCGGCACTGACCCGCAAGTACGTCGAGAACACCGAGAAGTTCTACCTCGACCAGGCCGGCGCCGAACTCTCCGGCTCGGTGTACACGCAGATCACCGACCTGGAGAACGAACTCAACGGCCTCTACACCTACGACCGCCGCGAGATCAAGGTCGACCCCGCGCCGGTACGCGAGATCAACCGCAGGGTCATCGCGGCCGGTGCCGCGGCGGGCGACCGCGAGCCGCTGAAGGGCGGTGGTTCCTGGGCCCTCGACGAGGGCACCGGCACCACCGCGAAGGACGACGGCCCGGGCGGCAAGCCGCTCACGCTGAGCGAGGGCACCACCTGGACCACCGGAGTCAGGGGCAGCGCGCTGAAGTTCGACGGCCGGGGACAGTACGCCCAGACCGACGGACCGGTGCTCGACACCACCGGCAGCTACACCGTCTCCGCCTGGGTCAGCCTCGACTCCCTCCCCGGCAACTACGCCACCGCCCTCAGCCAGGACGGACGGCGCCAGGCCAGCCCCTTCTACCTGCAGTACGGCCAGGGAGCCTTCGCCTTCAGCACGCC
The DNA here is from genome assembly GCF_044334705.1 of Streptomyces sp. NPDC020731. Classification (NCBI taxonomy): domain Bacteria; kingdom Bacillati; phylum Actinomycetota; class Actinomycetes; order Kitasatosporales; family Streptomycetaceae; genus Streptomyces; species Streptomyces sp. NPDC020731. The sequence goes on from NZ_JBIRTN010000019.1 coordinate 165,800, forward strand.
CGACGGGCAGCGCGCACGACTGGAGACCCAGCCGGAGACCGGCCGCTGGTACCACCTCGTCGGCGTACGTGACGACGCCACCGGCCAGATCAGGCTCTACGTCGACGGCAAGCTCGCGTCGACCGCCACCGCCGGCCCCGCCTATGTCGCCACCGGGCCCCTCGCCGTGGGCCGCGCCCAGTGGAACGGCGAGAACACCGACTTCTGGAACGGAGCGGTGGACCAGGTCCACGCCTACGACAAGGCGCTCACCGCCGAGGAGGTGAGCGCCCTCCACGGCCGGGAGAAGCCGTAGCCCCGCGGCGGGCGGAACGCGGTCCCGGCGGGAGGACGACGCCCTCCCGCCGGGACCGCGCCGGTTCAGGACGCGGGGCTGATCGCCACGTTGTCGAAGGAGGCGGCGGTGTCGAAGACCCGGACGCCGTTGGCGCCGCTGCGGTACGTGCCGTCCGTGACCGAGATCTTCGGCGTCGCCAGGTCGTCGACGTACACCTCGATGGACGGACCGACGGCCGTGACGCGCAGGCGGTGGGACGAGCCCGGGGTGACGGACGTCCTGGCCGTTGCCAGGGGGGTCCACGAGTCGTTCACCCGGCCGAGCACCACCTTGCCGTCCGGTCCGATGCCCGCGTAGTACCCGGAGTAGCTGTCGACGCCGGTCCCCGGCCGGGTCACCCGGAACACCAGGCCGGCGTCGCCCCTGCGCGAGGCGGGCGTGACGTCGGCGTCGTAGGTGAAGTCGGCGAAGTCCGTGTCCAGCAGCGCCTTGCCGCCGAGCGAGCGGTCCGCCCGGTAGCGTCCGCCGGCCACCGTCCAGGACCCGCCGTGGGTCTTCCAGCCCAGCGCGTTGCCGTCGGCGAAGTTGTCCCGCACCTTCATCTCGATGCGCTCGATGGTGCCGTCGGCGCGGAAGCGCATGCGGTCGTAAGCCAGTTGGCGGTGGTTGCCGTCCGTCTCGCTGAGCGGGCGCCGGTGGTAGAAGATGTACCAGATGTCGGTGCCCGGCACATTGACGACCGAGTTGTGGCCGGAGCCCTTGGCGACCGCCGGGTCCTGGGCGAGTACCTTGTCGAGCTTCTCGAAGGGGCCGGTGGGTGAGTCGGCGATGGCGTACGACACCGAGTAGTCGGGCCCCGTCCAGCCTCCCTCGGACCACATCAGGTAGTACTTCCCGCCCCGCTTGAACATCTGCGCCCCCTCGACGTAGCCCGCCGGGGTGATCTCCTTGTACGTCGATCCGTCGGCGAAGGTGCCGAGGCTGGTCATGTCCGGGTTGAGCTTGACGACGTTGGCGTGGCCCCAGCCGCCGTAGTACATGTACGCCTGGCCGTCGTCGTCGATGAAGACGTCCTGGTCGATGGGCTGGGCGCCGTTGTGGAACGCCGGGATCAGCGGCCGGCCGATGGCGTCCTCGTACGGGCCTTCGGGACGGTCGGCGACGGCCACGCCGATGCCGCCGGGCCGGGAGTCGTTCTGGATGTCGTTGGCGGCGAAGTACAGGTAGTACTTGCCGTTGCGCTCGATCGGGGCGGGCGCCCACATCGCGCGCTCGGCCCAGGAGACGTTCGCCTTGGTCAGGACGTTGCTGTGCTTGGTCCAGTGCACCAAGTCGGTGGAGGAGAAGGCGTCGAGGTGGGTCTGCTCGTCGTAGGGCCTGGAAGTGGTCGGGAAGACCCAGTAGGCGCCTTCGTACAACGCGATGTCCGGGTCGGCGTACCAGCCGTCCACGAAGGGGTTGCCGGCCTCGGCGGTCGTGTACGCGGGTACGGCGGCGGCGGGGGAAGGCGAGAGCATCGTCAGGAGGCCGCCGACGAGCAGTGTGGCACAGCATCTGGCGGCGAGTCCGGTCGTTCGGGCAGTCATGGCTGAGGAACTCCAGTGGGGGAGGGGACGGGGGTGGTGGCGACCGGGTGGTCGCCACCGCTTCTCACGTGTGCTGCTTCGCCGCGCTCACGGGGCCCACGGGGCGTCCACGGCCCACGTGGTGTCCTGCGTGAACAGGGCGGGGCTGTCCCAGGTGTGGGTCCCGCCCGGGGTGGCCAGCCACAACTCGGCGTTGTAGTGGCGCAGATACTGCCCGGGGAAGTTGTAGGCGGACAGCCTCACCCCGCCGTCCGTGCCCCGGACCGGGCAGAAGGTGGCGTCGGCACGGAACAGGTCGCCGCTGCCGCCCTCCTTGTACACACGGTGGTCGCGGTGGCGCAGATACTCGCCCGGGTAGTTCCGCGACTCGAACGAGTAGCAGGTGCTGTCGGCCAGGCCGGGCACGATCCTCCACGTGGCGTCGCTCTTCAGCAGCGCGCCGCTGCCGCCGGCCACGACCGCGGTGAACACGGCACCGTCCTGGTGCCGTGCATAGCGGTCGGTGTGGCCCGGGGTCGTCACGCGCAGGGACTTGTACTGCCCGGTCGGCAGGGTCACCGGGGCGGCCGGTGAGCGGGACGCGTCGATCAGGGCCCGGTTGGCCGCCCTGACCCCGGCCTCGTCGACCTTGACCACCTGACGGTCGTAGGTGAGCAGGCCGTTGGCCTCGTTCTCGACGTCGGTGATCTCGGTGTAGACCGCGGCGGACAGCCCTCGCGGCATGCGGACCTCACGGATGCCGTCCAGCAGGCCGACGAACCGGTTGTTCAGGTGAGCGAGGTCGGGCTGGTCCTCGTAGCTGAAGCCGCCGCCGGGGTACCACTCGTGGCCGGACACCTTGAAACCGAGTCCGCCGTACTCGCCGAGGACCGCGGCGCGGGTGGCGCTGGGCACCGTGGTGCCGGGACCGACGTAGACATGGTGGTCGACCACGTCACCGTTGCCGCCGTCCACGGCCCCGCAGCAGTTGACCCCGCTCATGTTGTCCACCAGCCGGGACGGGTCGTACGCCTTGACCTCGTCGGCGATGCGCGCCTGGTCGTACTGGCCCCAGCCCTCGTTCTGGTCGACCCACATCACCAGGGACGGGGAGCTGCGGTGCTGGTCGATGACGCGGTCGTACTCGGCCTCCCACTGGGTGCGCGCGGCGGCGTCGGGGGTGCGCTCCATGGACGGCATGTCCTGCCAGACCAGCAGACCGAGCCGGTCGGCCCAGTAGAACCAGCGCTGCGGCTCGACCTTGATGTGCTTGCGGACCATGTTGAAGCCGAGGTCCTTGTGCTTCTGCAGGTCGTACCGGAGCGCGGCGTCGGTCGGGGCGGTGTAGATGCCGTCCGGCCAGTAGCCCTGGTCCAGGGTGCCCGTCTGGAAGACGAACTCCCGGTTCAGCACCGGGCGCAGAACGCCGTCGACGCGGGCGAGACCGATGGAGCGCATGCCGGTGTAGCTGCCGACGGAGTCGACCACCGTGCCGCCGGACAGGAGCTCCGCCTTCACGTCGTAGAGGAACGGATCGTCCGGTGTCCACCGGTGCGGGTCCGGGACCGCGACGGCGAACTCGACTCCGACCGGACCGGTGGCGGTACCGACCGTGGTGCCGCCGTTCGAGACGGTGACGCGGGCCTGGTGGCCGTTGGTCCCGGAGCCCCGCACGGTGACCTTGAGACGGTTGTTGCCGAGGTCGGGCACCATGTCGAGACGGGTGATGTGCGCGGCCGCTGTGGGTTCCAGCCACACGGTTTGCCAGATGCCGGACGCGGCGGTGTAGAAGATCCCCCCACCCGGATGCGGCGTCACCTCGTTGAGCCGCTGCTTGCCGACCGCCTGACTGCCCGTCTGAGTGGGGTCCCACACGGAGACGACGACGGTGTTCGTGCCGCCGTTCAGCAGGTCGGTGATGTCGTACGAGAAGGAGTCGTAACCCCCGCTGTGGGTGGCGCCGGCCTGCCGGTCGTTGACCCACACCGTCGTACGCCAGTCACTGGCACCGAAGTTGAGCTGGACGCGGCGGCCGTTCCAGTTCGACGGGACCGTGAAGGTGCGCTTGTACCAGAGCTTGTCGTTCCGGGTGATCCTGCGCTGGATGCCCGAGAGCGCGGACTCGGCCACGAAGGGAACCCGGATCTGCTCGGTGAACGAGGCGGGCCGACCGGCGTCCGCCGAGGTGACGGCGAAGTCCCAGATGCCGTTGAGGTTGGCCCAGTCGGGGCGGGTGAGCTGCGGACGGGGGTACTCGGGCAGCGGGTTGTCGACCGGTACCCGGTCGGTCCACGGGGTGGTCATCGGCGCGGGTTCCGGGGTCCACGCCCGGGGTGTCGCCGCCGCGGTGCCGGAGACGGTGAGGGCCGTTCCGGCGAGGAGGGCCAGCACCGCCAGCACGGTGGTGACCCACCACGCCCGCAGTCCGGGCCGGGGAACGGGAAGCGGTGGTGCGGGTACTCGACGCATCGTCACTCCTTGGGAAGTGGGGGTGGGAGACGTGCGCGTGCGGAAGCGGCCGGTCGCGCGATGGAGCGTGACCGGCCGCCGGTACCGGACGCGGCGGCGGGAGCCTGCAGTGGCCCGCCGCCGCGTCCGGAGCCTCACATCAGCTGCCGTCTGCGGCCCAGCCAGGTCTGGGCGACGACGACGACGGCCAGGAAGGCGCCGCTGACGACCTGCTGGTAGGAGGAGTCCAGGGAGCCGATCTGGTTGATGACGTTCTGGATGACCTTGAGCAGCAGCACACCGACCAGTGAGCCGCTGACGTAGCCGAGCCCGCCGGTGAGCAGGGTGCCGCCGATGACGACGGCGGAGATGGCGTCCAGCTCCATGCCGTTGCCGAGGATGGTCACCCCGGAGGCGAGCCAGGCCGCGTTGAGCGCGCCGGCCAGTCCCGCCAGCACTCCGGACAGGGCGTAGACGAGGATCTTGGTACGGGCCACCGGGGCACCCATCAGCGCCGCCGCGTCCTCGTTGCCGCCGACCGCGTACACATGCTGTCCGAAGCGCGTGCGGCGCAGGACGACGGCCCCGGCGACGAACAGCCCCAGCGTGATCCATACGGGATTGCCGAGACCGAGGGTCGTGCCCTGCCCGAGTTCGGCCAGGAACGAGCCCTTGCCGATCAGGTACGTGTCGGCGCCCTCGTCGGTGAGTGCCAGCATCAGACCGCGCGCACCGAGCATGGCCGCCAGGGTGACGATGAACGGCGCCAGCCGGGAGCGGGCCACCAGCAGCCCGTTGACGACACCGATCGCCCCGCACACCACCAGCGGCAGCAGCAGGGCCACCAGGGTGCCGTGCCGCGAACCCCAGGCCGCCAGGACCCCGCCCAGCGCGAACAGCGAGCCGACCGACAGGTCGATGCCCCCGGTGATGATCACGAAGGTCATGCCGAGCGCGACGATCGCCAGGAACGCCGAACTCGTCGCCATGTTGCTGACGTTGTCACCAGTGGCGAAGGAGTCGAAGCTGAACGACGCCACCAGGGAGACGACCACCAGCACCGCCAGCGCACCGTGCTGCTGGACCAGTGCGCTCATCCGCTCGGAGCGGGCGGAACCCACGGGCTCGCCGGCCGGCGCAGGCTTCTCGTCGCCCGCCGCGGTCACCGGGGCGTCCGTCTTCGTGGCGGTCATCGCTTCCCCCGTCCCCGTGCCGCGTAGACCGCGCACACGATCACTATGGCCTGCGCGATCTGGGTCCACGAGGGCGGCAGATCGTGCTTGATGAGGGTGGCGGTGAGCAGCTGGATGAGGACGGCTCCCGCCACGGTGCCGGCGATGTTCACCCGGCCGCCGGTCAGCGGTGTCCCGCCGACCACGACGGCGGTGATGGCGGACAGCTCCATCAGATTGCCCAGCGACGTCGGGTCGCTGGCCCCCAGCCGTGCGGTGGCGAGGACGCCCGCCACGGCGGCGAGCAGCGCGCAGACGACGTACACCACGATCAGCACCCGGCGCACCGGCAGCCCGGCGAGCTGCGCCGCGGGACGGCTGTCGCCGATGGCGAGGAGCTGCCGTCCGAAGGTGGTGCGGCGGACGACGAAGGCCACCAGCAGGGCCAGGACGGCGGCGATCAGGATCAGATACGGGATCCCCAGCACGTCGCCGGAGCCCAGGGAGGCCAGCGCGGGGTTGCGCAGGTCCTCCAGCTGCGGCAGCAGCACCAGGGCGAGGCCCCGGCCGCCGACCATGAGCGCCAGTGTCGCCACGATCGGCTGTACCCCGACGAACGCGACCAGCGCCCCGTTGGCCAGTCCGATGCCCGCGGCGAACACCGCCACCACGAGCAGCGCCGGCAGGAGTCCGTAGCCGAGGTAGAGGGCCGTCACGGAGGCGGCGAGGGCCATCACGGCACCGACCGAGAGGTCGACGCCCTCGGTGCCGATGACCAGGGCCATGCCGAGCGCGACGATGATGACGGGGGCGACCTGTACGGCCTGGGTGCGGAAGTTCTCCGCGGACAGGAAGTGCGGGGTGACGGCGATGTTGACGATCACCAGCAGTGCCACGCCGGCGTAGACGCCGTAGGTCTGCAGCCACTGCAGGACGCGGGTCCTGTCCAGCGGGACGGTCTTGAGGGTGGCTTCAACCATCGGTGGCCGCCTCCTCGACCGCGTCCTTCTCCGGGGCGTGCCCGGCGATGGTGCGCATCAGCTTGTCCTCGGTGACCTCGTCGCCGGTCAGCTCGCCGACGACCGCACCGTCCTTCAGTACGACCACGCGGTCGGACCCTTCGATCAGTTCCTCCAGGTCGGAGGAGATGAGCAGGACGCCCAGGCCGTCCGCGGCCAGTTCGTCCACGAGTTTCTGCACCTCGGCCTTGGCCCCGACGTCGATGCCCCGGGTGGGCTCGTCCAGGAGCAGGACCTTGGGATTCATCGCCAGCCAGCGGGCGAGCAGCACCTTCTGCTGGTTGCCGCCGGACAGTTCACCGACCTTCTGCTGCGGCGAGGACGCCTTGATGCGCAGCCGCTCGATGAAGGTGTCCACGATGCTGTCGACCCGTGCCTCGGAGACCAGGCCGAAGCGGGAGAGCCGGGGCAGGACGGCCAGCGAGATGTTCTCGCGGACCGACAGACCGGGCACGATGCCCTCGCTCTTGCGGTCCTCCGGCAGCAGACTGATGCCCGCCCTGATGGCCGCGGGGGTGGAGCCGGTGCGGAGCGGGACCCCGGCCACCGTCACGTTGCCCGAACTCGTGGACAACGCGCCGGAGATGGCCTTCGCGGTCTCGGTGCGTCCGGAACCGAGCAGCCCTCCGAGTCCGACGACCTCGCCGGGACGGATGCTCACGGAGACGCCGTGCAACTGGTGCGGGACCGTCAGTTCGCGTGCCTCCAGCACGGGTTGGGTGTCGGTGGCGCGATGGCCGCCGGTGAACTTCGTCAGGCCCTCCTGGCGGACCTCGCCCAGCTCCCGGCCGAGCATGGTGGAGACCAGGGAGAGCCGGCCGAGGTCGGCGAGCCGGCCGTGGTGCACGCGACGGCCGTCCCGCAGCACGGTCACCGTGTCGCACACGGCGTACAGCTCGTCCAGGCGGTGGCTGACGTAGACGACGGCGATGCCCCCGTCGCGCAGCCGGCGGATGACCGAGAACAGCGTCTCGACCTCCCGCGGTTCCAGGGACGAGGTCGGCTCGTCCATGATGACGATCCGGGCCTCGCTCGCCACGGCACGGGCCAGGGCGACCATCTGCTGCGCGCCGACACCGAGGGTGCGCAGCGGCCGGCGGACGTCGACCCGGACGCCGTAGGCGCTCAGCGTCTCCTCGGCCTCGCGGTTCATGCGGGCGAAGTCCAGCAGGCCGAAACGGTTCCGCGGCTCGCGGCCCAGGAAGAGATTGCGGGCCACGCTCAGCAGCGGGATGAGGTTGACCTCCTGGTAGATGGTCGAGATCCCGGCCTTCTGGGCCTCCAGCGGGGTGGCGAAGGAGACCTTGCCGCCCTGGAAAACGATGTCACCGGCGTCGGGCCGGTACACCCCGGTGAGGAGCTTGATGAGAGTCGACTTGCCGGCGCCGTTCTCGCCGATCAGGGCGTGGACCTCACCGGGGTGCAGGGTCAGGTCCACGTCGTCCAGGGCCCGGACGCCGGGGAAGGACTTGCTCAGTCCGCGGACGGCGAGGACTTCGGCGGGGGGAGCCACCTGTGCCTCCAGGAAGAAAAGTGGTGACGGACGGACAGGGCCCGGTGAGCCGGGCCCCGCAACGGGGTCAGTAGGCCTTGCCGAGGTCCTGCTCGGCGTTGTCGGCGTTGTAGGCGCTGTCCTGGATCACGATGTCCTGGGGGACTTCCTTGCCCTGGGTGAAGGTGTCCAGCGTCTGGAACGCCAGCGGGCCGAACCTCGGGTTGGACTCGATGACGCCGCTGATCCAGCCGTCGACGACGCCCTGGACGGCGTTGCGCGTACCGTCGACCGTGACGATCTCGATGTCGCCGGCCTCCTTGCCGGCGCCCTTGAGCGCGGCCACCGCGCCCAGGCCCATCTCGTCGTTCTCCGCGTAGATGCCCTTGATACCGGGCTTGGACTGGATGAGCTGCTCGGTGACCTGCTGGCCCTTCTCACGGGTGAAGTCACCGGTCTGCTCGAAGACGACCTTCAGATCGGGGGCCTTCTCGGCGACACGCTCCTTGAAGCCCTTGGTGCGCTCGGTGGTGACGTTGTTTCCGGCCGAGCCCAGCAGGATGGCGACCTCACCCTTGCCGCCGGTGGCCTCGATCATCTGGTCGGCGGCACGGCGGCCCTGCTCGACGAAGTCCGAGGCGATGAAGGAGACGTAGTCCTTGCAGGCCGTGGCGTTGATCTTGCGGTCGATGGTGACGATCGGGACCTTCTTCGCGGCGGCGGCCTGCAGGACCGGGTCCCAGCCGTCGGAGTTGAGCGGGGCGATCACCAGCAGGTCGGCGCCCTTGGCGAGGAGGTCCTGCACATCGCTGATCTGCTTGGAGAACTGCGACTGGGCGTTGGCGGTGAGCAGCTTGACGCCTCTCTTGGCCGCCTCGTCCTTGATGGACTGCGTCTCCGCGATGCGGAACGGGTTGGCTTCCTTCTCCGACTGGGAGAAGCCGACCGTGGCGTCCTTCAGATCGACCTTCTCGCCGCCGTAGGCGTCGATGGCGCAGGTCTTGCTGCCCGGCTTCGGTGTGACGACCTTCTGGCCGGCGTCGGCGGCCGCCGGGGACTTCTTGCTGTCCGAAGCGTCGTCCTCCGACTTGGCGCAGGAGGTGGCGGTCAGGGCCACGGCGGCGGCCAAGGCCACGACCACGGGACGGGTGAGAAGGAGAGAACGGTGAGTGGTGCGCTGCATGGTGACCCCGATCCGGGTGACGCTGAAAGGGAACTGGGGAGCCGAAGGACGCGCAGACATGGTGCTGCTCCCCCTGTGCGAAGCGGCGTCCGGTGCGCCGCAAGGAGGTTTTACATCGTTGGAAGGATGCTGTAAACCCCCTGCGCACAAGGTGCGAAGCGAACGGGGCGGGGAGACGACGGCCCGCTCCCACGGCACCCGGGCCGCCGCCCGACCCGGCAAGCGCTTGCCCCGCGGCCTCGGCCGCGTACCACGAAGTGCCCTGGACGGACGGTGCGTTCACCGGGGGAGACCGGCTCCGGCCCCGCCGGCTGCGGGCAGCCGTGCCCCCAGTGGCTCAAAGGCCTGGGAGGTGCCCCCAGGGCGAGGGGGAGGGCGGGGGCGGCGGCATCCCGCCGACGCCGGGCCGCGCCCCCCGTCGAGAACACCCGACAGGCGCCGGACCGGGCACGCCGCGGCGTGTCGGCCGCTCGGGGACACGCAAGGCCGGCCAGCTCCGCAGGCGTGTCGCCCTCCGGGCGCCGCGACGCGCCCCCGGCCGCCGGCCGGCGTGTCCGGTGCGCCCCGCGCAAGGGCATCGGCGTGTCGGCCGTCGCGACCCACATCGCCGCAGGCGGGTCGCAAGCGCCGCCGGCGCGAGGGCTTACGCGACGCGGCCCCGGGCACGGGTTCGAAGCCGAGGACGTTCCCGGGGTGCCCCGTGACCCGACCGGACGGGCGCCGCCGGCGTCTCAGGCGTCCGTCGCCTTGCCCGCCGCGGGCCGCCCCAGCGTGCTCTCCCGCTCGGCGAGTTGGTAGTCCGCCCAGATCCGGCGTGGTTCCGGCGCCCGGTCGTTGAGGCGGGCGAGCACCGACTCCACCGCCAGCCGGCCGATGGCGGCCTTGTCCGGCGACACGGACGTGAGCGTCACCGCCCCGAAGCGTCCCTCGATCACGTCGTCGAAGCCGACGACGGCGATGTCCTCAGGTACCCGCAGCCCCCGCTCGTGCAGCACCCGCATCGCACCGATCGCCATCGGGTCGTTGTAGGCGAACACCGCGTCGGGCCGCCGTCCGCTGTCCAGGATGTGGTTCATGGCCAGCGCCCCGTCGGCGTGTCCCCAGCCGTCGGTGGCGGCGACGAGCCCCTCGTCGGCCGACAGCCCCGCGGCGGTCAGTTCCTCGCGCCAGCCGCGCACGCGCAGTTGTGCGGGCTCGCTGCGTCCGCGCCGGGCCCCGATGAACGCCACCTCCCGGCGCCCCAGACCGATCAGGTGCCGGACGGCGGCGCGGGCCGCGGCCACGTTGTCGATGGCGATGTGGTCGTACGGCAGGTCGTAGTCCCGCTCGCCGAGCAGGACCAGCGGCACGTCCTGGGCGCGGTCGCGCAGGTCCTCGGTCTCCAGCTCGATGGGGCTGAGGATGAGTCCGTCGATGACCCGGGCCCGGAAGCCCTGGCTCACCAGCAGCTCCTGCTCGCGCAGGCCCCCGGTGTGGTCGAGCAGCACGATGTAGTCGTGCTCGGACGCGGCGTCGATGACGGAGGCGGCCAGTTCGGCGAAGTAGGGGTTCCCGAGCTCGGGCAGGGCGAGCGCGATGATGCCCGTACGCCCTTTCCTCAGGTGCCTGGCCGCGAGGTTGGGCTGGTAGCCGAGCGTGTCGATGGACCGTTGGACACGCTCGCGCATGGCCGGGGTGACGTGCTGGTAGTTGTTCACCACGTTGGAGACGGTCTTGATGGAGACCCCCGCGTGCGCGGCGACGTCCTTGAGGCTGACCCGCACGGCAATCCCTTCGTGAGCGGCCCGACTCGGTTGGCCGGTGCGGATGCGTGCCGTCACCATGAGTCGTGCGCCGAGCCGCTGGGCTCAAGTTTTACAACGTTATACATGCCGTTCCGTGACACTGACAAGGCGTGAACAGGGACGTGTCGAGAACGGCCCCGCGGGCCTCGTCGGACCGGCGGGCGCCGTCACCGGAAGTGTCGTCCCGCGGGCCGGCCGTCGTCCACCGTCGCGGTCCGCGGACACGGCGGCACCCATGGCCCGAGCGGCCCGGCCCTCATCCTCCCGAGCTCTCCCGCACGATCAGCCGGTGCCCCGCCGTCTCGTCGACCGCCGGTGTGCCCGGTCCGCCCGCGTCGATACGGTCCAGCAGCAGCTCCACCGCCCGCCGCGCGATGCCACGTTTGTCCGGGGCGACGGTGGTGACGGTGGGGATGCTGAACCGGGTGGCCTCGATGTCGTCGAACCCGACCACGTCGAGGTCCTTGGGCACCGACCAGCCGTCCTCGTGGAGGGCTCGCACGGCTCCGAGCGCCAAGTGGTCGTTGAGGCAGAGCATCGCGTCCGGCCGCTCCGGCAGCCGCATGAGGGCACGGGCGGCGGCGGCCCCGTCGGCCCAGCGGAACGCGGGTACGGGAAGGATCAGTTCGTCCGGCAGCGCCACCCCGGCCGCGGCCAGGGCCTCCTGGTGGCCGACCGTGCGCAGCCGGCTGGTGTTCCGCGACCCGTGCAGATCACCGCCGATCACCGCGATGCGGCGGCGGCCCCGCGCCAGCAGGTGCTCGGTCGCCTCGCGCGCCGCCGTCACGTTGTCGATCGCCACATGGTCGGCGCTGCCGGGCAGGTTGCACTCACCCAGCAGCACCAGCGGCAGCCGGATGTCGCGGTCGGCCAGGTCGCGGGGGAGCAGGGCGAGCGGCGAGAGGATGACGCCGTCGGTGAACTGGGCGTCGAACCCGCGCACCGCGGCCAGCTCCTTCTCGTGCCGTCCGCCGGTCTCGACCAGCAGCGTGGTGCTGCCCCGGCGTTCGGTCTCCGCCATGACATGCCGGGCCAGCTCGGCGAAATAGGCGACGTCCAGGTCCGGCACGGCCAGCGCGATCATGCCCGTACGGCCCCGGCGCAGTTGCCGTCCGGCGATGTTGACCCGGTAGCCGAGAGCGTCGATGGCCTCCCGCACCGCGGCCCGGGTCTGCTCGGAGACGTGCTCGTAGTCGTTGAGGACGTTCGACACCGTCTTCGCCGAGACGCCGGCGTACTCCGCGACGTCCTTGATCCTGGGCCTGCCCATGCTTCCCTTCTCATCCCTCCTGCTGCCTGTCGGGATCGTAACGGCAGCTCCGGCGGGCCAGGCCGCGGGCGGTGTGAATCGCCGCGTCGAAAACTTTCCGCCGCCGCCATTTACATCGATGTAATCGTGTGGTCGCATGACCCCGTACACAGCGCACCTGCACTGATGAGGAGCAGCATGAGCACGCCCCTGCCCCTGGACGTCCCGCGTCCGGAGTACCCCCGCCCCCAGTTCGTCCGCGAGGCGTGGCTGAACCTCAACGGCCGCTGGCAGTTCGAGACGGACCGCGGGGACAGCGGACTGGAGCGCGGACTGCGCGACCGCGACCTCGCGGGCGAGATCCTCGTGCCCTTCTGCCCCGAGTCCGAACTGTCGGGAATCGGCGACACGGACTTCATGGAGGCCGTCTGGTACCGGCGCACGGTGACCGTCCCGGCCGAGTGGTCCGGTTCCGACGTACTGCTGCACTTCGGGGCGGTGGACCACGACGCCACCGTCTGGGTCAACGGCACCGAGGTGGCCCGTCACCGCGGCGGCTTCACCCCGTTCACCGCGGAACTGCGCGGGGCGGCCGCGCCCGGCGAGGAGGCCGTGATCGTGGTCCGCGCCCGTGACACCCGGCACGGCCCGCAGGCCCGCGGGAAGCAGGCCACCTGGTACGCCAACACCCACTGCCACTACACCCGGACCACCGGGATCTGGCAGACGGTGTGGCTCGAACCGGTGCCGGCCACGGCCCGCCTCAAGCGCCCGCGGATCACTCCCGACCTGGGCTCGGGCTCCTTCCACATCGACCTCCCGGTCACCGGCAACCTGCCGGGCCACCGGGTGCGGGCGGTCCTCACGGACGAGCGCGGCGAGGTCGTGTCCGCCTCCGCCCGCGCCGACCTCGACCTGTGCCCCCGGCTGGTGCTGACCGTGCCCGAGGACCGGCTGCGCACCTGGTCGCCGGCCGACCCCCACCTGTACGACCTGCGCTTCCAGCTCCTCGACGCGGCGGGCGGGGTCGTCGACGAGGCGACGTCGTACGCGGGACTGCGGTCGGTCGCCCTCCACGGCAAGCGGGTGCTGATCAACGGTGAGCCGGTGTTCCAGCGGTTGGTGCTCGACCAGGGGTACTACCCGGACGGCCTGATGACCGCCCCCACCGACGCCGACCTCGTGCGCGACATCGAGCTGGGCCTGCGGGCCGGCTTCAACGGGGCCCGGCTGCACCAGAAGGTGTTCGAGGAGCGCTACCTTTACCACGCCGACCGCCTCGGCTACCTGGTGTGGGGCGAGTTCGGCGACTGGGGCTGCGAGACCGGAGTCCGCGACGACAACCAGCGCCCCGACGCCAGTTACGTCGCCCAGTGGCTGGAAGCCCTGGAACGCGACCACTCCCACCCGTCGGTCATCGGCTGGTGCCCGCTGAACGAGACGTACCAGAACCTGCACGACCGGATCACCCCGCTCGACGACGTGACCCGGGCGATGTTCCTGGCCACCAAGCAGGCCGACCCCAGCCGCCCGGTGATCGACGCCTCCGGCTACGCCCACCGTGTGGCGGAGACCGACGTCTACGACTCGCACTGCTACGAGCAGGAGCCGCGGGCCTTCGCCGAGACCATGGCCGGACTCGCCGAGGACCGCCCGTACGTCAACACCGCCCCCGACGGCCGCGACTGGTCCGTGCCCTATCGCGGACAGCCCTACTTCTGCAGCGAGTTCGGCGGCATCTGGTGGGACGCGGCCGTCGCCGCGACCGCGGCCGGCGACGAGCGGGAAGCCTCCTGGGGCTACGGTGAACGGCCGCGCAGCACCGAGGAGTTCCTGGCCCGCTTCACCGGGCTGGTGGACGTCCTGCTCGACGACCCGGACATGTTCGGCTACTGCTACACGCAGCTCACCGACGTCTTCCAGGAGCGCAACGGCCTCTACGGCTTCGACCGCGGCGAGAAGTTCGACACCGCCGTACTGCGCCGCGTCCAGCAGCGCACGGCCGCCTGCGAGTCCGCCGGCTGACAGCACCGCACCCGGCCGCCCGGTGGACGACCGGAACCGGGCACCCTCCCCACGGCATGCCGTCCGCAGCGTCCGGCGGCGATGTACATCGATGTAGAGAAAGGTAGTGCCATGGTCGACCTGCCTGGCCCACGGGCCGCCTCCGCCGGGCCGGAAGGCACCCGCGCCGCGCCGTCCCGACGCGGCCTGCTCCGTGCCTCGTTGGCCTCCGCCGCCGTACTCCTCGGCGGCGGAGCCCTCGCCGGCTGCGGTTCCGCCGCGGCCTCGTCGGACCCGCGCACCGTGCGCATGTGGGACCTCTTCAGCGGCGCCGACGGCGCACTGCTCGACGAACTGATCGACATCGCACGACCCGACATGTCCGGCACCCGCGTCGAGCGGACCGTACTGGAATGGGGCACGCCCTACTACACCAAGCTCGCCATGGCCTCGGCCGGCGGGCGCGGCCCGGACGTCGCCATCTCCCACATGTCGCGCCTGGCGGGCTACGCGCCGCTCGGACTGCTCGACCCCTGGGACACCGGCCTGCTGGCCGAATTCGGCGTCCGTGAGCAGGACTTCGCCGAAGCGGTGTGGGGCCGCACCCAGTACGAGGACCGGACGTTCGCCGTACCGCTGGACACCCACCCGTTCATCGTCTTCTTCCACCCGGACCCCGTCCGCAAGGCCGGACTGCTGACCGGCGACGGCAGCCTCGACCAGGACGCCTTCTCCACACCCGAGCGGTTCCTCGAAGCCGGCCGGGAACTCGCCAAGGCCTCCGGGAAACAGGGGATCTCCTTCGGCTACGTCAACGACACGGCGCAGGGCTGGCGGCTGTTCTACGGGCTCTACCGGCAGACCGGGAACGACTTCGACCTGCCCGTGGGCGGCACGGTCACCGCCGACCTCGACGCGATGACCGAGGTCATCGCCTTCATGCAGAAACTGGTCGACGGACGCGCCAACCCGCGCCGCCTCGACTACCCGGCGGCCCTCGCCGACTTCACCAACGGCCGGAGCGCGATGATCCTCTCCGGCGAATGGGAGCTCGGCACCTTCCGGGCCGCCGACCCGGAGATCGGTGCGGCGCCCTTCCCCACGGTGTTCGGCACCCCCGCGGTCTACGCCGACTCCCACTCCTTCGTGCTGCCGCGCCGCCCCGACCCCGACGAGGCACACCGCAGGCGCACCCACCGGGCGGTGGCCGCGATCCTCAAGGCCGGCCAGACCTGGGCGAAGGCCGGTCACATCCCGGCGTACCAGCCGGTGACCCGTACCGGGGCCTACGCGCGACTGGAGCCGCAGGCCCGGTACGCGGTGGCGGCCGACCATGTGGTGCTCGACCCCGCCGTCTGGTTCGCGGGAGCCGGTTCCGACTTCCAGAACTCCATGTCGCAGGTGCTCCAGCAGTCGATGCTCGACGGCCTGGCGCCCGACCGGGCGGCCCGCGCCATGATCGAGCGGATCAACACCGCCCTGTCCCAGCCCAGTCCGGCCTGAGCCGCCGCGAAGGAGGCAGCAGATGTCCACCCCACTCGCTTCCCCCGGCCGGCCGCGCGCCGACCGGACCGCCACCGGACGCGCCGCGAGACTGCGCCGCGTCCTCCCGCCGGGGCTGCTCTTCGCCCTGCCGTTCCTCGTCCTGTTCGCCTTCTTCATGCTCTGGCCGCTGGCCCAGGGCGTCTGGATGAGCCTCACCGACACCTCGCTCTCCGCCCACGACCCGTCCTTCATCGGGCTGGACAACTACACGGAGGCCCTCGGCGACGCCGAGATGTGGCGCTCGATGTGGCACACCGTGTGGTTCACCGTCGTCTCCACCGTGCCCCTGGTGGCCGTCGCCCTCGCCATGGCCCTGCTGGTGTACACCGGACTGCCCGGGCAGTGGGTGTGGCGGCTCGCGTTCTTCGCCCCCTACCTGCTGCCGGTCGGTGTGATCGGCCTGCTGTGGCTCTGGCTGTACCAGCCGGACCTCGGCCTCTACAACCACCTGCTGCAGGCGGTCGGGCTGGACGGCTACGCCTGGCTCAGCGACGAGTCCGTCGCCCTGTACGCCATCGTGATCGCCACCCTGTGGTGGACCGTCGGCTTCAACTTCCTGCTGTTCCTCGCGGCGCTGCAAGCCGTGCCCGACCACCTGTACGAGGCGGCGGCCCTGGACGGAGCGGGCGCCTGGCGGCGGCTGTGGCACGTGACGCTCCCGCAACTGCGGCGCATCATCGGCGTGGTCACGGTGCTGCAGGTACTCGCCTCGCTGAAGGTCTTCGACCAGGTGTACCTGCTCACCAAGGGCGGGCCCAACGGCTCCACCCGCCCCGTCGTCGAGTACCTCTACGACATGGGTTTCACCGGCTACCGCCTCGGCTACGCCTCCGCCGTCAGCTACGTCTTCTTCGCCCTCATCGTCCTCGCCTCCGCCGTGCAGTTCGTCGCCCTTCGCCGCAGGGAGAAGTGACATGACCTCCATCGACGTACCGACACGGCCCGCGCGCCGCACGGTCTCCCCGCTCCCCGCCGCGCGCCGGGCCCATCGGAACCGGCCGGCCCCGCAGCGCGGACCCAACCTCACCCTCGGCGCGAGCCGGCTGTCCCGCGCCCTGGCCCTGGCGGCCCTCGCGGTGATGGCGCTGCTCTGGCTGCTGCCGATGGCCTGGGCGGTGCTCACGGCGTTCAAGTCCGAGCAGGACGCCAGCGACCCGGTCCACTGGATCTGGCCGCAGGGCGGCTTCACCCTGGACGCCTTCCGCACCGTGATCGAGCGCGGCGACCTGCCGCTGTGGATGCTGAACAGCTTCTTCATCGCCGCGGCCGTCACCGTCATCACCGTGGCCGTGTCCGCGATGGCCGGCTACGCCTTCTCCCGCACGGTCTTCCGCGGCCGCCGGTGGCTGTTCACCGTCACCATGGCGTCGATCCTCGTACCGCCGCAGCTGCTGATCGTCCCCTGGTTCCAGCAGATGCTCACCCTGGACCTCGTGGACACCTACGCGGCGGTGATCCTGCCCCAGACGGTGGCGCCGGTGATGGTCTTCATCCTGAAGAAGCACTTCGACACCATCCCGCGCGAGCTGGAGGAAGCCGCCCGCATCGACGGCGCCGGTCACGCACGCGTCTTCTGGTCGGTGATGCTGCCGCTGTCCCGCCCCATGCTCGCCGCGGTGTCGATCTTCGTGTTCATCGGCGCGTGGAACAACTTCATGTGGCCGTTCGTGTCCACGTCCGATCCGGCGCTGATGACCCTGCCGGTCGGCATCACCGCCGTGAAGGACGCCTACGGCGTCAACTACGCGCAGACGATGGCGTCCTCGGTGCTGGCCGCGCTGCCTCTGGTGCTGGTGTTCGTCTTCTTCCAGCGGCACATCGTGAAGTCGGTGGCGACGACCGGCCTGGGCGGCCAGTGATTCCCGGTGGCGTGCCGGAAGAGGACCGCGGCCGGGTGAGGCGTTAGCGTCGGGACATGGCCGGTGATCGCCGCGGATGGCGGGTGTGTCTGCTCGGCGGTGCGGTGTTCGCGGTGTGCATGACCGGCACCACGCTGCCGACCCCGCTCTACCCCCTGTACCAGGAGAAGTTCGGCTTCTCCGAGCTGACGGTCACCGTCGTGTACGCCGTGTACGCCTTCGCGGTCATCGGTGTGCTGCTGCTGGCGGGCAACGCCTCGGACGCCGTGGGCAGGCGTCCGGTGCTGCGGTGGGGCCTGGGCTGCGCGGCCGCGAGCGCCGTCTGCTTCCTGTGCGCCACGGGCCTGGGCTGGCTGTACGCCGGACGGCTGCTCTCCGGGCTCTCCGCCGGACTGTTCACCGGCGCCGCCACGGCCTACGTCATGGAGTCGGCGCCGCCCGGCGGAACCTCCCGGGCCACCTTCGTCGCCACCGCCGTCAACATGGGCGGCCTCGGCTGCGGCCCCCTGCTCGCCGGGGTCCTCGCCGAGTACGCGCCCTGGCCGCTGTATCTGCCGTTCGCCGTGCACCTCGCCCTGGTCGCCTGCTCCACCGCCGTCCTGCTGCGGCTTCCGGAGACCGTGGCGGAGCGCCGCCCGCTGACCACCGTACGGCCGCAGCGGCCGGGGGTGCCGGCGCGGGTGCGGCCGGTGTTCGGCCCGGCGGCGACCGCCTCGTTCGTGGGTTTCGCGTTGTTCGGCGTGTTCACCTCCGTCAGCCCGGCCTTCCTCGCGCAGTCCCTGGACGTGACCGATCACGCAGTGAGCGGGCTGGTGGTGGCGCTGGCCTTCTTCTCCTCGACCGGCGGGCAGCTGGCCGCCGGCCAGGTCGGCGTGCGCCGGTCACTGCCGCTGGGGTGTGCCGGACTCCTCGCCGGGCTGGCGCTGCTCGCGGGCGCGTTGCACTGGGACCTGCTGACGCTGGTGGTGCTGAGCGCGCTCACCGGAGGGTTCGGTCAGGGGCTCGCGTTCCGCGGGGCGCTGTCCGCCGTGAGCGAGGCGTCCCCGTCGGACCGGCGCGCGGCGGTGATCTCGACGCTGTTCGTGGTGGCGTACCTGGGCATCTCGGTGCCGGTCATCGGTGTGGGGCTGCTGACCGGCCCGATGGGCCTGGAGGGCGCGGGGCTGGTGTTCATCGCCTGCATGGGAGCCCTCGTCGTGGCCGCGGCCGGCTATCTGCTGCGCCGGCCGGTGCCGGCGGGGACGTGAACACCGGCCGGGGCGAGTGCGCCTTCGGCGCCATCCGCGTGACCGGGTCCCGTTAGGACTTGACGAATTCCAGGATGTCGCGGTTGAGGACATCCGGATGGGTCGACAGCATGCCGTGGGGGTACCCCTCGTAGGACTTCAGGGTGCCGTGCTTCAGCAGCTCGACCGTCAACGGCGCGGAGTCCTCGTAGGGAACGACCTGGTCGTCGGTGCCGTGCGCGACGAGGACCGGGACGTCGATCTGCTTGAGGTCCTCGGTGAAGTCGGTCTCCGAGAACGCCTTGATGCACTCGTAGTGGGCGTTTGCCGCTCCTGTCATGCCCTGCCGCCACCAGTTGTCGATCAGCCCCTGGGAGACCTCCGCGCCGGGCCGGTTGAACCCGTAGAACGGACCCGACGGCACGTCGATGAAGAACTGCGCGCGGTTGGCGGCCAGGGCCGCGCGGAACCCGTCGAAGACGTCGATCGGCAGACCGCCGGGATTGCTCTCGGACTTGACCATGACCGGGGGCACCGCGCCGACCAGCACCGCCTTCGCGACCCGGCCGGGTTCGGCCCGTGCGACGTACCGCACGACCTCTCCGCCGCCGGTCGAGTGCCCGACGTGTACGGCCCCCCGGAGATCGAGGGCGCCGGTCAGCGCCGCCACGTCCGCGGCGTAGGTGTCCATCTCGTGGCCGGTCGAGGTCTGACTGGAGCGTCCGTGACCACGCCGGTCGTGAGCGATCACGCGATAGCCCCGGGACAGGAAGAACAGCATCTGGTTGTCCCAGTCGTCGGCGCTGAGCGGCCAGCCGTGGTGGAAGACGATCGGCTGCCCGTCGCGCGGACCCCAGTCCTTGTAGAAGATGGTCGTGCCGTCGGGGGTGGTGACCGTACCCATGGGTGATCCCTCCGCGTGATCCGGATCGACGGCACTCACCTTACGCGCCGGCCCGGCGCGCCTCATCCCCTGTATGCCCGCTGAGGGACGGTTGGGAGCGTTCTATGGTGGTTCGATGTTACTTGTTCCCAGATGGGCCCTGTTCTCGTCGGGGTGTGCGCCTGTCCTGCTGATCGCGGGCTGGATGATCGCGGCGTCACTGGAGGGCCCTGCCTACGATCCCGCCACCCAGACGATCAGCGTCCTGGCGGCCTACGGAGCCGCGGGGTCCTGGGTGATGACCGCCGCGCTGCTGGCGCTGGGCGTCTGCCACCTGCTCACCGCCTGGGGGCTGCGGGCGGCGGCGACGGCCGGACGCGTGGCGCTGGCCGGTGGCGGAGTGACGGCGCTGGTGGTGGCGCTGCTGCCGACGCCGAGCAGTGGGGGGTCCCTGCGCCACGGTTCGGTGGCCGCGGTCGGATTCGCGTTTCTGGCCCTGTGGCCGCTGCTGGCCACCGACGGCGGTGCCGGTCCATGGGCGCTGCGGCCGGCGGCCTCGGCCGCGGCGACCGCCCTGATGGTCACCGGCGCCACGTGGTTCCTCCTCGAGCTGCACCGCCAGGGCGCGGTCGGCGTCGCCGAACGCGTGGTGACGGCCCTTCAGTCCCTGTGGCCCTTCGTGGTCGTCACCTCCTGCCTCCGCCATGTCGGGGGCGGTGACGAGCCGCCCGCGGGTCAGCCGGACTGACGGGGGTCGGTGAGGTGCGGGCGGTGGGCGTCCGGTGCGGCAGCGTGCGGGCGTCGACGGCGAACAGGCCGTCGAAGGCGAGTTCGAGGTAGCGGCGCCAGGCCCGCGGCCCGAGGACATCGCGAACGCGGTCCTGTACGCGGTCACCCAGCCCGGCCACGCCGCCGTCAACGAGATCCTGATCCGGCCGACCGACCGGGCCCGCTGACCGGACCGGGCCCGGTCAGCGGAAGCGTGAACTGCCCACCGGGCCGGAGGACCGGAGGCGGTCCCGGTCTCCTCGCAGCCATGTGCCGCGGACGGCCGAGACGAAGTCCGTGAGCCGTTCGACCGGATCCGCGGGCGTCTGCCCGTCGCCCTCGTCCGGTGTCGGGTCGGCGCCCACGATCTCCGCGGCGATCTCCGCCTCCGGCCGCTCGTCCGGCTCCCCGGGCTCCACGCCCCCGTCGGCGCTCTGCCGGAGGCCGGCGGCCCACGGGGCCACGGCCGACTGGTGGAGCAGCGTGACACTGTCGGCCGTGACGGCCGGCGGGTCGGTCCAACGGGAGGCGTGCTCGTGCAGCACCTGTCCCGGCGTCCGGTGCCGGAGCTGCTCCAGTACGCGCGGGCCCTCCTGCTCGTCGGCGGTCGCGCCGAGGTCGTGGGCGACGACGACGGTGTCCCGCCGGCCGGCCTCGTAGGGCTCGGCCGGCAGGTCCAGCACGTCGGCGGCGGCCAGGCCCAGGATCCTGCTCCCGCGGTCCGGCAGCAGCGACACCGAGCGCGGTCGTACATCGGCGGCGGCGAGCACCGACCGCAGCCGCAGCAGGCCGAGCAGACACTGGCCGTGGGTGTCCTGGATCCAGGCGTACCGGCCGGTCATCCCGGCGTCGTACCCGTACGGGGACAGCGTGCCGAGTACGGTGCCGCCCATCACGTACTGCCAGCCCCGCAGGTCCGCGTGGTCCAGCGGGCCGGCCCCGCCGGCGCTCGTGGCGCGCTCCAGGACGCGGTTCTGCCGGTCCCGCGCCTCCAGCCACATGGCGTCGTCGGGGGCGGGCAGCAGTGCGTGCTGACGCCGGGCCAGCCCCAGGTCACCGGCCAGGACGGCGTTGAGGACCAGCAGATGGCGGTCGGGCCAGTCGGCGAGGCCGTCCGCGTGCGCCAGCAGCGCGTCGGCGGCGTCGCGGTGCCGGCCCTCGTCCTCGTACGCCGACACCAGTTCCCGCAGCACCGCGAGGGAGTCCGGGGCCAGCCGCAACGCCTCGCGCAGGGCGGGGACCGCCAGGTAGGACACGCCGCGTTCCACGCACGCGTACCCGTAGTCGTACAGCGTGCGGGCCCGGCCGGGACGCGCGGCCAGCGCCGCGGCCGCCTCACGGAGGTCGTCGAACCCGGCCGCCCGGGCGGCCCGCCCGACGACGAGGGCGACCTGATCGAGGGGAGCGGAGTCGGCCTGCCGCAGCCGGCGGAGCGCGCCGGGAACGTCGCCCGTGTCGAGACACTCCCAGGCCTCGGACAGGTCCGGGGAGGTGGGCCGGCGGTTTCTGCGCGAGAACATGCGCAGCATCCTCTCCGGCGCTCACGGCGGGCCTCAACCGTATTGTTCCGTGTCCCGGGCCGGGTCGGCGTGCCGGCCGCTTCAGCGGGGCGTGCTCGTGGGGAACTCCTCGCTGCCGAGCACGCGCAGCAGCTCCAGCCGCTCGCGGGCCTCGGCGTCCGCCGGTGTGAGCACCAGCAGTTGCTGTCCCTGATCGGGGGTGACCAGGGTCTCGCAGTCCATCAGCACGCGGCCCACCCGTGGATGCAGAAACGTTTTTCGGTCGGCCCGCCGGACCGCCACCTCGTGCTCCGCCCAGAGCCGGCAGAAGTGCGCGCTCGCGTCCCGCAACCGTTCGACGAGTCCGGTGACCGTGGAGTCGCCGGCCCGGCGCCCGGCGACCGCGCGCAGATCGGCCACGAGCTGACGGGCGTAGTACTCCTCTTCCTCGGCCGGGCCGACGGCGCGCGCGGCCGGTTCGGTGAACCAGCGATAGACGATGTAGCGGCGGTCGCCGGAGAAACCGGTGAGATCGCGCATCAGCAGAACGGACGCCCGGTTCTGCGCCAGCACTTCCCCCAGCTCGGACAGGACCAGGGCCGGCGTGTCGCCGAGCAGGTCGAGCATGCGTACCAGGCCCGCCCGGGCGAGCCGGGCCACTCCGTCGGCGGGCGGGGGCCGGTGACCGGCCAGATGGAACAGGTGGTCGCGCTCGTCGTCGGACAGGCGCAGCGCACGGGCCAGCGCGACGAGCAGCTGCGTCGACGGCTGGCTGCTGCGGCCCTGTTCGAGGCGTACGACGTAGTCCACCGACATGCCCGCCAGCATCGCGACCTCCTCCCGGCGCAGACCGGCGGTACGGCGTCGGGGGCCGTCGGTGATGCCGACGTCGGCCGGGCGGATCGCCTCACGGCGGCGGCGCAGGAAGTCGGCGAGTTCCTCACGTTGCATGACCTCATGGTCCCTCGCGGCGCACCCGCCGATCCAGGGAGCGGCTCTCCCATGATGAACGCTCCGCTCCCGGTGGCCACGGCACCGGCGCAAGGTGGGTGACGGACCGACCACGAGGGAGAACACGATGCGGACACGCATTCTGGGAAGCAAGGGACCGGCCGTCTCCGCGCTGGGCCTGGGCGCGATGAGCATGTCGGGTGCCTACGGCGCGGCCGACCGCACGGAGAGCATCGCCACCGTGCACGCCGCGCTGGAGGCCGGCGTCACGCTGATCGACACGGGCGACTTCTACGGCATGGGCCACAACGAGCTGCTGCTCGCCGAGGCCCTGCGCGGACGCGACCGGGACAGCTACCGGCTGAGCGTCAAGTTCGGCATGCTGAGCGGCCCGACTCCGACCATGGGCGGGTACGACGGCCGCCCCGAGGCGGTGAAGAGTTTCCTCGCCTACTCGCTGACCCGGCTGGGCACCGACCACATCGACATCTACCGTCCCGCGCGGCTGGACCCGGCGGTACCGATCGAGGAGACGGTGGGCGCGATCAAGGAGCTGATCGACGCCGGGTACGTACGGCATCTCGGCCTCTCGGAGGTCGACGCGGCGACGATCCGCCGGGCGCACGCCGTGCACCCCGTCGCCGACCTGCAGATCGAGTACTCGCTGATCTCACGCGCGGTCGAGGCGGACGTCCTGCCCACGCTGCGGGAGCTCGGCGTCGGACTGACCGCGTACGGCGTCCTCGGCCGCGGCCTCATCTCCGGCCACTGGTCCGCCGGCCGTGGCGCCGGCACGGGTGACCACCGGGCGCTCAGTCCCCGGTTCTCCGGCGGTAACGTGGAACACAACCTCGCCCTCGTGGAGGCCCTGCGCCGGGTCGCCGAGGCGAAGGGGTGCACCGTCGCCCAGCTGGCCATCGCCTGGGTCGCCGCACAGGGCGAGGACATCGTGCCGCTGGTCGGCCCCCGCACCCGCGAGCGGCTGACCGAGGCGCTGCCCGCGGCGGCCCTCGGCCTCACCGCGGACGACCTCGCGGAGATCGAGAAGGCGGTACCGCGGGGCGCGGCACGCGGCGACCGCTACCCGGCCGTGTTCATGGCCGACCTCGGCGTGGGCAACTGAGCCCGGCTCTCCGGCGGGCCCCGGACGGACGGCCGGCGATCCCGCCGTCCGGAGCGACGCTTCCGGCCCGCCGGGGCACGAGGCCGTCCACGCGGCCGCGGCATTCTTGGGAATATACCCCCTAGGGGTATATGTTGCTCCCGGTGGGCCGGCGTCGGCCGCCCGGGACGCCGAACGGGGATGAAGGCCATGGACCACAGCACACGTCACACCGACACCGGGCACGGCCACGCGTCGTGGGCGATGGCGGCGAAAGCGACGCTCCACTGCCTGACCGGGTGCGCCGTCGGCGAGATCCTCGGCATGGTCGTCGGCACGGCCCTGCTGTGGGGCGACGTACCGACCATGATCCTCGCGATCGTCCTCGCCTTCGTCTTCGGCTACTCCTTCACGCTCTTCGCGGTGGTGCGCGCGGGCTTGTCCTTGCGGGCCGCGGTCAAGGTGGCGCTGGCCGCCGACACGGTCTCCATCGCGGTGATGGAGCTGGTCGACAACGCGATCATCGCCCTGACACCGGGCGCGATGGACGCGCAGCTGTCGGACGGGCTGTTCTGGTCGGCGCTGATCGGCGGCTTCGCCGTGGCGTTCGCGGTCACCACACCGGTGAACAAGTGGATGATCGGCCGCGGCAAGGGCCACGCCGTCGCCCACGCCCACCACTGACCGCGGGATGCCCTGGGCCCTGTCGTCGGATTCCCGCCCGCCCCGCGACGCCGTGCACGCCTTCTCGCCGCACCGGGCCCCGACCCGGGCACGACCGGTACGAGGGCCAGGGCCGGGCACGCCGGAGGCACGTACCCGATGCCGCAGGGCCCGCTCTCCGGGCGGACGGCGGGAATGTGACGACGGGACCTGGGAGATGTCGTTTGGATCTTGCCGAGCCGGGCGGGGTCCGGCACGCACCTCCGCGGCGTCGTCGTCGGTCCTCGACGCTCCGCGTCGACTCCCTCCTCCGCCTCGCGGCCGCACGCACCGGACCCCGCCCGGCTCGGCTGTGAGGCG